>JBEEJT010000164.1:0-32580 GCA_041169085.1 Pseudomonadota bacterium | reverse complement strand
GTAGAGCTCGGCGATCTCGTCGTCCATGAAGAATGTCTGGGCCACCGGGCCCGGGTCGGCCACGCCCGTGGTCTCGATGACGACGCGGTCGAAGGTGAGGGTGCCTGCGCGCTTTTGCTTGGCGAGGTCGGACAAGGTTTCTCGCAGGTCTTCGCGGATGGTGCAGCAGATGCAGCCATTGCTCATCTGGATGATCTGCTCTTCCGTATCGGCGACCAGGATGTCGTTGTCGATGTTCTCTTCGCCGAACTCGTTTTCGATGACGGCGATGCGCTGGCCATGGGCTTCGGACAGGACGCGCTTGAGCAGCGTGGTTTTGCCGCTGCCCAGGAATCCGGTGAGGATGGTGACGGGAATCATGCTCATCGCGCCAGTGTAGCCCCGACGGGGGCTTCTCACACGCATGCGGTATTCTCGGCACATTGCCACTCCGACACCCGCATTCGTGTCCGAATCTCCCCCCAGTCGATCGCCGCGCGGTGAGCGTCACCCCGCGGCCAACGCCAAACACTCAGGAAACAGGGCGTCCAGCCGGCGCGAACGCGATCCGCGCAGCTTGCTGGTGAAGCTGGTCGAGTTCATCCACCCCGGCCCGGATTCGGTGCCGGAGCTCATCGCCACCCTGGCGGATGCCGAGCAACGCGCCGTCATCGAGCCCGAAAGCCGGGCCATGCTCGAAGGCGTGATCCGCATGGCCAGCATGACCGCTGGCGACGTGATGGTCGCCGTGCGCCGCATGGATCTGCTGGACATCGACGCGCCTTACGACCAGATCCTGGCCGAGGTCATCGACACGGGCCATTCGCGCTTCCCGGTCTACGAAGGCTCGCGAGACAACATCATTGGCATGTTGATGGCCAAGGACCTGCTCAAGTTGCAGCGGGCGCCTGAGCTGAATTTGCGTGCCTTGTTGCGCCCCGCCGAGTTCGTGCCCGAATCCAAGGGGCTCAACGAATTGCTGCGCGAGTTCCGCAGCAACCGAGGCCACATGGCCATCGTCATCGACGAGTTCGGCCGGACCGCCGGCCTCATCACCATCGAAGACGTGCTCGAAGAAATCGTTGGCGAGATCGAGGACGAATTCGACGACGAGGACACCGAGTCCAGCATCTTCACCTTGGCCGATGGCAGCCAGCGCGTGGCTGGCGACTCGTCCATCCGCGCGGTCAACGAGGTGTTTGGCACCGGCTTGCCGGAAGACCACTTCGACACCATCGGCGGCCTGGTGGCGCACGAAACCGGCCGGGTGCCTCGCCGTGGCGAGGTGGTGGAGGTGGGGGGCTTGCGGTTCGGGGTGATGCTGGCCCGCGGTGGCGCAGTGCGCTGGTTCAAGGTGACCCGCGCCCGCCACGCCGATCCGGATGCCGAACTGGCGGGTGGGCCCGCGGCGTGAATCGCTGGTGGAAGCCAGCAACGAGCTGGCGGCAGGACCTGCCTCGGGCGGCCCTGACAGGCGGTGCACAGGCCATTGCGCTGTCGCCCTGGTGTGCCACCTTGGCGCCTTGGGCGCCCGCCGTGTTGCAGACCCTGGGTGTGGCGGCCATGATGTGGCTGGTGGTGGCTTGGTCGGGGCAGCCTGGGCGGGTGGGGCGCTACCTGTGGTGGCACGCCACCGCCTGGTTGCTGGGCGCCACGGGGTGGACCTTCGTGAGTTTGCACACCTTTGGCGGCATGCCTGCCTGGCTGGCTGCGGCGGGTGTGCTGGGCCTGTGCCTGGCGCTGTCGGGCTACATGGGCCTGGCGGGGTGGGCCTGGGCGCGCTGGCGTCGTGGCACGCCGGCGGCCGACGCCTTGCTGTGGGCGGCACTCTGGCTGTTGGCCGAACTGGCGCGGGCCGAGGTGTTCACGGGCTTTCCTTGGGGGGCGAGTGGCTATGCCCTGATCGACACCCCCTGGGTCAACCTGGCGCCCTGGCTGGGTGTGTACGGCATGGGCGCCGTCTGGGTCGGTGGGGTGGCCTGGCTGGTGTGGTCGCTGCGCGCATCCCTGTGGCAGGGCGCCCGAGTGGCGGTGTTGCTGGCCTTGATCTGGGCGATCAGTTGGGTGGGCCCGGGTCAGTTCACCCAGCCTGTGGGCACGCCCTTGGCCTTGAGCCTCATCCAAGGCAATGTGCCCCAAAACGAAAAGTTCACGCCTGAAGCGCAATGGCCCGCCCTGGTCTGGCACGCCCGCCAGATCATCGATGCGCCTGGCGCGCTGGTGGTCGCACCCGAAACCGCCTTCACGCTGCTGCCCCAGCAGTTGCCCCCGGACTTCTGGGGTGAGTTCGAGGCCGCATTCGCCGATCGGCCTGGCCGTGTGGCGCTGGTGGGCATGCCGCTGGGAGATGAGAAGCGCGGCTTCGCCAACGCGGTGGTCGGCTTGACCGATCAACCTTCGGGCCGACCCGGGGCCACCTACCAATACGTGAAGCACCACCTGGTGCCGTTTGGCGAGTTCATCCCCTGGGGCTTTCGCTGGTTCGTGGACATGATGTCCATGCCGCTGGGGGACTTCAGCCGAGGCCCGCTGGTCGCGCCCAGCTTGAAGGTGCGCGGCCAGAGGGTGGCGCCCACCATTTGCTATGAAGACTTGTATGGCGAGCAGATCGCCGCTCGCTTCGTGGATGCTGCCCAGGCGCCCACCCTGTTCGTCAATGTGAGCAACCTCGCCTGGTTTGGCGAGCACGTGGCCATCCAGCAGCATTTGCAGATCGCCCGCATGCGCTCGCTCGAGTTCCAGGTGCCCACGGCCCGTGCGACCAACACGGGTGCCACGGTGGTGATCGACTTCCGCGGCCGCGTGACCCATGCCTTGCCTTTGAACACGCAAGGGCTGCTGCGTGCGGACGTTCAGGGCCGTGCTGGCGTCACCCCCTTTGCCTGGTGGGCTGGCCGAGCCAGCTTGTGGCCCTTGTGGGGCCTGGGCCTGGCTGTCGTGGTGGTGAGTGCCATTTACAGTCGTCGGGTGGCGGGAACGGCCGCCCATATTCACTAGAATCAAAGGTTTGCGGTCGAGTCCGGGTGCCGTACCCGGGCGCCGTCTTGCCGCCACATTCAGAGCGCCTGCTCTCAACCAACAATTCACCAGGCCATGCTGACTTTCCAGCAAATCATCCTGCGACTGCAGAGCTACTGGGACGCCCAGGGCTGCGCGCTGCTGCAACCCTACGACATGGAAGTGGGCGCCGGCACCAGCCACACCGCCACCTTCCTGCGCGCCTTGGGCCCGGAGCCGTGGAAGGCCGCCTATGTGCAGCCCAGCCGTCGTCCCAAGGACGGCCGCTATGGCGAGAACCCCAACCGCCTGCAGCACTACTACCAATACCAGGTGGTGCTCAAGCCCGCGCCGGCCAACATCCTGGAGCTCTACCTGGGTTCGCTGGAGGCGCTGGGTTTCGACCTGAAGAAGAACGACATCCGCTTCGTGGAAGACGACTGGGAGAACCCGACGCTGGGCGCCTGGGGCCTGGGCTGGGAGGTCTGGCTCAACGGCATGGAAGTCACGCAGTTCACCTACTTCCAGCAAGTGGGCGGCATCGACTGCAAGCCCATCACCGGCGAGATCACCTATGGCCTGGAACGCCTGGCCATGTACCTGCAGGGCGTTGAGAACGTCTATGACTTGGTCTACGCACCGGGCCTGAAGTACGGCGACGTGTTCCACCAAAACGAGGTGGAGCAGTCGACCTACAACTTCGAGCACAGCAACGTTGACTTCCTGCTGGGTGCGTTCACCAACTACGAAACGCAAGCCAAGTACCTGATGGAGCAACAGCTGGCCCTGCCGGCTTACGAGCAGGTGCTCAAAGCCGCCCACACCTTCAACCTGCTGGACGCACGCGGCGCCATCTCGGTGACCGAGCGTGCGGCCTACATCGGTCGCATCCGCAACCTGGCCCGCGCCGTGGCCGCTGCCTACCTGGACAGCCGCGCCCGCCTGGGCTTCCCCATGGCTCCCAAGGCCTGGGCCGATGAAGTGATCGAACAACTGAACAAGAAAGCCGCGTGATGAGCACCGCGAACCTGCTGGTTGAACTGTTTGTCGAAGAGCTGCCGCCCAAGGCGCTCAAGAAGCTGGGCGAGAGCTTTGCCAACGTCCTGGCCGACAGCCTCAAGGCGCAAGGCCTGGCTGGCGCCGACGTGGCCGTGACCCCTTACGCCTCGCCCCGTCGCCTGGCCGTGCACGTGACCAACGTGGCTCAGTGTGCACAAGATCAGGCCGTGCGCACCAAGCTGATGCCGGTGGCCGTGGCGCTGGACGCCGCTGGCGCCGCCACGCCGGCCCTGCTCAAGAAGCTGGGCTCGATGGGCCTGGGCGCCGAAGCGGTGGCTCAATTGCAGCGCGCCCCGGATGGCAAGGCCGAGGCCCTGTTCCTGGACAGCGTCAAGCCGGGGGCCACGCTCGCCGAAGGCCTGCAAAAGGCCCTGGACGAGGCCCTGGCCAAGCTGCCCATCCCCAAGGTCATGACCTACCAGCTGGAGCAAGGCGAAGGCGCCCAATTCCAGCCGGGCTGGACGAGCGTGAACTTCGTGCGTCCGGCCCACGGTCTGGTGGCGCTGCATGGCGGCGAAGAGGTGCCGGTGCAGGCGCTGGGCCTGAAGTCCGGCCGCATCACCCACGGCCACCGCTTTGAAGCCAAGGTCGACAAGATCATCGTGCTGACGGCCGACACCTACGCCGAGCAGCTCGAGCGCGAGGGCGCCGTGATCGCCAGCTTCGCCGCGCGCCGCGCCGAGATCGTGCGCCAGCTGGCCGACGCCGCCGCCAAGGCCGGCCCGAACCTCAAGCCCATCGAGGACGATGCCCTGCTGGACGAAGTGACTGCCCTGGTCGAGCGCCCGAACGTGCTGATCGGCAAGTTCGAAGAGGCCTTCCTGGCCGTGCCGCAAGAGTGCCTCATCCTCACGATGAAGGCCAACCAGAAGTACTTCCCTCTGCTCGACGCTACCCCGGGCAAGGCCGGCAAGTTGACCCACCAGTTCCTGGTGGTGAGCAACATCCGCCCCGAAGACCCGAGCGCCATCATCGGCGGCAACGAGCGCGTGGTGCGCCCACGCCTGGCCGATGCCAAGTTCTTCTTCGACCAAGACCGCAAGAAGAAGCTCGAATCGCGCCTGCCTGGCCTGGCCAAGGTGGTGTACCACGGCAAGCTGGGCACCCAAGGCGAGCGCACCGAGCGCGTGCGCGCCATTGCGCACGCCATCGTCAACCAGCTGCGCATGCGCACGCTGCCGTACACGGTGGAAGCCAAGGACGAGTTCGACGTGCTCGACAGCAAGGCCCAACAAGCCGCGCTGCTGGCCAAGACCGACCTGCTGACCGACATGGTCGGCGAGTTCCCCGAGCTGCAAGGCATCATGGGTGGCTACTACGCCCGCCATGAGGGCCTGCGCGACGGCGTGGCCATCGCCATCGAAGACCACTACAAGCCGCGCTTTGCCGGCGACGCGCTGCCGCGCAACCACACCGGCACCGTGGTGGCCCTGGCCGACAAGCTGGAAACCCTGGTGGGCCTGTTCGGCATCGGCCAGTTGCCCACGGGTGACAAAGACCCGTTCGCCCTGCGCCGCCACGCCCTGGGCGTGATCCGCATCCTGGTGGAAAAGAACCTGCCGCTGGACTTGCCCGAGCTGTTCCAGCAAGCTGTGCCGGCGTTTGGTGAGCTCATCACCGACCCGACCGACGCGCTGCTGGGCTTCTTCTCTGACCGCCTGGCCGTGTCGCTGCGCGAGCAGGGCTACACCGCCCAGGAAGTGGACGCCGTGCTGGCTCTGCAGCCCGCCCGACTGGGCGATGTGCCCAAGCGCCTGGCTGCCGTGCGCGCGTTTGCCGCGCTGGCCGAGGCCGAAGCCCTGGCTGCCGCCAACAAGCGGGTGTCCAACATCCTCAAGAAGGTCGAGGAGCCGGTCGCCGCCGAAGTGGACGCCGCCTTGTTCAAGGAGACCGCCGAGAGCGCCTTGTTCGAAGCCTTGCAGGCCACTGCGCCAAAAGCACGCACAGCCCTGGACCAAGGTGACTACACTGCATCCTTGCAGGTGCTGGCGGCGCTCAAGGCCCCGGTCGATGCGTTCTTCGAAAGCGTGATGGTCAATGCCGACGATCCCGCCCTGAAGCGCAACCGTCTGGGCCTGTTGGCTTCGCTGCACCAGGCGATGAATCAGGTGGCCGACCTGTCGAGATTGGCCGCCTGACGTGACGTCTCGCACGCACCCTGGAGAGGGCATGAAGCTGGTCATCGTCGACCGCGACGGCACCATCAACCACGAACGCGAGGACTACATCAAGTCCGCGGACGAGTGGGTGCCGCTGCCTGGCGCGCTGGAAGCCATCGCACGGCTCAACCATGCGGGCTGGCACGTGGTCGTGGCGACGAACCAGTCTGGCATCGGCCGGGGGCTGTTCGACATGGTGGCGCTCAACGCCATGCACGCCAAGATGAACCAGATGCTCGGTCGCCTCGGCGGCCGGGTGGACGCCGTCTTCTTTTGCCCGCACACGCCGGAAGACCACTGCAGTTGCCGCAAGCCGCTGCCTGGCCTGTTCCAGATGATCGGGCAGCGCTTCGGGCATGACCTCGAAGGTGTGCCCATGGTGGGCGATTTGCCGCGAGACGTGCTGGCGGCGCAGTCGGTGGGGTGTGAGCCTCACCTGGTGCGCACAGGCCAGGCCGCCACCATGAGCGACGTCGACCTGTCTGACCTCCGGCGGCGTGTGCCAGACCTCACCATTCACCCAGATTTGTCGGCCTTCGCGGATTTCCTGATCCTCAGGGACCGCAAGGCCCACGGTGACCACACGCCTGTGGCCACCCACATGGGAGAGCTCACTTGAAACCCGCGCAGCCGGTTCAGTTGAGCTTGTGGGCCGATACCGACCCCATGCTGACGCTGGCTGCTGGCACCTCCGGTGCACCCCTCACGTCTGATGCGTGGTCGGGGATGCGCTTTCGGCCCGCTGGGCCGTGGCAGGTGCCCCCTTCCTGGCGCGGTGTCGTGCCTTCAGGACCTCAAGGTCCTTCTGGCCTGTCCGATACCTTCGCTGCATCTGCTGATTTTTCCGTAGTACTGCCTTTGACCGCTCAGACATCCCCGTTGGTGGCGCCTCTCCAGGGCTCGCACCAATTCAACACGCCCGCACCTCAGGAGTGTCATCCCCTGATCGGTTTGCCGTGGTTTCGCCACCCCGCAGCCGAACACGAGATCCGCCTGAGCAAGGCCGTGGTGTCTTACGAAATCAAGCGCGCTCGCCGTGCCAGCATTGGCATGGTGGTGGGCGTGGAAGGCCTGAGCGTGCGCGCCCCCAAGTGGGTGTCGGCTCAGGACATCGAATCGGCCCTGCGCGCCAAGGAGCGCTGGATCTGCACCAAGCTGGTCGAACAGCGTGAGCGTGCCCACAAGCAGATGTCGGCGCGCATCGACTGGCGGGAAGGGGCCTTGGTGCCCTGGATGGGTGAGCAACTCATCATCGTGCTCGACCCGCGCGTGCAGTCTGCCGAGTTGGGCGCCCGTCCCAACGCCACGGAGCCAGCGCTGCCGGGTGTGCCCAGTCGTGTCCTGCACGTCGGTCTGCCTCAGCACGCTGAGCCCGAACAGATCCGCGACGCCGTGCAGTCCTGGCTGCAGCGCGAAGCCCTGGCCTTCTTCGTCTCACGCGTGGGGCATTTCGCGCCCCAGCTCGACGTGCAGGTCAAGCAGGTGAAGTTGTCGACGGCCAAGACCCGTTGGGGCAGCGCCAGCGTGGACGGCACCATCCGCCTGCATTGGCGCCTGGTGCATTTCAGCCCCTCCGTGATCGATTACGTGGTGGCCCACGAATTGGCGCACCTGAGAGAGATGAACCACAGCCCGCGCTTCTGGGACGTGGTGCGCTCGGTCATGCCGGAGTTCGACGCTGCGCGCGACCACTTGCGTCACGCCGTCATCCCGGACTGAAGCGCCACACCGCGTCGTCATCCTGGTGGCGCGTCAGCGCCCCCTGCAGCCACAGGTGGTTCAGGTGAGCCACCGATTCGCCCATGGCGAAGGTGGTCTGGTGCAGGTCAAGCGGCCGCCTGAACAGCAGCGGCAACAGGTCCGCCGCAGATTGGGGTTGGTCTTTGCAGGCCGCCAGGACTTCGTCGAGCCGCTCCCGGTGGTGCGCGTGCAGCGCCCGCACGCGATAGTGGATGCCCGTGAAGGGCAGCCCGTGCGAGGGCAGCGCCAAAGTGTCTGCCGGCAAATCCAGGAAGCGGTCGATCGATGTCAGGAACAAGCCCAGCGAGTCGGCTTCGGGCTCCAGGTCGGTCACGCTGACGTTGGTGGAGATGCGCGGCAGCAGCATGTCGCCGGAAATCAACACGCCATCGTCGTCGCACATCAGGGCCATGTGCTCCGGGCTGTGGCCCCAGCCGGCGATGCAGCGCCAGGCCCGTTCACCAATTTGCACCGTCATGCCGTCCATGAGGCGGTGAAACTGCGGGGGCACTTGAGGCACCAGGCGGGCGTAGTAATCGATGCGGCTGCTGATCTGGGCCAGGTCTTCGGGGTTGAGCAGGCCATGGCTGCGGAAAAAAGCGGCCGCTCTCGGGCCACCGTAGCCCGTGGTGGACGCGTGGGCCACCATGGCGCCGAAGTGATCGCCCAGACTCATCCACAGGCGGGCAGGCTGACCGGGCGCACTGAACTGGTCGATCAGCCATTGGGCGTGGCCGACATGGTCGGGGTGCATGTGGGTCACCAACATGCGCTTGAGCGGCTGTGCAGCGAGCGGGCCGTCCCACAGGGCTTGCCAGTGGCCTTTGAGGGCGTCGCTGGCGATGCCTGCGTCCACGACCGTCCAGCCGGGCGTCTGGGCTGCGTCGTCCAGCACCCAAAGGTTGATGTGGTTGAGCGCGAAGGGCAGCGGCATGCGCACCCAGTGCAGGCCGGGCCGCAAGGTCATGAGCTCGCCAGGGGCGGGCAGGGCGGCGCCCCAGGGGTATTGCGGTTCAGGATGGGGGGCAGCAGTCATCGGGCCATTGTGCATGGGGGCTGGCCGGGTGTGTCAGCAAGGGACATGCGCCTCGTCATGGCTTGGCGCCGCTGGCTTGACTACACTTCCCGCCATGAATGACCTTTCCGACCTGTTCGAGAGCAACCGTGCCTGGGCGCGAGACACCGAAGCACGCACGCCGGGCTTCTTCTCCCGCCTGCAGCAGCAGCAAACCCCGAAATACCTCTGGATCGGCTGCGCCGACAGCCGGGTTCCGGCCAATGAAATCCTGGGCTTGTTGCCGGGTGAATTGTTCGTGCACCGCAACGTGGCCAACGTGGTGGTGCACTCCGACTTGAACTGCCTGTCGGTGATGGAGTTCGCCATCGACTCGCTGCAGGTCAAGCACATCATGGTGGTGGGCCACTATGGGTGCAGCGGCGTGCGCGCCGCCATGGAGAACCTGCGCATTGGCATCGCCGACAACTGGCTGCGTCACGTGCAAGACGTCCGCAACCAGCACCGCGAATGGCTCTACAGCTTGCCGGAAGGCCAAACCCGCCAGGACGCGCTGTGCGAGCTCAACGTTCTGGAGCAAAGCCTGAACGTTTGCCACACCACCGTGGTGCAGGACGCCTGGATGCGGGGCCAGGAAGTGGTGATCCATGGCTGGGTATACGGCTTGCATAATGGCTTGATCAAGGACCTGCGCATGACCGTGGGCAGCGCGCAAGACCTCCACGCCGCTTACGACGACGCCCTGGCCGCCCTCAAGCAGCGTTTCAGCCCGGCCTGACCGCCGGCAGCCACAGGCCGCTCAGCGGCCCCTCTCTTTCGGGGAATCGATGTTTCCACAACAGCTCACCGACCCACGGGTCTTTGAAATCGCCAAGGCCTTGCTTGACGGCTTCGACCGCCACTACAAGATCTTCAGCGAAACCTCCGGGGATTCCAAGCTGCGTTTCGAAGAGGCCGACTGGCATGGCCAGCAATTGGCCCAGCGTGTGCGCATCGAGTTCTACGACTTGCGGGTGGACGAGGCGGTCGAGCGGCTGGAACAGGACTACGACGCCGCCCACCTGCCCATGGAGGTCTGGCAGCAGATCAAGCTGTTCTACATCGGCTTGCTGACCGGCCACAAGCAGCCCGAGCTGGCCGAGACCTTCTTCAACTCGGTCACCATCAAGATCCTGCATCGCCAGTACTACAAGAACGATTTCATCTTCGTGCGGCCAGCGGTGTCCACGGAATACATTGAAGACGACGAAGACAGCGGCGAGACCTCTTTCCGCGCCTACTACCCCACGCGCGACAACTTGCGCGACATGCTCAAGACCCTGGTGGAGAGCTATGGCCTCTCGCGCCCCTTCGAGAACCTCGATCGCGACATCGGCTACGTATATCAGGCCTTGCTGGAGCAGGTGGGCAATGTTCGCCTGCGCACCAATTTCCAGATCCAGGTCCTGTCGTCGCTGTTCTTCCGCAACAAGGGCGCCTACATCGTGGGCAAGGTGGTGAACGGCTTCCGCAGCCTGCCCTTCGCCATCCCCATCCTGCACAACAGCAAGAAGTCGCTCTACATCGACGCGGCCCTGTTTGGCGAGGACGATTTGCTGGCCTTGTTCAGCTTCGCCCGTGCCTACTTCATGGTGAACATGCCGGTGCCGTCGGCCTATGTGCAGTTCCTGCGCACGCTGATGCCGCGCAAGCCTCGCGGCGAGCTCTACAGCGCGATCGGCCTGCAAAAGCACGGCAAGAATCTGTTTTACCGCGACTTCCTGTTCCACCTGCGCCATTCCAGCGACAAGTTCCGCATCGCGCCTGGCATCAAGGGCATGGTGATGCTGGTGTTCGACCTGCCGTCCTACCCCTTCGTGTTCAAGGTGATCAAGGACTACTTCCCGCCTCAAAAGGAAACCACGCGCGAGCAGATCATGGGCAAGTACCAGCTCGTGAAGCAGCACGACCGCGTGGGCCGCATGGCCGACTCGCTCGAGTTCACCAACGTGGCTTTCCCGCGCGAACGCTTCGATGAAGAGCTGATCGCCGAGATCCAGAAGTTCGCGCCCAGCGTGATGGAAGAAGAGGCGGGCGGCAAGGTGCTGATCCTCAAGCACCTCTACATCGAGCGCCGCATGATCCCGCTCAACATCTACATCCAGGAAGCGCAAGGCGAGTCGCTGGAACACGCCGTGATCGAGTACGGCAACGCCCTCAAAGACCTGGTGGCTGCCAACATCTTCCCTGGCGATATGCTGTGGAAGAACTTCGGGGTGACGCGCAACGGCAAGGTCGTGTTCTACGACTACGACGAAATCGAATACATCACCGACTGCAACTTCAGGAAGGTGCCCGAGCCCCGCAACGAGGAAGACGAGATGTCAGGCGAGATCTGGTATTCCGTCGGTCCACACGACGTGTTCCCGGAAACCTTTGGGCCCTTCCTGCTGGGTGACCCGCGTGTGCGCGAGATCTTCATGAAGCACCACGCTGATTTGCTGGAGCCCGACTATTGGCAGGCCCACAAGGAGCGCATCAAGGCTGGCTATGTCCACGACGTGTTCCCCTACGACCGGGCGCGCCGCTTCAGCGTGATCCACAAGGTGGGCGCGCCGGTCGACAAGGGCGCCGAAGACGAGGTGCCGTCGGACGAGCCGGTGGACGTGCGCCCGCTGGGCCCCCAGGTTCACGACCAGGGCGGCCTGTCGGGGTTCAAGAGTGAGTCGGACGGGGGCTGAACCCGGCGCCCGAGCCGTGGCGCTTCAGCCGCCGCTGGCTGCGCTGCCCGGGGCGGCGGGGGGCTGGGCCTTGGCCTTGGGGCCAGCCGGCACATCGATGCCGCTCAGGTAGGCGCTCTCCGGGAAACTGCCCTTGAGCACGCGGCGGGCGTCGTCGCGCAGGTCCATCAGGCCCAGTTGCTCGTAGCTCTGCGACATGATCCACAGCGCTTCTTCGATGGCAGGCGACTGGCGGTATTCCTTCACCGCCTGCTGGGCCCGGTTGGCCGCAGCGAGGTATGCGCCCCGGCGCAGGTAGTAGGCGGCCACGCGCACTTCGCCTGCCGCCAGGGTGTTGACGATGTGGTTCATGCGCAGCCGGGCGTCCGGGCTGTACTTCGACTTGGGGAAACGCTCGGTCAACTGGCGGAACGACTCGTAGGCGTCTTTGGAGGCCTGCTGGTCTCGCTCGGCCAGGTCCTGGTTGGCCAGGCGGCCAAACAGGCCCAGGTCGTCGTTGAAGTTGATGAGGCCTTGCAGGTACAGCGCGTAGTCCAGTGCGGGGCTGGTGGGGTGCAGCCGGATGAAGCGGTCAAGCTTGGCCAGCCCTTGCGCCTTCTCACCCGTCTTGTAGTAGCCGTAAGCGAGGTCGATCTGCGCCTGCTGGGCCAGCAGCGTGCCGGCCGCGCGGGCTTCCACCCTTTCGAGCTTCTTGATCGCCGTCTCGTAGTTGCCGTCAGCCTGGTCGTCCTTGGCGTCTGCGTACAATTTGTCCGGGCTCATCTTGGCGAATTCGTCCTGGGGCGAAGTGCCGCAGGCGCTCAGCACCGAAGCGCCCAGCACCATCCACAACATCCACCAGCCCTTTGAGGTCATTTGCCTCACGGGGCCCATACGCCAGCCCGTCATGGCCGTCTTGTTCACAAGGTTCAGCAGGTTCACGTCGATCGAGGTCCGTCGGTCGGCGCCCAGCATGGTGCGCTCCGCGTTCCGTCTCCAGAGTCAGGCCCGCAGTATAGAAGCACGAGGTGGGCGGTGAGCCGACGCAAGCAACGTGAGGCGTCTGTGGCCGCCCCTGCCGCAGCCGCAGACCATGAGCCGGTGCCGCTGCCGGCCGATCAGGCCGCCGAGACAGAAGGCCTGGACCTGGACGACGACGCCGAGGCCGGGCCTGTTGGCGGGCAGGTCGGGGAGGCCATGGCGTGCGCCGACAAGCACGCCACCGTGGGCACAGAGCAGCACGGCCTGCGCCTGGACGTGGTCTGCGCAGGCCTGACCCCCGAGTTTTCTCGCAACCACATCAAACAGCTGATCGAAGAAGGCCGCCTCACGGTGGACGGCAAGGTCATCGACGCGCCGTCGCGCAAGGCGCAACTGGGGCAGCGCCTGGTGTTGCAGTTGCGCCCCACGGCCCAAAGCATGTCCTTCCAGCCGGAGCCGATGGACTTGCCCATCGTCTATGAGGACGCGCACCTGCTGGTGGTCAACAAGCCCGTGGGCATGGTGGTGCACCCGGCTGCGGGCAACTGGAGCGGCACCCTGATGAACGGGCTGCTGGCCCACCACGCCGGCGCGGCGCTGTTGCCGCGGGCGGGCATCGTGCACCGGCTCGACAAGGACACCAGTGGTTTGATGGTGGTCGGCAAGACCCTGGAGGCCGTGACGGCGCTGTCGCGGGCCATCGCCGCAAGAGAGGTGAGCCGGCAATACCAGTCGATCGCCCATGGCGAGGTGCCGTCCGAGATGACGGTCGATGCCGCCATCGGTCGCGACCCGGTGACACGCGTGCGCATGGCGGTGCTGGCTTCGGGCAAGCCTGCCCGCACCGACGTGAAGCGCCTGGCTTGCGGCAGCTGGCAGCCGCCAGGCGGGCAGGCGGCGCGGGTGATCAGTGGGGTGTGGTGCACGCTGCACACGGGGCGCACCCACCAGATCCGCGTGCACCTGGCCCACCGCAAGCACCCCCTGGTCGGCGATGCCCTCTATGGCGGCGCGCCTGCGCTGGGTTTGACGCGCCAGGCGCTGCATGCCGCCCGGCTGGCTTTTGCCCACCCCATCACCCAGGCCCCGTGTGTGTTCACGGCCGAATTGCCGGCAGACATGGCGGCTGCTTGGGTGCAGCTCACGCCACTGAATCCCCCCAGCGGCGCCAAGTGATGCATAATGGGGCGTTTCTTGCTGGGTAGAACGCGCGACGCGCTTCTGGTCCTCAGTGCAGAAACCGCCCTGAAAAGGCAGAAGACGCGCGTCCAGGCAGCTTGAGAAAGTCCGCCCAACGCGCCAGAGCCACGCATCGCCCCCAGGCGTCAGACGCCAGGCCGGGCCACCCAGAACCTGAACACCCCTCCGTGGGTCCAGCTGCACCATGCAGGCGTGCAGGCGTTGCACCAAGCCGCCGCACACCAAAAGTCGATTGACGAGATGGAAGTCCTCAATCCGCAGGATGCCCGGCGCATCCTGGAAGCCGCCTTGTTGAGCGCGGACCGACCGATGTCGGTCCGTGACATGCGCCAATTGTTCGACGGCACGCTGTCGACCGATGGCGTCATGACGCTGCTGGGCGAGCTGGTGGAAGCCTGGGCCGACCGGGGGGTGAACCTGCGCGAGCTGGCTTCTGGCTGGCGCTTCCAGACGACGGCCGATGTCCAGCCTTACCTGGATCGACTCAACCCTGAAAAGCCGCCCAAGTACTCGCGGGCGACCATGGAAACGCTGGCCATCATTGCCTACAAGCAGCCCGTCACGCGGGGCGACATCGAAGACATCCGTGGCGTCACGGTCAGCTCGCAAATCATCAAGCAGCTCGAAGACCGTGGCTGGATCGACGTCATCGGTCACCGCGAGGCGCCGGGCCGCCCGGCGCTGTTTGCCACCACACGTCATTTCCTCGACGACATGGGGTTGGCTTCCCTGAGCCAGCTGCCCACCCTCGAGGGCTTGCCCGTGAGCCAGGCGCTGCTGCCGGGCCTGGGCGACGAGGCGGAAGCCGAAGCCGATAACGACGCCGGCGTGGCCGACGCCGAGCCTGACACCCAAACCCCATCGCTGTTGGACGAGCTGGCGCCTGTTGAGGCCGGCGACCCCTCCGACTTGGCCGAAGCACCCGCTGCGGCCCCCCAGATTGAATCCGACCCGGCGGCACCTGCCGCCTCCAACGCTCCTGATGCCCATGAACACTGACCAAACGCCCTCGCCGGACATGAACGAAGAAGCCGGCTTGCCGGAGGGGGAGGCCAAGCCCAAGCGCACCCGCCGGACCAAGGCTCAGATCGAGGCTGATCAAGCGGCGGCTGCATCGGCGGCCGAAGCGGGCGAGGCGCCTGTGAAGACGCCGCGTCGCCGCAAGGCGGCAGAGCCAGCCGAGGCGTCGGTGGTGGTGGCGGCGGAAGAAGCGGCGGCGCCCGCAGCCAAGAAGGCCCCGCGCAAGCGTGCGCCCAAGGCGGACGTGGCGCCTGTGGCCGAAGAGCTGGTGGAGCCCATGCCGGCCTCGTTCGAGTCGGCCTTGGGTGAGCCTGCTGCCCATGGCGTGTTGACCTTGGGTCCGGACGAAGCGCCCGCCCAGGAAGTCCGCGCTGAAGAAGGTGGCGAAGGTGAAGTTGCCGGCGAAGGGGCTGGTGAGCGTCCACGTCGCGAGCGTGGCCGTGACCGCGATCGCCGCCGTGAAGGGCGAGAAGGGCGTGAGGGCCGCGGTGAACGTGCGGAGCGCGGTGAACGCCCGGAACGTGGCCCCCGTCCTCAGGCTGGCGCCGTGGGCGAGTCCGTTGAGGGGGAGGCCGAAGGTGAAGCTCTGGACGAAGGCGACCAGGACGGCCGTCCGTCGCGCCGCGCCGCCATGGCTGCCGAGCAGGCTGGCGAGGTGTTCGCCGAACTGATGTCGGGCGATTTCGACAAGGCCCACGAAGAGGAATCCGAAGAGGAAGCCAAGGCTGAAGGCGGCGCCTACAAACGCGTGCTGCGCCCGGAGCCCGATGCGCCCAAGCTGCAAAAGGTGCTGGCGCAATCGGGTGTCGGTTCGCGCCGCGACATCGAGCAAATGATCGAAGAGGGCCGCATCGAGGTCAACGACCAGGTGGCCCACATTGGTCAGCGCGTGTCCTTTGGTGACCGCATCAAAGTGGCCGGCAAGCCCATCAAGGTGCGCATCCAGCCGCCGCCGGCTCGCATCCTGGCCTACCACAAGCCCACGGGCGAAGTGGTGACCCACGACGACCCGCAAGGTCGTCCGACCGTGTTCCGTCGCCTGCCGCACCTGGCCCATGGCAAGTGGATGTCGGTGGGCCGCCTGGACCTGAACACCGAAGGCCTGCTGTTGTTCACCAACTCGGGTGAGTTGGCCAACCAACTGATGCACCCCCGCTTCGGCGTGGAACGCGAATACGCCGTGCGCGTGTTGGGTTCGCTGGAAGAAGACAGCCGCCAAAAGCTGTTGACCGGCGTCGAAATCGAAGGCCAGTCGGCCAATTTCATCTCGATCAGCAATGGCCAGGGTGAAGGCGTCAACCAGTGGTACCGCGTGGTCATCACCGAAGGCCGCAACCGCGAAGTGCGCAAGCTCTTTGACGCCGTGGGTCTGACGGTCAACCGGCTGATTCGCGTGCGCTATGGCGCCATCGTGCTGCCCCGTGGCCTCAAGCGTGGGGTGTGGGCCGAGTTGGGTGAGTCTGACGTGCGCGCCGTGAAGGCGCTCACCGGGCTCGATCGCCAGGACATCCAGCGCGGCGGCGGCAAGGGCCAGCAGCAAAAGCAGCAAGGTTTCAAGGGCAAGGGCGGTCAGCAAGGCCAAGGCCAGGGCCAGCGTCAGCAGCGTCCTCAAGGCTCGCAAGGGCCGCAAGGCCAGCAGGGCGGCTATGGCGGTCAGCAAGGGCAGGGGCAGAACCGCCCGCCGCGCCAGCAAGGCCAGGGCCAGCAGTCTGAGCGCGCGCCTCGTCCGCACGAGGAAGACGACATCGACCGCATTGGCTACATCCCGAACCCGCTGGAGCAGACCTTCGACCGTCGCTTTGCCAAGGGCTCGAAGCGCATCACCGCTGGCTTTGGTCGCCCCGATCAAGACCACGACCGTGGTGGCCAGGGCAAGCAGAAGGGCGGCCCGAAGCAGCCTGACCCGATGCAGACCTCGGTGGGCTACATCGGCGCCGATGCCTATTTCGGCAACAAGTCGGGTGGCGGTGGCGGTGGTCGTCGCGGTGGCGGTGGTCGCCGTCGTTGAACCCAGCCGTCAATCCCCCTGGTTTTCACCCATTTTCACGGCCGCGCGCTACAATGCGCGGTTTTGCTGATCCCACCAACCTCATACCGCTAAAGGAATTCCTATGGCCATCGAACGCACCCTGTCCATCATCAAGCCCGACGCCGTCGCCAAGAACGTGATCGGCCAGATCGTTGCCCGTTTTGAAGGCGCTGGCCTGAAGGTCGCCGCTGCCAAGCTGGTGCAACTGTCGCGCGCTGAAGCCGAGCAGTTCTACGCTGTGCACGCCGCCCGTCCTTTCTTCAAGGACCTGGTCGACTTCATGATCTCCGGCCCCGTGTTCGTGCAAGTGCTGGAAGGCGAAGGCGCCATCCTGAAGAACCGTGACCTGATGGGCGCCACCGACCCGAAGAAGGCCGCCGCCGGCACCATCCGCGCCGACTTCGCCGAGTCGATCGACGCCAACGCCGTGCACGGCTCTGACGCCCCTGAAACCGCCGCTGTGGAAGTTGCCTTCTTCTTCCCCGGCCTGAACGTGTACAGCCGCGGCTGATCACGGCGTTTCCTCAGGAAGTCAACGCCATGAGCGCCGTCAATCTGCTGGATTTTGATCTGGAGGGGCTGACGGCGCTGTGCGAGCGGCTGGGTGAAAAGCGCTTCCGCGCCACCCAGCTGTTCCGCTGGATCCATCAAAAAGGCGCCACCAGCTTCGACGAGATGTCGGACCTGGCCAAATCGCTGCGCGCCAAGCTCCAAGGGACGGCCTCCATCACCGGGCTGCCCGTGATTTCCGAACACGTCTCGTCCGACGGCACCGTCAAGTGGCTGTTCGACGTCGGCGGCGGCAACGCCGTGGAGAGTGTGTTCATCCCTGAAGACGACCGTGGCACCTTGTGTGTGTCGTCCCAGGCAGGGTGTGCCGTGGGCTGTCGTTTCTGCTCCACCGGTCACCAAGGCTTCAGCCGCAACCTCACGACGGGCGAGATCCTGGCCCAGTTGTGGTTCGCCGAACATGCGCTGCGCAAGCGCTTCAACACGAGCGAGCGCATCATCAGCAACGTGGTGATGATGGGCATGGGCGAGCCGCTGCAAAACTACAACGCCCTGATCCCCGCACTTCGGGTGATGTTGGACGATCACGGTTATGGCTTGTCGCGCCGCCGTGTGACGGTCTCGACGTCGGGCGTGGTGCCCATGATCGAGCGTTTGCAAAACGATTGCCCGGTGGCCTTGGCCGTGTCGCTGCATGCGCCGACCGACCCGCTGCGCGACGAGTTGGTGCCCATCAACCGCAAGTACCCCATCGCCGAGTTGATGGCCGCTTGCAAGGGTTACCTGGCCACCGCACCGCGTGATTTCATCACCTTCGAATACTGCATGCTCGATGGCGTCAACGACACCGACGAGCACGCCGACGCGTTGATCGCCCTGGTCAAAGGGCGCATCCACTGCAAGTTCAACCTGATTCCCTTCAACCCGTTTCCGCAGAGCGGCTTGAAACGCTCCGGCAACGAACGTGTGCAGGCGTTCGCCCGTCGCCTGGTGGATGCCGGCATCGTGACCACGGTGCGCAAGACCCGTGGCGACGACATCGATGCCGCATGCGGGCAGCTCGCCGGCGAGGTGCAAGACCGCACCAACGCCCAATCGCGCATGCTGCGACAGCCCGTGGTCGTCAAGCTGGAGCCGCGTCCCGCGGGTTCGCCAGCGCTCGCTTCGCTGGCGTCTTCGGACAAAGGCGCTGACCACCCGGGTGGCTGAGGCGCCGCGTGGCCCTTGATGCAGCCCGTACACTTGCAGGCTGGGCGCTGCAGGGGCAGCCGCACAACAAAGTGGAGATTTCTGGCATGAGATGGCGCCAAGCAAGGGTCCGGTTGGTGTGGGCTCTGATCGCCGCGGCGAGTCTGGTGACTGGCTTGTCGGGCTGTGGTTCGCAGCCTTCAGGCAACTGGCGGCAGGCGCCGGGTGCGGCCGCCCGCAACGACATCGCCACGGCTTCCGATGAGACCGAGGTGCGCAAGCGCGCCCGCATCCGCCTGGAGTTGGCTGCCACGTATTTCACCCAAGGCCAGTACACCACCGCGCTGGACGAAACCAAGCAGGCGCTCGCCATCGACCCGACTTTCACGGCTGGGGTCGAGTTGCGCGCCATGATTTACGACGCCATGGGTGACCTGGGGCGCGCTGACGAAGCGTTCAAGCAGGCGCTGGCCGCCGACCCCAACAACGCCAGCGTGTTGCACAACTACGGCTGGTTCCAATGTCGCCGCAAGGAGTTCGCCAAGGCAGACGCCTTGTTCGAGCGAGCCATCAACGTGCCCATGTCGGTCATGACCACCAAGTCGATGCTGGTGCGTGGCGTGTGCCAGATGAGCGCCGGCGACTGGGCCAGTGCAGAGCAGTCCCTGACCCGCTCCTACGAGCTGGATTCCGGCAACCCGGCCACGTCTTACAACCTGGCGGTGGTGCTGTATCGCCGGGCCGAGATGGAGCGTGCGCGGTTCTACATTCGCCGGGTCAACGCCGTGCCTGCCCAGATGACCGCCGAATCCCTCTGGCTGGCCGCTCGTGTTGAAAACAAGCTGGGCAACGTGAACGGCCGCGACGAACTCGGCGCCCAGTTGCGCACGCGTTTCCCGGGCAGCAGCGAAGCCAACCTGTTCGAGTTGGGGCACTTCGATGACTGAGGGGTCGAACGCCAACCTGGGGGCGCTGTTCAACGCCCCTGACGCCAGCACGCAAGGGCCCGGCGACATCTTGCGCCGTGCCCGCGAGTCTCAGCGCCTGAGCATCGAGGCACTGGCGGCCAACATCAAGGTCTCGCCGGCCAAGCTGGAGGCCCTGGAGTCGGGGCGCTTCAACGAGTTGCCTGACGCCAATTTCACCCGCGCGCTGGCCATGACCCTGTGCCGCGCGCTCAAAGTGGAGCCCGGGCCGGTGCTGGCGGCCTTGCCTGCGGCCCGCCCTGCGGCATTGGTGTCGGACAGCCCGCCCCTGAACCAGCCTTTCAAGGCTTCGCGGGCCAGCATGCGCTTGTTCGACAGCTCGATCGATTGGTCTGGCTTCTTCAAGCCGCAATGGATCGCGCCCGCCGTTTTGTTGGTGGCCGCCGCCATCTTGTACGCCACACCGGGTGCCTCGGACTGGCCCAGCAAGGTGGCTGAGTGGTGGCACCGCAGCGAGGCGGCGGCCGTGCCTGAGGCCGACGCCGCGGCATCGGAGGCCGAGCTCCCTGTGGCCACGGGCTTGCCGCAGGAATTGCCTGCCGCCGAGTCGGCCAGCGGGGCGGCGCCGGGTTCGCTGTCGGCCACGCTGCCGGCCACTTTGCCCAATGGCCAGCCTGTCCTGAGGCTCGACTCTGCCGACGGAGCCGCTTCGGCGCCCGTCACGGTGGCGGCGCCCAACCCCGCTGTGCCTGCATCCACGCCCGAAGCCGCAGCGGCCCCTGCGGTGACCGTTTCGCCCAATGCACCCACTGCGCCGCCCGCGCCCGCAGCAACACCCGCAGCCCCGGCGCCGGTGTCCGTGAGCAACAGCCAGCTGAGCTTGCGGGCCCGTGAAGCCACCTGGGTCGAAATCAAGGATGCGCAGGGCAACCGGCTGCTCGGTCGCCTGATCCTGCGCGACGAAGTGGTCGACATGTCCGTGCCCCCTCCGTTGACTCTGCGCATCGGCAACGCAGGCGGCATGACGCTGAGCTACAAAGGCCAACCGGTGGACCTGGTGCCTCACACGCGCAACAACGTGGCGCGCCTCGAATTGAAATGAGCCTTCTCCATTGCACCCTCATCGACGTGGCCAACCCGGCGCCCCGTCGGTCACTCCAGGCCCGCGTGGTCTGGGGCCAGCGCGTGGTCACCATCGGTGGTGACGCCCCTGTGCGCATCCAGTCGATGACCAACACCGACACCGTTGATGTCATCGGCACGGCCATCCAGGTCAAAGAGCTCGCGCAAGCGGGCTCCGAGCTGGTGCGCATCACCGTCAACACGCCGGAAGCTGCCGAAGCTGTGCCGCACATCCGCGAGCAGCTCGACCGCATGGGCATCGACACTCCCTTGGTGGGCGACTTCCACTACAACGGCCACCGCTTGCTCACCGACCACCCGGCTTGCGCCGAGGCACTCTCCAAATACCGCATCAACCCCGGCAACGTGGGCAAGGGCGACAAGAAAGACCGCCAATTTGCCCAGATGATCGAAGCCGCGATGCGCTTCGACAAGCCAGTGCGCATCGGCGTCAACTGGGGCAGCCTCGATCAAGAGCTGCTGGCCTCGTTGATGGACGAGAACGCCGCTTCTGCTGAACCGTGGACGGCCCAGCAGGTGATGTACCAGGCGTTGATCAGCTCTGCCTTGAACAGCGCCAAGCTGGCTGTCGAGCTGGGCATGGCGCCCGAGCAGGTCATCCTGTCGTGCAAGGTCAGTGGGGTGCAAGACCTCATCAGCGTCTACCGTGGCCTGGCTGCGCGCTGCAACCACCCGCTGCACCTGGGCCTGACCGAAGCCGGCATGGGCACCAAAGGCACGGTGGCTTCTGCCGCGGCGCTGTCCATCCTGCTGCAAGAAGGCATTGGCGACACCATCCGCGTGTCCCTCACCCCGCAGCCGGGCGAAAGCCGCACGCAAGAGGTGTTGGTGGCCGCTGAGGTGCTCCAGGCCTTGGGCCTGCGCACCTTCGTGCCCAGCGTCACCGCCTGCCCGGGCTGCGGCCGCACCACCAGCACCACCTTCCAGGAGCTGGCCAAGGCCATCGACGACCACCTGCGCGCGCAGATGCCCGTCTGGCGCAACCAGTACCCGGGCGTCGAGACCCTCAAGGTCGCAGTGATGGGCTGCATCGTCAATGGCCCGGGTGAGAGCAAGCACGCCGACATCGGCATCAGCCTGCCCGGCAATGGCGAATCGCCTGCCGCGCCCGTGTTCATCGACGGCGAAAAGGCCTTGACCCTGCGCGGCGACGGCATCGCCGGCGAGTTCATGGCCCTGGTGCAGCAATACATCGAACGTCGCTTTGGCCAGGCTCAGGCCTGAGCTGTCGCGTCCTCCCACTGATCCCAAAAGAACAAGACCATGGCTGAAAAGCTCACCGCCATCAAAGGCATGAACGACATCCTGCCGCCGGACTCGGCGCGCTGGGAGTGGCTGGAAGACAAGGTGCGCACGCTGATGCGCCGCTACGGCTTCCAGAACATGCGCACCCCCATCGTCGAGCCCACGGCCTTGTTCGTGCGCGGCCTGGGTGAGGTGACCGACATCGTCGAAAAGGAGATGTACTCCTTCGAAGACAGCCTCAATGGCGACAAGCTCACGCTGCGCCCCGAGGGCACGGCCGGCGCCGTGCGCGCCATCAACGAGCACAATTTCCTGTACGAAGGCGGCAAGCGCCTGTACTACATCGGCCCGATGTTCCGCCACGAGCGCCCGCAAAAGGGCCGCTACCGCCAGTTCCACCAGGTGGGCGCCGAGGTGCTGGGCTTCGCTGGCCCCGATGTCGACGCCGAGGTCATCCTGATGACGGCGGCGCTGTGGCGTGACCTGGGCCTGAACGTGGGCACCGACGTCAAGCTGCAACTCAACAGCCTGGGTCAGCCCGACGAGCGCAAGGCCCACCGCGAAGCCCTGATCAAGCACCTGGAGGCCCACGCCGACCTGTTGGATGAAGACGGCAAGCGCCGCCTCCACAGCAACCCGTTGCGCATCCTCGACACCAAGAACCCGGCCATGCAGGCCGTGGTGGAAGCCGCCCCCAAGCTCATCGATTTCCTGGGAGAGGCCTCGCTGGCCCACCTGGCGTCGGTGCAGGCTGTGCTTACCGCTGCGGGCGTCCCGTTCGAGCTGAACACCCGCCTCGTGCGCGGCATGGACTACTACAACCTCACCGTGTTCGAGTGGGTGACGGAGCGCCTGGGCTCGCAAGGCACGGTGTGCGGCGGCGGCCGTTACGACGGCCTGATCGAGCAACTGGGCGGCAAACCCAACCCGGCTGTGGGTTGGGGGCTGGGCATGGAGCGCCTGTTGTTGTTGCTCGAAGAAGTCGGCGCCTTGCCTGTGGCCCCCGTGCCCGACGTTTATGCCGTGGTGTTCGCTGGCACGCCCTTGACCACGGTGATGACCACCCTGGAAGCCTTGCGCGCCCAAGGGGTCAATGTGGTGCTCAACCCGGCCGGCAAGGACGGCCCGCCCAGCCCCAAGTCCCAGTTCAAGAAGGCCGACGGCAGCGGGGCACGCTATGCCCTGGTGTTTGCCCCTGACGAACTGGCGCAAGGGCAGGTGGCCCTCAAACCCCTGCGTGAAGGCGGCGAGCAACAGCTTCGTGGCTTGGCCGATGTGGCCGACTGGGCGGCATCGTTGCGCCAGGCCTGAAGCCGGCCACCACCTCGGTCATAATCCCCAACTTTCCCAACCCTACACCCGCAAAGCGTCATGGCCACCTACGACCTGGAGCAGCAGGAGCAGCTTGATCAGCTCAAAGCCTTCTGGAAGCAATATGGCAACCTGATCACCTGGCTGCTGGTGCTTGCCCTGGTGGGCTATGCCTCCTGGACTGGCTACCTGTGGTGGCAACAGAAGCAGTCTGCCGGCGCTGGTGCTTTGTACGAGGAACTGGACCGCGCTGCGGCCGCTGGTGACGCCACCAAAGCCAACCAGGCGTGGGCTGACCTGCAAAGCAAGTACCCTGGCACCACCTTTGCGCAACAAGGCGCCTTGCTGGCCGCTCGCGCCGACTTGGCCCGCAAGGCCAATGGCGACGCCATCCTGGCCCTGCAATGGCTGATCAAGGAAGGCAAGAGTCCTGATCTGGTGGCCGTGGGTCGCCTGCGTCTGGCTGGCATCTTCATGGACGACAAGAAGTTCGACGAAGCCGCCAAAGTCCTGGAAGCCGAGTTCCCGGTCGAATACGCCGCCGCTGTGGCCGATCGCAAGGGTGACGTGCTGTTCGGCCAAGGCAAGAAGGACGAAGCCGTCAACGCCTACCAGACGGCCTACAAAGGCATGGCGGATGACATCGAGTACCGTCGCTTCATCGAAGGCAAGTTGACGGCCCTGGGCCGTTCGCCCGAAGGCACCACGGTGGCCAAGGTCAACCCGCTGATGCAGGCACTGCCGCCTACGCTGCCGCCGGGCATGGTGCCCGCAGGCAAGCTGCCGAAGTGACCTGAACGCCTTCCTGTGGCGCCTGGTTTGGCGCCCACCCACCTTGCGAGCCCCATGAGCTTGACCTCCCGAATTTCCTCTGAGCTGATGCGTGCGTGTGGCGTGGTGGCCTGTGCGGTCGCCGCGCTGGGCTTGAGCGCTTGTGGCGCCAGCAAGCCGTCACCATCGCCGCTGGAGAAGCTCCAGCCCGGGGTGGCCTTGTCGGTGCTGTGGTCACACCGGGTGGACACCATCGAAGGGCCGATGAGCCTGGCCGTGGCGGGCGACACCCTGGTGTCGGCCTCCAGCGACGGTGATGTGCAGGCCTTGCGCGTGACCGATGGGGCACCGGTTTGGCGCCTGGAGGTGCGAAGCGACCTGTCGGCCTTGGTTGGCTCGGACGGTCGTTACGTGGCCGTGGTCACGCAAAGCAACGACCTGCTGGTCTTCGACCGCGAAGCCCAGACGGCCGACAAGCCCGTGTGGCAAGAGCGTCAGCCTGGCCGGGTCTTGACCGCGCCCTTGGTGGCCGGCGAGCGTGTGTTCGTCGAAGGGGTGGACCGCTCGGTGCGCGCCTACGACCTCAAGGATGGCCGCTGGCTGTGGCAGTACCAGCGCCCAGGCGGGGAGCCGCTGGCACTGGGCGCCTCGGTGGTGCTCTCGCCGTTCAAGGACACCTTGCTGACGGCCCAGGGCTCCCGCCTCGTTGGGCTCGACCCGACCAAAGGCGCCGTGCGTTTCGATGTCAACGTGGGCTCGCCGCGTGGCACCAACGAAGTCGAGCGTCTGGCTGACCTGGTGGCCCCGCTGGCCCGCGCCGGTGGCGACACCGGCTGTGCACGTGTCTTCCAGTTGTCGGTCGCCTGCCTGGACCTGAGCAAAGGCAGCGTGTTGTGGAGCCGCCCGCAAGCCGGCATGCAGGCCGTGGCCGCCAGCACCCAGTTGGTGGTGGGCAGCGACGGCGCAGATCGCCTCACCGCCTGGAAGGTCGACGGCGGCGATTTCGCCTGGCGCGTAGACCGCTTCACCTACCGTGGCCTGAGCGCCCCGGCCATGTGGCGTGACAAGGTTGCCGTGGCCGACCGCGATGGTTACGTCCACCTGCTCAACGCTGCCGATGGCAGTACCGCTGCGCGAATTGAACTCGACAGCGCCCCGGCCACCGCACCCCGCGTCGTGCAAGACAAGCTCATCGTTGTCACGCGCAAGGGCACGGTTTACGCTCTGGCCGTCAACTGACCTCTATGGTGCCGGCGGCCCTGCGCTGCCCGGCCAACTCGGAACGCCATGAAACCCGTCATCGCCCTGGTGGGCCGCCCCAATGTGGGCAAGTCCACCCTGTTCAACCGACTCACGAAGAGCCGCGACGCCATCGTGGCGGACTTCGCCGGCCTGACCCGCGATCGTCACTACGGTGAAGGTCGCCTGGGTGGCCGCGAGTTCATCTGCATCGACACCGGCGGCTTCGAGCCTGACTGCACCGCCGGCATCTTCAAGGAGATGGCCAAGCAGACGCGCCAGGCCGTGGCCGAGGCCGATGCGGTCATTTTCGTGGTGGACGTCCGCAATGGCCTGTCCGCCCAAGACCACGACATCGCTCGCTACCTGCGCACCGCCAACAAAAAAGTCATCCTGGCGGCCAACAAGGCCGAAGGCATGCAGAGTGGCCCGCAGCTGGCCGAGTTCTATGAGTTGGGCATCGGCGAGCCGGTGGCGATTTCTTCCGCCCACGGTCAAGGCATCCGAAGCTTGCTCGACCTGGCGCTCGAAGCGTTCCCCGAGCCCGAGGAAGACGAAGACGAAGCCGCCGAAGACCGGCCGGTGCGTCTGGCTGTTTGCGGCCGCCCCAACGTGGGCAAGTCCACGCTGATCAACACCTGGCTGGGTGAAGAGCGTCTGGTGGCCTTCGACATGCCCGGCACCACGCGCGACGCCATCAGCGTGCCCTTCGAGCGTGACGGCCGCAAATACGAGCTCATCGACACCGCAGGTCTGCGCCGCAAGGGCAAGGTGTTCGAAGCCATCGAGAAGTTCTCGGTGGTCAAGACGCTGCAGGCGATTTCTGACGCCAACGTCGTGCTGCTGCTGGTGGACGCCACGCAGGGCGTGACCGAGCAAGACGCCCACATCGCCGGCTTCGTGCTCGAATCGGGCCGCGCCGTGGTCATCGCCATCAACAAATGGGACGCGGTCGACAGCTACCAGCGAGAAATGCTGATGCGTTCGATCGAAACCCGCCTGGCCTTCCTGAAGTTTGCGCCGCTGATCCACATCTCGGCCATCAAGCGCCAAGGCCTGGGCCCCTTGTGGAAGGCCATCGGCGACGCCTGGCTGTCCGCCACGCGCAAGATGCCCACGCCGGTCCTCACCCGTTTGCTGGCTGAAGCGGTGCAATTCCAGCAGCCCAAGCGGGCAGGGGCCATTCGCCCGAAACTGCGTTATGCCCACCAAGGTGGTCAGAACCCGCCCATCATCGTCATCCACGGCAACGCCCTCGAACACGTCAGCGACGCGTACAAGCGCTTCCTGGAAGGCCGCTTCCGCGAGCACTTCAAGTTGACGGGCACCCCGTTGCGCATCGAAATGAAGTCTTCGCAGAACCCGTTCATCGACAAAGAGTGAACGGGAATTTACCCACCGCACACCCCCACCTTCAGGGGAGTGTGATAAGGTGACAAGTCCGAAACTTTCTCTATCACGGAGCATATCGTGAGCAACAAAGGGCAACTCCTACAAGACCCGTTCCTGAACCTGCTGCGCCGCGAGCACGTGCCGGTTTCCATCTACCTGGTGAACGGCATCAAGCTGCAAGGCCACATCGAGTCGTTCGACCAATATGTGGTGCTGCTGCGTAACACGGTCACCCAGATGGTTTACAAGCACGCCATCTCGACTGTGGTCCCCGGCCGCGCAGTGAACTTCCACGCCAACGACGCCGAAGGCGCCTGATCGCCGACGCTTCAACGCGCCGGACACGGGCCCCTGATCTGTTCATGCCACATCACTTGCTTTCGCGCTTCACACTTTGACCTCTCCTTTTTCTGGTCAGAACGCGTCGGACGCTCCCAAAGTGGTGCTGGTGGGGGTAGACCTCGGGCCCGGTTCTCCTTTTGATCCCACGCTGGACGAGCTGGCCCTGCTGGCTGAATCCGCCGGGGATGCGCCCGTGGCCAAGGTCACGGCCAAACGCAAAGCGCCCGATGCGGCGCTGTTCGTCGGGTCTGGCAAGGCCGACGAAATCAAAGACCTGATCACCCTGTATCAGGCCCATGGCGTCATCTTTGACCAGGCGCTCTCGCCTGCGCAGCAGCGCAACCTGGAGCGGCACCTGGGCGTCGAAGTGCTCGACCGCACAGGCCTCATCCTCGAAATCTTTGGCGCGCGTGCGCGCAGCCACGAGGGCAAACTGCAGGTCGAACTCGCCCGACTCGAATACCTCTCCAGCCGCCTGGTGCGTCGCTGGAGCCACTTGGAGCGTCAACGAGGTGGCGTGGGTCACCGCGGCGGCCCAGGTGAAACCCAGATCGAACTCGACCGGCGGATGATCGACCAGAAGATCAAGTCGCTCAAAGAGCGGCTGGCCAAGGTCAAGAAGCAACGCAACACCCAGCGCCGTTCACGTGAGAGGGCAGGGGCGTTTCGCGTGTCCTTGGTGGGCTACACCAACGCAGGCAAGTCCACGCTGTTCAATGCGCTGACCAAGGCGGGCACCTACGCCGCCAACCAGCTGTTCGCCACCCTGGACACCACGACCCGCCAGCTTTACCTGGCCGAAGCCCAACGCAGCGTCACCTTGTCCGACACCGTTGGGTTCATCCGTGACCTGCCGCACACCCTGGTCGAATCGTTCGAGGCCACCTTGCAGGAAGCGGCCGAAGCCGACCTGCTGTTGCACGTGGTGGACGGCGCGAGCCCCCATTTGCATGAGCAGGTGACGGAAGTCATGCGCGTGCTGCAAAGCATTGGCGCCGCCGATCTGCCCCAAGTCCTGGTGTTCAACAAGGCCGACGTGCTCGAGCCTCACCAGGTGCCGCGCCAGTGGCGCGACCATTTCCCCTTGAGCGACGGGCGTTCCGTCGAGCGGGTTTTCGTGTCGGCATTGACGGGCGAAGGCCTGTCGGTGTTGCGTGAGGTCATCGCTGAAGCGGCTTTGCGCAGTCTGGCAGGCGACAGCAGCCCTTCTCGGCCCATGGATCCCCGTTTCGACATGCACAATCACGATCATGCCCCCTGAGCGTCCGCCAAGGGCAGTCCATCTGACACCATCATGAGCATGCACCTCCACGAGCCCCTCAAAGATGCCCACATCGTGCTCGCCGACCGTCAGGACGGCCCGCCCGACCTGGACGAACTCTGGCGCGACCTCAACCGCAAGCTCAGCAACCTGTTTGCGGGTCGCGACGGCGGTGGCGGCTCCGGCAACGGGCCTTCTGGCGGCATGGGCGGCGGCCAGGGCACGGGCATCGGCGTCGGCCTGATCCTGGGCCTGGTGGCCTTGATCTGGTTGGGCAGCGGCTTCTTCATCGTGCAAGAAGGCCAGCAAGGCGTCGTGATGTCCTTCGGACGCTTCAGCCACACGGTGGGCGCGGGCTTCCAGTGGCGCATGCCTTACCCCTTCCAGAGCCACGAGATCGTCAACCTCACCCAGTTGCGCTCCATCGACGTGGGCAGCAACACGGTCATGCAGGCGACCGGTCTGCGCGACTCGTCCATGCTCACCCGCGACGAGAACATCGTGGACATCCGCTTCACAGTGCAATACCGCCTGCGTGATGCGCGCCAATACCTGTTCGAGAACCGCAGCTCCGACGAAGCGGTGCTGCAGGCAGCGGAATCGGCCGTGCGCGAGATCGTCGGCAACTCGACGATGGACTCCGTGCTGTACGAGCAGCGTGACGCCATCGCCACCGAATTGGTCAAGTCCATCCAGGCCCAGGTCGACAAGCTCAAGGCGGGTGTGACGATCGCCAACGTCAACGTGCAGAGCGTGCAGGCCCCTGAGCAAGTCCAGGCCGCATTCGACGACGCCTTCAAGGCAGGCGCCGACCGCGAACGCCTGAAGAACGAAGGTCAGGCTTACGCCAACGAAGTGATCCCCAAGGCTCAAGGCACGGCAGCGCGTCTGCGTGAAGAAGCCGCCGGCTATTCCGCCCGCGTGGTGGCGCAGGCAGAGGGCGATGCCCAGCGCTTCAAGTCGGTTTACGCCGAATACCAGAAGGCGCCAGGGGTCACCCGTGATCGCCTCTACATCGACACCATGCAGCAGGTCTACTCCAACGTCACCAAGGTGATGGTGGATGCCCGCCAAGGCTCCAACCTGTTGTACCTGCCACTCGACAAGCTGCTGCAGGCCACGGCAGGCACGGGCATGCCCACCAACGGCACCCCTGGCGCACCTGCGGCCACGGGCAACGGCAGCACCGACGTGACGGTGCCCAGCCTGCCCGCGCCCACCAGCAATGCCGACGCCCGCTCGCGCGACAACACGCGCACCCGCGACCGCGATTCCCGCTGAACCAGACAGACCGAGGCATACCCCATGAACCGCATTGGCTCCATCGTCGTCGGCCTGTTGGTGCTCTTCATCTTCCTGTTCTCCACCTTGTTCGTGGTGGACCAGCGGCAGTTCGCCGTGGTCTACGCCCTGGGTGAGATCAAGGAGGTGATTGCCGAGCCCGGCCTCAAGTTCAAGGCGCCCGCGCCCTTGCAGAACGTTGTTTTCCTGGATCGCCGCATCCAGACCCTCGACAGCCCGGAATCGCGCCCCATCTTCACCGCTGAGAAGAAGAGCCTGGTCATCGACTGGCTGGTCAAGTGGCGCATCGTTGAACCCAAACAGTTCATCCGCAACAACGGCGTGGACCTGCGCAACGCCGAAAACCGCCTCACGCCCATTGTTCAAGCCGCGCTGAACGAAGAAGTGACCAAGCGTGCGGTGGGCGAGGTGTTGTCCACCCAGCGTGAAAAGGTCATGCAAGGCGTGGTGCGCCGCCTGGCCGACGACGCCAAGGCATTTGGCATCGAGGTCATTGACGTGCGCATCAAGCGTGTCGACTTCTCGGCCAACATCACCGAATCGGTCTACCGCCGCATGGAGTCGGAGCGCAAGCGCGCTGCCAACGAGCTGCGTTCGACTGGTGCGGCCGACGGCGAAAAGATCCGCGCCGACGCCGACCGCCAACGCGAAATCATCGTGGCAGAGGCCTACCGTGACGCCCAGAAGGTCAAGGGCGATGGCGACGCCAAGGCTTCGGCGCTTTATGCGGACGCCTTTGGTCGTGACCCGCAGTTCGCCCAGTTCTACCGCAGCCTCGAAGCCTATCGGGCCACTTTCAAGAGCAAGTCGGACATCATGGTGCTCGACCCCAGCAACGACTTCTTCAAGGCCATGCGCGGTGGCGCAGCCCCTGCAGCTGGCGGCAAAGGCAAGTGAGTTGAGCCCGCAACATGTCGGATGACGTTTTGTGGGCGGCGCTGGCCCTGGTGCTGGTGATCGAGGGCCTCATGCCGGCCATCCACCCGAAGGGCTGGCGTCGCATGTTCGAGCGCATCATGCAGCTGGACGATCAGCAGGTCCGCACGGCGGGCCTCTTGAGCATGGTGCTGGGCTTGATCCTGCTCTGGATCAGCCAGTCCGGGGGCGCCTGACGCCCCCGATCGCACCGGGCGTGACACAAGCCCGAGGCGTCTTTCCGCATTGTGACGCTCGCGGCCGTCACGGGGGCCTCTTCGGCCTGTAGAATCTCGCTTTTAACCCCCCATCGATTTCTTATGCCGTCTGCTTGGCTGTTGCCAGAGCACATTGCCGATGTCTTGCCCTCGCAGGCCCGTCGGGTGGAAGACCTGCGTCGCACTTGGCTGGACGCGTCTCGAGGCTATGGCTTCGAGCTGGTGATCCCGCCGCTGCTCGAACACATCGAATCGCTGCTGTCCGGCACGGGTGGTGACCTCGACCTGCAAACCTTCAAGCTGGTCGACCAGCTCAGCGGTCGCACGCTGGGTCTGCGCGCCGACACCACGCCGCAGGTGGCCCGCATCGATGCCCATTTGCTCAACCGTGCTGCGGTGACGCGCCTGTGCTACTGCGGCCCGGTGTTGCACACCCGTCCTGCCAGCGCCCACGCCATGCGCGAGCAGCTTCAGCTGGGCGCTGAGATCTACGGCCACGCAGGCCTGGAAGCCGACCTCGAAGCGCTGGAACTCGCGCTGCAAGGCCTGTCCGACAGTGGCCTGCAAGGCCTGGTGCTCGACATGGCAGACGTGCGCCTGGTCAAGGGCGTGCTGGCGGCTGTGGGGCTGTCTGACTTGCCCACCGACCGCCGCCGCGCCCTGATGGCCGCGCTGACCGCCAAAGATGCTTCGTTGCTGGCCGACTTGCTGCCCGGTGAGGCGAACGCCCACGCGCTGCAAGCCCTGACCACCCTGACGCGCCTGTATGGTGGCGTCGAGGTCTTGGCCGAGGCCCGGGCCGCTTTGCCGCAACACGCCTTGATCACCCAGGCCCTGGACGACCTGCACTGGTTGGCAGGCCACATCCAGGCCGTTCAACCCGGTGTGGGCGTGGGCTTCGACCTCGCCGACCTGTCCGGCTTCGACTACTACAGTGGCACGCGCTTCGCGGTCTATGCCCAAGGGCATGCCGAAGCCGTGCTGCGAGGCGGTCGCTACGACGAGGTGGGGGCCGTTTTCGGTCGCCGCCGCCCGGCCGTGGGTTTCAGCCTCGACCTCAAGGTCCTGGCCGATGTGCTGGCGGGCAGCAGCCCGCTGCCGACCCGCTCGGCCATCTTGGCGCCCTGGGGCGAAGACCCAGCGTTGCGCCAAGCGATCCGCCAGGCACGCGCCGAGGGCCACACCGTGGTCTGCGTGCTGCCCGGCCATGAACACGACGTCCAGGAGTTCGCGTGTGACCGCGAACTCGCTCTGGTCGATGGACGCTGGGCGGTGCGGTCGCGTTGATCGCCAGCCCGAACAATCTGCTTCACAGGAACATTCCCATGCAAAGCAACACAGCGTCGGCTGCGGCCGGCAAGGCCTCTGCCCGCAACGTCGTGGTCGTCGGCACCCAATGGGGTGACGAAGGCAAGGGCAAGGTCGTCGACTGGCTGACCGACCACGCCGCTGGCGTGGTGCGCTTCCAAGGCGGCCACAACGCCGGCCACACCCTGGTGATCAACGGCAAGAAGACCGCCCTGCAGCTCATCCCCTCGGGCATCATGCGCGACGGCGTGGCTTGCTACATCGGCAACGGCGTGGTGGTGGACCCCACCCACCTGCTGTCCGAGATCAAGCGCCTGGAAGATGCCGGCCTGAACGTGCGTTCGCGCCTGTTCATCAGCGAATCCTGCCCCCTGATCCTGCCGTTCCACGTTGAGGTGGACAAGGCCCGTGAAGCCCTGCGTGAAACCAGCGGCTCCGGCAAGATCGGCACCACCGGCAAGGGCATCGGCCCGGCCTACGAAGACAAGGTTGCGCGCCGCGCGCTGCGCGTGCAGGACCTCAAGCACCCGGACCGTTTCGCGAAGAAGCTGCGCGAGCTGCTGACGCTGCACAACTTCGCGCTCGAAGGCTACCTGAAGAGCACGGCGCTGGAATTCCAGCCCATCTTCGA
>JBEEJT010000163.1:0-14546 GCA_041169085.1 Pseudomonadota bacterium | reverse complement strand
TGCGGTCCACCACGACGATGTCGCCCGGGGCCACGGTGTGGTGCCACACCATCTTGTTGGACGTGGACGTGCCGTTGGTGACGAAGAAGCAGTGGTCGGCGTTGAAGATGCGCGCGGCGTTCTTCTCCGACTCGGCCACGGGGCCGGTGTGGTCCAGCAGCTGACCGAGTTCTTCCACGGCGTTGCACACGTCGGCGCGCAGCATGTTCTCGCCGAAGAACTGGTGGAACATCTGGCCCACCGGGCTCTTCAGAAACGCCACACCACCCGAGTGGCCCGGGCAGTGCCACGAGTAAGAGCCATCTTGCGCATAGTCCATCAGCGCCTTGAAGAACGGGGGCGCCAGGCCATCGAGGTAACTCTTGGCTTCGCGGATGATGTGACGCGCCACGAACTCGGGCGTGTCTTCGAACATGTGGATGAAGCCGTGCAACTCGCGCAGGATGTCGTTGGGGATGTGCTCCGAGGTGCGCGTCTCGCCGTACAGGTAAATGGGGATGTCGGCGTTCTTGAAGCGGATTTCTTCGATGAATTTGCGCAGGTTCAAGACGGCCGGGTCCAGTTCGGGGCCGGGGGTGAATTCCTCGTCGTCGATGGACAGGATGAAGGCACTGGCGCGGCTTTGCTGTTGCGCGAATTGGGCCAGGTCACCGTAGCTGGTCACGCCCAGCACTTCAAAACCTTCCTTTTCGATGGCGCCAGCCAAGGCCCGGATGCCCAGGCCTGAGGTGTTTTCGGAGCGGAAGTCCTCGTCGATGATGACGATGGGAAAACGGAAACGGATCATGGCTTCGGGCTGGGTAGGAAGCTGAAAAACACCGGACAGGCAGGCTCTGGAGACTGGCTGTGACCGCGCGCGGAGCGCGAAGTGTAGTCCCACCACATGACAATGCGGCGCCAAAGTTTGGAAATGTCAAAAGCGGGCGCAGAACAAACCCTCGACTGCGCGTGTGGATATTCACAGTCTTGCCCACTGACCTTAAACTTTGGTCACTTGGAGGGTCTTGCCATGCAATCTTCCACACTGTGGTGGTTGGTCGCATCTTTCCTGTTCAGCTTGGAGTTGCTGTCAGGGTCGCTTTATTTGCTTTGGCTGTCGCTCGGCGCCGTCGCGGCGGCCGTGGGCAGCCATTTCGGCTTGGGCCACGCGGACCAGATGTTGCTGGCCACCGCGGTGGGCACCGGGCTGGTGCTCCTTTGGCACTTGCGCCTGCAACGCCGAGGTGTGCTGGACCTGGAAGGCCACAACACGACGGGTCTGGGTGACCTGGACGTGGGCGAAGAAGTCAGCGTGCTGGCATGGGACGCGGACGGCACGTCCCGCGTTCGCTACCGAGGCGAACACTGGCGCGCCATGCACCACGGGCCCTTGCTGCCACGCAGTGGCGTGCACCGCATCCACGCGGTGGAAACCACCCACCTGGTGCTGGAGCCGATCTGAGGGTCGAGCCGCCCGGCGGCTCAAGCGGCGCCTGGCAACTCGCCTGTGGCCAGCAAGTGCTGCAGGCCGGCTTCGTCCAGGATGGGCAGGCCCAAGGCTTCGGCTTTTTCCAGCTTGCTGCCGGCCTCGGCGCCCGCGACCACCGCGTGCGTCTTCTTCGACACCGAACCCGCCACCTTGCCGCCAGCGGCTTCGATCAGGGCCTTGGCCTCGTCGCGCCCCAGGTTGGGCAAGGTGCCCGTGAGCACCAAGGTCTTGCCAGACAAGGGCAGCGCCGCCGCATCGGCTGCGGCCGAAGGCGCCTGCGTCGGCCAACGCACGCCTGCGGCGTACAGCTGCGCCACCACTTCGCGGTTGTGCGCCTGGTCGAAAAAGGTGCGGATGCTTTGCGCCACCACCGGGCCCACGTCGCGCACGGCCAGGAGTTGATCCAGCGTGGCGTCCATGATGCCGCCGCTCAGGCCATCCTCTTCACAGCCCAGCCGCCCGAAGTGGCGAGCCAGGTCCTTGGCCGTGGTCTCGCCCACGTGGCGGATGCCCAGGCCGAACAGGAAGCGCGGCAAGGTCGCTTTGGCCTTGCTTTGTTCCAGCGCGTCTACGATGTTTTGCGCGCTCTTGTCGGCCATGCGGTCCAGGGCCGCCAGTTTGACCAGGCCGAGCTTGTAGAGCTCCGGCAAGGTGCGCACGATGTAGCCGTCGACCAGTTGGTCCACCAGCTTCTCGCCCAGGCCTTCGATGTCCATGGCGCGGCGCTGGGCAAAGTGCAACAACGCTTGCTTGCGCTGCGCGGGGCAGAACAGCCCGCCTGAACAGCGGTGGTCCATTTCACCGCGCTCGCGCACCACGGCGCTGCCGCACACCGGACAGGCAGAGGGCATGCGGAAGTTGGGCACGTAAGTGGCGCGCTGACCTTCGACCACACCCACCACCTCGGGGATGACATCACCAGCGCGGCGCACGATGGCCGTGTCCCCCACCCTCACCCCTTTGCGGCGCAGCTCGAACAGGTTGTGCAGCGTGGCGTTGGTGACCGTGACCCCGCCCACGAAAACGGGCTTGAGCCGCGCCACTGGCGTGAGCTTGCCAGTGCGGCCCACCTGGATGTCGATGCCATCGACTGTGGTGAGTTGCTCTTGCGCCGGGTATTTGTGGGCCACGGCCCAACGGGGCTCACGGGTGACGAAGCCCAGGCGCTCCTGCAAGGCCCGGCTGTTGACCTTGTAGACCACGCCGTCGATGTCGAAGGGCAGTTGGTCACGCAAGGCGCCCATGCGCTGGTGGAAGGCCGTGAGGCCGGCCTCGCCATTGGCGCCGAGCGCCACGACACGGTGCTCGCACACGGGCAAGCCCATCGTGGCCAGGGCGTCCAGCACGCCACTGTGCGTGGCGGGCACGTCCCAGCCCTGCACCTCGCCCAGGCCGTAGGCGTAAAAGCTCAGCGGCCGTTTGGCGGCGATGGCCGGGTCCAGCTGGCGCACGGCCCCGGCTGCAGCGTTGCGTGGGTTGACGAAGGTCTTGTCGCCCACCGCGCGCTGGCGCTCATTGAGCGCCTCGAAATCGTCGCGGCGCATGTACACCTCGCCGCGCACTTCCAGCACGGCCGGCGCGGTGGCGGTGTGCAGCCGCAAGGGAATCTGGCCGATGGTGCGGATGTTTTGCGTGACGTCTTCGCCCTGCTCACCGTCGCCACGGGTGGCGGCCCCCACCAGCACGCCCTGCTCGTAGCGCAGGTTCAGCGCCAGGCCATCGAACTTGAGCTCGGCAGCGTATTCCACGGGCGGGTCGCTTTCGGTCAGGGCCAACTCGCGGCGCACGCGGCCATCAAAGGCCTCGGCACCCGCTGCCGTGGTGTCGGTCTCGGTGCGGATAGACAGCATGGGCACCGCGTGGCGCACGGGCGTGAAGCCATCGAGCACGCGGCCCAGCACACGTTGCGTGGGCGAGTCGGCTGTGCGCAGATCGGGGTGCTGTGCCTCCAGGGCCTGCAGGGCCTGGAACACCCGGTCGTATTCGGCGTCGGGCACGGTGGGGGCGTCCAGCACGTAGTACTGATGGGCCCACTGGTGCAGCTGCTGACGCCAGGCCGCGGCCTGTTCTGCCGGGCTCAGGCCTGCGTGAGGCTGCGCGGCGCTGGTCGCCCCTTCACCGAAGAAATCCGACTGGCTCATGTTTCAGCTGAACAGACGACGGGCCGTGGCCGAACCGGCCGCCAGGTCGCGCGCCGCCAGCGCTTCGTACAAGCGGCCCAACTCGCCTTCGATCGCGGTGAACGAAGCCGAGGTGAAAGGCCGGCCCTGGTCGTCGGCCATGATGGCGTCCATGCTCAGCGCCAAGGCTTCGCCCGCGGCGCACCAGGCCTTGAAGGGCGACTGCTCGGACGCCGACTGGGGCACGTCGAAGGCCAGCACCAGCTCACGCAAGGTGGTCTGGTCGGGGTCTTCGGAGAAGGCCGCCTGGGCATCGAACTGCAAGGTGAGGATGGGTGGCGCGCCCTCTTCCGCCGACGGCAGCACCATGCGGCCCGGCAAGGCGCCCGGGATGAAACCGTGACGCGAGGCCTGCTGCTGCACATAACCCATGGACCAGGCGCTGCCACGGCCATACAGGCGCATGGCCAGCTGGGCGTCGTGGTCGCAGGCGAAGGCGTCGAGTTCCTTGGCGCGGCCCACGATGTCGAGCATGTCCGGGAATTCGACCGAAGCGCCCAGTGCGTCGGCCATGGCCTGCACCTTTTGCACGAACTCGGAATACTCGATCTCGTTGAGCGCGCCCGTGCGGTTGGCCATCAGCACGCCTGCTTGCAACTCTTTGTAGAGCACGCCGGCTTGGGGGTGCTCCCACTCGCCGCAGTCCACGCGCAGGGCTTCGACCAGCAGTGGCTTGCTGCCCGCACGACGCGTGGCCGGCAGGTGCAGCAAGAGGTGGTCACCGCTGTTGGGGCCATCGAGGGTGATGGTGGCGATGGCGTCGATCAGGGCGTCCAGGCGAGGGCCGCCACGCTTGATGGGCGGCTGGGGCGGCAGCGTCGGGTCGACCGGGCTCGCAGCGTCGGCAGAGGCTGGGCCACCGCCCACGGGGTTGAGCCAGCCGCTGCGCTGTGCCATGGCTTCGGCCGAGGGGTAGACCACGCGGGCCACGCCAGGCAGGCGACCTTCTTCGTTGCCCGTCATGGGCACGGTGTCGGCGCCCGCGGCGTCGGCGCCCGCTTCGTTGCGGCCGTCGATCGGCTCCAGCGCGCGCTTGGGTTGGCGGGCCGCGGCCTTGCGGGCCGTCCAGGTGCCGTGCGCGATCACGCCAGCCAACACGGCGCCGCCCGCCAGGGCCAGGTACAGGGTGAGGGAATTGCTCATCGGATTGCTGCGTGTCTTCAAGCGGCGTGGGCCATGCCCAACGCGGCCTCCATGTCCACCGCCACGATGCGGGAGACACCTTGTTCTTGCATGGTCACGCCCACCAGTTGTTCGGCCATCTCCATCGCAATCTTGTTGTGAGAGATGAACAGGAACTGGGTGCCGCTGGACATGTTCTTGACCAGGCGGGCGTAGCGTTCGGTGTTGGCGTCGTCCAGCGGCGCGTCGACTTCGTCGAGCAGGCAGAACGGCGCGGGGTTGAGTTGGAAGATGGCGAACACCAGCGCGATGGCGGTGAGCGCCTTCTCTCCACCCGACAAGAGGTGGATGGTGCTGTTCTTCTTGCCGGGCGGGTGGGCCATGACCTGCACCCCAGCGTCGAGGATCTCGTCGGCGGTCATGACCAGCTTGGCGCTGCCGCCACCGAACAAGCTGGGGAACATGCGCCCGAAGTGTTCGTTGACGGTGTTGAAGGTGCTGCCCAACAGGTCGCGCGTTTCCAGGTCGATCTTGTAGATCGCGTCTTCCAGGGTGGTCATGGCGTCCATCAGGTCGGCCATCTGGGCGTCGAGGAAGCCTTTGCGTTCGCGTGCCGCGGTGAGCTCTTCCAGCGCGGCCAGGTTGACGGCGCCCAGGCTGTTGATCTCACGCTGGATGCGGTCGATCTCGGTCTGCAGGCCATAGAGCTTGACGCCGTCGGCCTCGATCTGCGCGGCCAGGGCTTCAAGGTCGACCCCAGCGGCGGTGAGCTGTTCCATGAACTGGGCTCCCCCTAAGCTGGCGGCCTGTTCTTCAAGCTGCAGCTTGGTGATCTCGTCGCGCAGGGGTTGCAAGCTGCGCTCGAAGCCCATGCGCTGCTCTTCACTGCGGCGCAGCTGGGCAGACAGGTCGTCGTAGCGCTGGCGCACCTGGGCCAAGGCCCCTTCCTTGGCCACGCGCACGGCCAGGGCGTCGTCCAGGCCGGTCTGCGCGGTGGCATCTGACAAACGCGCCAGTTCTTCCTGCAGCGTGACGGCGGACGCTTCGTTGGCCTGGATCTGCTGCTGCGCGGTTTCGATGCCGCGCTGCAATTCGCCCCGGCGGGCCACCAGCGAGCGGGCGCTGAACTGCGCTTCTTGCGCCTGGCGCTCCAACGCACGGGCTTGTTCGCGGGCTTGCGCCAACTTGCGCTCGGCTTCGATCACGAACTCTTCCAGCTGGGCGTGCTTTTCTTGCGCGTCGGCGAGGCTCAGGTCCAGCTCTTCGAAGCGCGCTTCGCCGATGGCACGGCGCTCCTGCAGGCCTTCGAGCTGGGCGTCGATCTCGTCGAGTTCGCCACCGATTTGCTCGCGCCGCTGGGTGGTCTGCTCGGCTTGCTGGCTCAGGCGCAGCACTTCGACTTGCAGGTTGTGCGTGCGTTGCTGGGCCTCGCTGGCTTCTCGACGGGCCGTGGCCAGGCGCTGGGCGGCGTCTGTGTAGGCCGCTTCGGCTCGGATCAAGGCGCTGCGGGCGTCTTCGGCGATCAAGGCCTGGGCGCGACTTTCCTTGTCGAGGTTCTCGATTTCCTGCGCGCGCGCCAGCATGCCAGCCTGTTCGGAGTCCGGCGCGTAAAAACTCACCGCGAACTGGCTGACCGCGTGACCGGCACGGGTGAGGATGATTTCACCGTGGGCCAGCTTGGCGCGGTGGCTCAAGGCTTCGTCGAGGCCGGCGGCCGTGTAGACGCCTGCCAGCCAATCGTGCAGCAGGCCCTTCAGGCCAGCCTCTTTGAACTGCACCAGGCCGGCCAGCTTGGGCAGCGGGCACGAACCGGTCGGCGCCTGCTGAGCCGAGGCGTCGGCGCTGTCGTGTTGGGCACTGTAGAAAGCCAGGCGCGCGGGCGGCGCGTCTTGCTCGAAGGCCCGCACGGTCTCGACGCGCCCCACTTCCAGCGCGCCCATCCGCTCACGCAGGGCGGCTTCGAGGGCGCTTTCCCAACCCGTCTCGATGTGCAGGCGCGTCCACAAGCCGGCCAGCCCTTCCAGGCCGTGCTTGGCCAACCAGGGTTTGAGCTTGCCTTCGGTCTGCACCTTGTCTTGCAAGGCCCGCAGGGCTTCCAGCCGCGCGTTGAGTTCAGCCTGACGGGCGGCCTGCGCGTTGGCGTCGGTCTGGCGCTGCTTGCGGGCGTCGTCGAGCGCAGGCACCTGTTCGCTCAGGTCGCCCAAGCGGGCTTCGGCCACGGCCAGTTGTTCTTCGTGGGCAGCCAGTTGTTGGCGCAGGTCGGCCAGACGGGCGTCGTCCACGCCGGCGAGGTTCTGGCGCTCGCCGTGCAGGCGCTCGCGGCGCCCTTGCAACTGGCGGCTTTGCTCGTCGATGCTGCGCGATTCGGCCGCGAGCAGCTGGATCTGCTGCTGCACCTGGCCGGCTGCGCCCCGCTGCTCGTTGGCCCGCTGGGCTGCCGCGCGCACCGCGTCTTCCATGCCGGGGACGTTGGCCGTCACCTCTTCGGCTTGGGCAGCCAACACCTCGGCCTGCTCCTCGGCCAGCATCATTTTTTCGGCCAGCGTTTCCAGCTCTTCCTGGGCTGCGGCAGCGCGTTCGGCCCACTGGTCGTTGTGGGCCTTCAGTTCGGCCAGGCGTTGTTCGGTGCGGGTGCGGCTGTCCACCACGTAGCGGATGCGCTCTTCCAGGCGGCTGACTTCGAGGTTGGCCTGGGCCAGTTCGCCTTGGGCGGCGTGCAGTGCGTCGCTGGCGGCATAGTGGTCCTGGCGCACCTGCTCCAGCTCGGCTTCGGTGCTGCGCAGCTCGGCCATGCGGCCTTCCAGCGCGTTGGTGGCTTCGGCCACCGCCAGGCGGATGCGGGTCTCTTCACCTGCTGCGTCGCGGTGCTTGAGGAACCAAAGCTGGTGCAGCTTGGTGGTGCCTTGTTCTTGCAGCGTGTTGTAGCGCGGGGCGACCTCGGCCTGCTTTTCCAGCTTGTCGAGGTTGTTGTTGAGCTCGCGCAGGATGTCTTCGACGCGGGTGAGGTTCTCGCGCGTGTCCTTGAGGCGGTTTTCCGTCTCGCGGCGGCGCTCCTTGTACTTCGACACCCCCGCCGCTTCCTCCAGGAACAGGCGCAGCTCTTCCGGCTTCGATTCGATGATGCGGCTGATCGTGCCCTGGCCGATGATGGCGTAAGCGCGCGGCCCCAGCCCGGTGCCCAGGAAGACGTCTTGCACGTCGCGGCGGCGCACCGGCTGGTTGTTGATGAAGTAGCTGGAGGTGCCGTCGCGGGTGAGCACGCGCTTGACGGCGATCTCGCTGAACTGGTTCCACTGCCCGCCGGCGCGGCCCGACTCGTTGCTGAACACCAGTTCGACGCTGGCGCGGCTGGCTGGTTTGCGGTTGCCCGAGCCGTTGAAGATCACGTCCTGCATGGACTCGCCACGCAGCTCGGAGGCTTTCGATTCACCCAGCACCCAGCGCACGGCGTCCATGATGTTGGACTTGCCGCAGCCATTGGGCCCGACCACACCCACCAGTTGGCCCGGCAGTTGGAAATGCGTGGGCTCGGCAAATGACTTGAAGCCGGACAGCTTGATCGAATTCAGTCGCATGCGTGAAGCCGGTGTGAGGCGCCGCGGCCTGTGGCCACCCGATGGCCAGACCGCCCGCTAAGCCCTTGATTTGCTTGGGAAAACCCGCATTGGGTGCGCGCAGGAACAATCTTTGATGATAGCATCGCGATTTTGCCCGCCCGGTGTTACCAATTGCGTACGACGACTTGGTGAAACACCCCCGGCGGGTGGTATCGCAACCGAATGTCTGCCATGGCCAAGAAATCCGTCGCCACGCCCGCCCAAGCGCCCAAGCAAAGCGCCAAAAAAACCGCCAAGCCCCAGGTGGTGGTGGGTGAACGCGTCAAGCCCGACACCCCGCCCTCGGTGCCGTCGCGCCAGCTCGACGTGTTCGACAACCCTGCACCGGGCCGCGACTACGTCATCCAGTTCCAGGTACCCGAGTTCACCTGTCACTGCCCGCTGACCGGCCAGCCCGACTTCGCGCACTTCACCATCGACTGCATCGCCGACAAGCTGTGCATCGAGCTGAAGTCGCTCAAGATGTACATGTGGAGCTACCGCAACCAGGGCGCCTTCCACGAGAAGGTCACCAACGACATCTTGTCGGACATGGTCGCCGCCATCCAGCCGCGTTACCTGCGCATCACGGCCAAGTGGTATGTGCGCGGCGGCATTTACACCAACGTCGTCGTGGAACACCGCAAGAAGGGCTGGAAGCCCGCGCCCAAGGTGGACCTGCCTGCCCTGGGTCAGGAAACGGGTCTGGCCGGCTGACGCCCAGCGGTGGACAGCGAACTGGCCACTGCCATCAACGCTGGGCTGCTGCTGGCAGCCCTGGGCGTGGCCGCGCTCTTCAAGCCCTGGCGGGTGCTGCAGCATGGCCCGCTGCAAAACCCCTGGCTCTTCGCCATGCTGGCCTTGCCGGCCTTGTGGTGGACCCAGCACCTCTTGCCCAGCAACGTCGCGCTCCATGTGAGCGGCGCAGCCTTGATGGTGCTCATGTTCGGCTGGCCGCTGGCCATCTGGAGCATGCCCTGGGTGGCCCTGGTGGCCACCGCCCTCACCTGGCGCCATTGGCCGCCCAACGTCGACGCGGCTGCGCTGCTGGACCAGGCGGTGTGGTCCGGCGTGATCCCGGCCACGGTGGCCCTGGGGCTGGGCCTGGCGGTGCGCCGCTGGCTGCCCCACCACCTGTTTGTCTACATCCTGGGGCGCGGCTTCATCGCCACCGCCTTGGCCATCACCGCCACCGGCGCATTGGCCGCCTGGGCGGGCCAACAGCCGCCCACCCTCGATTTCAGTGAGTGGATGCTCGGCCATTGGTTGCTGGGCTGGGGCGAAGCCATTTCCACCGGCATGCTCACGGCGATCTTCGTGGCCTTCAAGCCGCACTGGCTGTTGACCTACTCCGATCAGCGTTATCTTCCCGGAAAGGGAGACCAACGGTGAACGCCAAACGCAGCCTGTCACTGCTGCTGTGCCAGATGGCACTCGCCTGGGCCACGTGCGCCCAGGCTGCGTCCATCGCGCGCGTGTTGACAGACAGCCCGCCCGCAGCCGGCGTGCGCAAGGTCAACACCAAGGTCGAATGCCCGGACAGCCCCGTGCTCCCCGCTGCTTTGGCTGGCAGCCTGGCGCTGGCCGCTGACGAAACCCTGGACCAGGCCTGGCGCTGCACCGACGTCGACGGCGAGCACCTCCTGACGGTCACGCGACTCCAGAACCCTGGCCAACGCGGCACCCAGGTCCTGTTCACCCAGCGCACCCGCCAAGGCGGCACCTGGAAGAAGGACTGGCAGGCCCGGGATTTCTTCCTGAGCCCCGTGGACAACAGCCCGGTGCGGCGCAACCGCGTCTTGCTGCGCGACGCCGATGGCGATGGGCGCATCGAGGCATACATCGGCTATGTGCTGCCGGGGAGTTCGCAAACCGTGGACGAGGGCAAGCTGCTGGTGTTTTCCACCGGACGGAAATTTGCCATCCGCGGCGCCATTCCACGGGGCCCGGACGACTTTGGCTCGCGGCAGATCGGCACGGCCTTCCACGAGTTGCCCTCTCCGGTTCAGGCCCAGGCGCTCGACCTGTGGGACCAGTTGAGCAAGACGGTCAGCCCAGCTGCGCGGGCCCAACGCCTCTGACCCAGGCGCCCCGCCCCACCCGTTCTGGGGGGTGGTTTCACGCAAGTGGCGTCAATTTTTCAAAGTGACCGCCGATAACGGAGGCATGAAGCACCGAGGCCGCAGCCACACATGACCCCACCCCGAGCCGTTCTCGCTCTGTCGCGCCTCTTGTTGGGGACCGAGGCCCGGGTGCGTCAGCACGTGGCGATGGTGTTGGTCTCGCTGGTGCCCTACACCTGCGGCATGGTCGGGATCGTCCACTCCCACCACCTGGGCTACATGACCGACACCCAGGCCACGGTGCTGTCGGCGCTCAACCTGACCACGTTCCTGATGTTCTACCTGCTCGTCCGTTCGGGCTGGTCACAACGCTTCCGCGACCCGGTGCTGGCCCTGCCTCACTCGCTGATCGCCGTCATGATTTCCATGGGCGCTTACGCCTCGCTGGGCGACATCCGCGCCAACGTGGTGCTGCTCGTGGCGCAAATCGTGGTGCTGTCCATGTTCCGGCTGCAACCCCGGCAGGTGCTCTGGCTGGGCATCACCACCGTGGCCATGTTGGGCTGCTGCATCGTGTTCGTGTCTTACCGCGACCCGGTCCACTACAAGGCCACGACGGGCTGGAGCCACTTCGTGTTGGCTGGCTCGGCGCTGCTGTCGCTGTCTTTGATCGGCAAATGGGTCAGCGACATGCGGGTGCGCATCGCCTCGCAGGCCCGCGAGCTCTCGGACGCCATCGGCACCCTGCAGCAAATGGCCACCACCGACATGCTCACAGGCACGCTCAACCGCCGCATGCTCACCGAGTTGCTCGAAAACGAACACAAGCAGTGGGAGCGCTCCGGCAAAGCCTTCTGCGTGGCCCTGATCGACATCGACCATTTCAAGCAGGTCAACGACCAATGGGGCCATGCCGTGGGCGATGTGGTGCTGCGCCGTTTGGTCGAGGCGTCTCGCCCGCAGATGCGTCAAGTCGACAAGCTGGGCCGCTGGGGTGGGGAAGAGTTCCTCTTGATGTTGCCCCACGTGCGCCTGGACTCGGCGGCGGTGGCAGCCGACCGCCTGCGCGCCAACTTCGAGGCCCAACGCTTCGACGAGGCCCCTGGCTTGCGTGTGACGCTGTCGGTGGGCGTGGCCGAAGTGCGCCGCGGTGAATCGCTCGAACACACGATCGACCGGGCCGACGCGGCCTTGTACGCCGCCAAGCAGGCAGGTCGCAACCGCTGCCTCGTGGCCACCGACGCCGACCAGCCCGTGCAGCCGCCCGACCCCGACCCCTTGGCACCGGGTCGCCCACTGGGGATCAGCGCATGAGCCAGTACGTCTCACACAGCCCCTCGCCCGATCCGGTCGTGGACGGCATCAACCGCCTGGCGGTGATGGTGTTCGGCAACGACAAGGCCACGCGGGCGCGCACGGCCGGCATCTTGCTGTGCTTCATCATGTACGGCGTGAGCTGTGGCGTGGCCTTCTATGCCGCCACGCTGGACCTGATCCGGCCCTTCGCCCCCCAGTTGTTGCTGTGGACGACCATCCCGGCCTACGTCCTGTTTTACGCGGCCGTGCGCAGCGGCTGGAGCAAGCGTTTCAAGGACCCCACCTTGATGCTGCCGCAGAACCTGTTCGCCTTGCTGGCGATCTCGTTTGGCTACACGGCGGCCGGGCCCCATGACCGAGGCGTGGTGCTGGTGCTGGTGGCCCTGGTGATGGTGTTCGGCATGTACACCCACACGCCCAAGCAGTCGATCTGGGTGGGGGTGTTGGCCATCGTGTTCCTGGGCCTGTGCATGGGCGTCCTGTCGCAACAGGACCCGAGCTACTACCCGCCCGACCTGGAGTTGCTGCGCTTTGAGCTGATGCTGGGTTGCTTTCCTTCCATGGCTTTTTGTGGCCACCAGCTCACCGCCTGGCGCAACCGGCTCAAGGCGCAACGGGAGGAACTGCGCGAGACCCTCGCCAAGGTGGAAGACATGGCCACGCGCGACGCACTGACCGGGCTCTACAACCGCCGCTACATGCAAGACAAGCTGGAAGACTGCATCCGCCGTTACGACCGCTACGGCGAGCACTTCACCATCGCGCTGGTGGACCTGGACCACTTCAAGCGCGTGAACGACCAGTTGGGCCACCGTGCCGGAGACCAGGCGCTGATGGCCTTCGGCTCGGCCGCCACCATGGTGCTGCGCGAATCCGACATCGTCGCGCGTTGGGGCGGCGAGGAGTTCATCTTCCTGCTGCCCAACACGTCGGCGGCCAAGGCCCGCATCGCCATGGACCGGCTGCGCTCGGCGCTGGAAGGCGCCGTCGTGTCCACCCAGTGGCCGGAGTTGCGGGTGCGCTTTTCGGCCGGTTTGGCCGTGCACGACCAAGCCGCCGGACTGCACCACACGCTGGAGCGCGCAGACCAGGCGCTCTACCGCGCCAAACAGACCGGCCGCAACCGCGATGTGATCGCCGGCGAAGCCGAACACTGACGCGGCCGCCCCGCCTGGGATAATGGCGGGATGAACCCGCTGCTGAAACGCCTCCAGCCCTACCCCTTCGAGCGCCTGCGTGCCCTGACCGCCGGCGTCCAGCCCAACCCCGCTTTGCGCCCCATCAGCCTGGGGATCGGCGAGCCCAAACACGCCACGCCGGCCTTCATCTGCGACACGCTGAGCGCGTCGCTGGGTGGCCTGGCGCAATACCCGGCCACGGCAGGCGAACCGGCGCTGCGCGAAGCTTGCGCTGCCTGGATGCAGCGCCGCTACGGCCTGAAGGTGGACGCCGCCACCCAGATCCTGCCGGTCAACGGCTCGCGCGAGGCGTTGTTCGCCCTGGCACAGACCGTGATCGACCCCAACCAGCACCGCGACGTGGGCGGCCCGGTGGTGGTCTGCCCGAACCCCTTCTACCAAATTTACGAAGGCGCAGCCCTGCTGGCTGGCGCCGAAGTGGTGTTCGCCAACTCCGACCCGGCGCGCAACTTCGCTGCCGACTGGTGCCAGATCGACGACGCCACCTGGGCGCGCTGCCAACTGCTCTATGTTTGCTCGCCGGGCAACCCCACGGGCGCGGTCATGCCGCTCGACGAATGGCGCAAGCTGTTCGAGTTGAGCGACCGCCACGGTTTCGTCATCGCCTCAGACGAGTGCTACTCGGAGATCTACTTCCGCGAAGGCCCCGATGCGGCGCCCCTGGGCGGCCTCGAAGCCGCTGCCCAACTGGGCCGCGCCGACTTCAAGAACCTGATCGCGCTGACCAGCCTGTCGAAGCGCTCCAACGTGCCGGGCCTGCGCTCGGGCTTTGTGGTGGGCGACGCCGCCTTGATGAAGGCCTTCTTGCTCTACCGCACCTACCACGGCAGCGCCATGAGCCCGGCCGTGCAAAAGGCCAGCATCGCCGCGTGGAACGACGAGGCCCACGTCGAGCACAACCGCGCGCTCTACCGCCAGAAATTCGAGCAGGTCACACCCCTCCTGGCCGACGTGCTGGACGTGCAACTGCCCGATGCCGGCTTCTACCTCTGGGCCGGCATCCCGGCATCGGTGGGGGGCGGCAGCGACGAATGGTTCGCGAAAGAGCTGCTGGCTCAATACAATGTCGCGGTTTTGCCGGGCAGCTACCTGGCGCGCACTGCCCACGGCGTCAACCCGGGTCACGGCCGAGTCCGCATGGCCCTGGTCGCCGAAGTGGAAGAATGCGTGGAAGCCGCCCAGCGCATCCGCGAATTCGTCCTGAAGCACCGCGCCTGACGCGCTGCGTGCTGCGTGCTGCCCCCGATTTTCAGATTTCAAGCCCCTACTGAGGACTGCCATGAGCAACCTGCAATCCGTCATCGAATCCGCCTGGGACAACCGCGCCGAACTGTCGGCCGCCAGCGCCCCCGCCGAGATCCGTGACGCCGTCAACCACATCATCGACCAGCTCGACACCGGCAAGATCCGCGTGGCCGAGAAGATCAACGGCAACTGGGAAGTGCACCAGTGGGTCAAGAAGGCCGTGCTGCTGAGCTTCCGCCTCAACGACAACGTCCCCATGGGCGATGGCGCCCTGCAGTTCTACGACAAGGTGCCCACCAAGTACGCCGGCATGTCGGCTGAACAGCTCAAGGCCACCGGCGTGCGCGTGGTGCCCC
>JBEEJT010000162.1:0-8543 GCA_041169085.1 Pseudomonadota bacterium | reverse complement strand
GCACTACCGCAAGGTCTACAGCAAGGGCTACACCCTGGCCATCACCTCGGCGCTGGAGCACTTCACCTCGATCTTCGCCCACAGCCTCTTCGACGAGCGCGACCTGTTGAAGAACGCGGACCACCGCGTGCGCGCCATGTACGCCTGGCACGCCATTGAAGAAGTCGAGCACAAGGGCGTCGCTTACGACGTGATGATCGACTACGCCAAGGTGGGCTACTTCAAGCGCATTGGCGCCTTGCTGCACGCGACCTGGATGTTCCCGTACGTGATCTTCAAGCTGCAACAGGAACTGCTGAAGGCCGACGGCTTCAGCTTCATGCAGCGCCAGAAGATGAACCTGAAGGGCCTGGCTTGGCTGTTGGGCCCTGGCGGTGCACTGGCCCCGATGGCTCGCAGCTACATCCAGTACTACAAGCCTGGCTACCACCCCTGGCAGGAAACCGAGCAACCGGGCTACGAAGAGTGGCTGCGTGCTTTCAATGGCTCCAAGGACCCGATCCAGGCCAGCGAGCAAATGCGCCGCGACCTCGCTCTGGCCTGACCTCTCGGTTCAGGCACCTTCCCGGACGGGCTGCACACGCAGCCCGTTTTTTTTCGTCCGCTCGGCTAGCGCCCCGGGCTGATCGGGTGTGAGATGCCCCGGTTGGTTTGATCCAGATCAGGCATGTTGCAGACGCCAATCCCATGTCGTCTGCAATGCCTACTTGTCATCAGGCATCCTCACCACTGGCGGCTCCGGTTTCTACATTGAGGTTTCCCGGAGACAACGCCCCGCAGAGGGGCCAAAAGAGGCGAACCATGACCACACACCCGCACGCCGCACACCCGATCGTTCCGCGTGAAAAGCTGAACTTCGGCTTCACCTCGGACATCCCCAAATACTGGTTCGGCGGTGACCCGTTCAAGACCCGTTTCTGGGACGCCATGTCGGTCATCTTCCCGCCGGGCGAGAAGTTCTTCATGACCACGGTACGCGACTTCCGCGACCGCGTCACCGACCCGCAGCTGCTGCAAGACATCAAGGACTTCAACCGCCAGGAAGCCCAGCACACCCTGGTGCACAACCAGTACAACGAATACCTGCGCCAACAAGGCATCGACGTGGACGGCTTGATCAAGGAGCTCGACGACCTCCTGTTCAAGAACTACCGCAGCCGCTTCAGCCGCGAATACACCCTGGCGATCACGGCTGCCCTCGAGCACTTCACGGCCCTGGGTGCCCACACCCTGTTCGACGAGCGCGACGTCATGCGTGACGCCCACCCCAATGTGCGCGCCATGTACGCCTGGCACGCCATCGAAGAAGTCGAGCACAAGGGCGTGGCCTATGACGTGATGGTGGACGTGGCCAAGGTGGGCTACTGGAAGCGCGTCGGTGCGCTCGTGCACGCCACCTTCATGTTCCCCTACACCATCCGCAAGTTCGCCAACGCCATGCTCGAGACCGATGGCTACAACTGGTGGCAGCGTCGATGGATGAACATCAAGAGCCTGCCGTGGCTGTTGGGCATGGCCGCGCCCATCTTCAGCAAGTACTTCGCCTACTACAAGCCCGGCTACCACCCCTGGGAAGAGACCGACCAGCCTGGCTACGAGCCCTGGCTGAAGGCCTTCAACCTGCACGGCAACCCGGTGGAAGCCAGCGAAAAGATGCGCGCCGCCCTGGTTCGCTGAACGAACGGTGATTTTGCTGCGCTGACACGCGCGTAACTGGTTAGACTTCGGCACACTCTACGAGGGTGTGCCGATTTCGTTTTATGCGTATTCCTCTGCCGCCAACCGCTGTCCTCGAAGCCCTGGGCGTCCGCCCGATCCCTCTGTTCATGCTGTCGGCATGGGTCAAGGCGTCGGCCAAATGCGGTTTCAACGTCCAGCCGCTGTTCAAGGAAGCGGGCATCAAGGTCGATTTCATTCGGCTCGAAGACGCGCGCGTCTCGCCTCTGCAGTTGGTGTCACTGCTCGAACAGTGCGTGGCCCTGTCGCCCAACAAGCATTTTCCGTTGGTGCTGGGCGACACCTTTGCCTTCGAAAGCCTGCCCGAGTTCGAAACCCTGCTGACCACCAGCCCGACGCTGCGTGAGGCCTTGCGGGTGGCCGACCTGGCTCGCCGCATGGTGCTGCCGTGGCTCAAGCTTGATGTCCGTGAACAGGGCAACATCGCCACAGTGGGTGTGGGCTTTGACCTGCCGCTGCCCAACCTCAATGCCTATGGCTTGCCGCTGACCCTGGTCATCCAGGCGGTGTTGGCCTGCATCCGCAAGTTCGGGCGCACGCTTCAGGGCTCGGAAGACGGGTTTGCCGGCGTCACCCTGCAAATCCAGCGCCCGAGCTACGCGGCCCAGCTCGAAGAGTTCTTCGGGGTGCCGGTCACTTACGGCGCCGACACCGACGCACTCGTGTTCGAGCGCCGCATCCTCGACAGCCCGCTGGAAGGGGCCTTCCCGGCCTTGCACGAGCAAGCCCATTTCCTCGCACAGCAGCGCCTGGGCAAGGAAGTGAAGCGCCAGGGCGTCGCGGCCGAAATCGAAGAGCAGATCCACCGCGACCCCGGCCTGTTGGCCCTGGGCGTGGAAGACATGGCCGACCGGCTCAACCTGCACCCGCGCACCTTGCAGCGTCGGCTGAAGGACGAAGGCGACAGCTACCTGAACGTGCAGGCCCGCATGCGGCATCGCCTGGCGTGCCAGTGGTTGCAAGAAGGCAGTCTGTCCATCGACGACATCAGCGCCCGGCTCGGCTTCTCCGACCGGCGTGCCTTCACCGCCGCCTTCAAGCGCTGGGAAGGCGAGACCCCCAGCGCATGGCGCGACAAGCAGCACTGAACACGCCGCTCGTTAATCGGGTTGGGTGCATCTTTTGTTGCGCAGCGTCTCCTGGGCATCTATGTGACATTGGATCTGAGTCCGGTTGATGTCAGATGTTCTGGCCGCTGGGACGAATAGATGCCCAGTTTGCGCGATTTCGCACACCCCGCAGGGTAAACGATCAGCAACGGGGTTCATTTCAGGACACCTGTTCAGGTGGCTTGACGTTTAATGTTCCTCTCCTCATGGGGAACGCGGTTGTTCGACCTGCCATTGGCTTCTAGGCTGAACGAAGGCCGGTAACCACAAGACGCCTGTTCTTCAACGTGCCCTGAATTTGGGTATCGATGTAGTCAGATGAGGCGTGCCGGGCTTGTTGTCTGAGGCTGTATTTCGTCATGCTTGCTGCGGATTCGAACACCCTGGTCCCGATGCCTGCCCCTGGCAGTTGGCGTCACGCCGCCCACGTCTGTGGTTTCCCCATTGAGCCCGTGCTCAAGGAAGCGGGCATCGCGATGAATGACTCGGCCAAGCCGATCATGTTGTCGTCGCGCAAGCTGCTGCGCACCTTCTCCGAATGCGTGGAGCGGGCCAAAGGCCACCACTTCCCATTCGCGCTGGGCGAGGCGTTCGTGTTCGAACACTACGCCGAGTTCGACCAGTTCATTTCCTCGTGCAGCACGCTGCGCGGCATGCTGGAAATCGCCACCTGGGCGCGCGAACTGGTGGCCCCCTGGATGGCGCTGCACCTCGACGAGGTGGGCGTGGAAGCCTTCCTGCGGGTCGAGATCACGGTTGCCGACACCGAACCCGCCGAGCTTTGGCATGTGCGGGAAGTGGTGCTGGCGGCCATCTACCAGCTCATCAAGCGGGCACTGCGTGGCAACAACTGGCTGATGTCGGTGCGCGTGGCGGCTTCGGCCCCAGAGCACGACCAGTATTTCCGTTCCCACTTTGGCGTGCCCGTGTTCTTCGGTGAAGCCGTGGACGCTTTGGTGCTGGACCGCCGCTGGCTCGACCAGCCGCTCAACCAGGCCGAGCCCGAAGCCCACAGCCAGGCCCGTCGCCTGATCGAGCGCCGCCTCAACAAGGAAGCCGGCGAACGCCGCATCCTCGACGAAGTGCGCTGGGCGCTGGAGCGCCGCCCTGAACTGCTGCGCGAAGGGCTGGAGTCCACCGCCGCCGCGCTGGGCCTGCACCCCCGCACCCTGCAGCGCCGACTGCAGGCTGAAGGCGTGAAGTACGTCGATGTGCAGTCGCAGGCCAAGTGCCAGCGCGCCTTGGTGATGCTGCGTCGCCGTGCCATCAGCATGGAAAGCATCAGCACCGAGCTGGGCTTTTCTGACCGACGTGCCTTCACCTTCGCTTTCAAGCGCTGGACAGGCAAGTCGCCCAGCACCTACCGCAGCGAACTCAACGCCCGCAACATCGGCGTGACCCGCTGAGCGCGTGAGCCCCCAGCCACCGCACGCGGCGCCTCGCGTGGCGGTGGCGCACTGCTGGTAGAGTGCCGCCCATGTCTGAACGCAAAGACCTCATGGGCCGCCACGTGCTGATCGGCATGTCCGGCGGGATCGCCTGCTACAAGGTGGCCGAACTCGTGCGCTTGCTCACCAAGGCAGGCGCCACGGTGGACGTCGTGATGACCGAGGCCGCGCAAGCTTTCATCACGCCGGTGACCATGCAGGCCTTGTCTGGCCGCCCCGTCTACACGAGCCAGTGGGACGCCAGCGTGCCCAACCACATGCCCCACATCCACCTGGGGCGCGATGCCGACGTGGTGCTGATCGCACCCGCCAGCGCCGATTTCATCGCCAAGCTGGCGCAGGGCAGGGCAGACGAACTGCTCAGCCTCACCTGCCTGGCGCGCCCCCGTGAGCGCGGCCCATTGCTGGTCGCTCCGGCCATGAACCGCGAGATGTGGGCCCACCCGGCCACCCAGCGCAATGTGGCCACGCTGCAGGCCGATGGCGCCCAGATCCTGGGCCCGGGCAGCGGCGACCAGGCCTGTGGCGAAGTGGGCGATGGCCGCATGCTCGAAGCCCAGGAGTTGTTCGACGACCTGGTGGCCAGCCTGCAACCCAAGCCGATGGCTGGCCGCAAGCTGCTCATCACCGCTGGCCCGACGTTCGAGCCCATCGACCCGGTGCGGGGCATCACCAACCATTCCAGTGGCAAGATGGGCTTCGCCCTGGCGCGCGCGGCGGCTGAAGCCGGCGCCGAGGTGAGCCTGATCGCGGGGCCGGTCCACCTGCCCACGCCCAGAGGCGTGCGACGCACCAACGTCATGACCGCGCAGCAGATGCACGACGCCGTCCTGGCCTGTGCGGCCGCGCACGACATCTTCATCGCCACGGCAGCGGTGGCCGATTGGCGCCCCGCCAGCTTGAGTGAGCACAAGATCAAGAAGGAGGGCAAGAAGGTGGCGCCCACCTTTGAGCTCACCGAGAACCCGGACATCCTCGCGGCCGTCGCTCGCCTCAGCAACGCCGGCCAGGGCCCCTATTGCGTGGGCTTTGCGGCGGAAAGCGAGCAACTGCTCGAGCACGCCCGCGCCAAGTTGCTGCGCAAACAGGTGCCCTTGATCGTGGGCAACCTGGGGCCCGCCACCTTTGGCCGCGACGACAACGCGCTGCTGCTCGTGGACGCCCACAGCCACCGCGCCTTGCCGCCCGATGGCCACCCCACCGACAAACTCACCCTGGCCCGTGCCCTGATCGCTGAAATCGCCGAGCGACACGCCTTGGCCAGCGGCCACCCCTGACCTGACGTCCAGCATGACCACCGTTCAAGTTCGCATCCTCGACCCGCGCATGGCTGAAGCCTTGCCGGCCTACGCCACCCCGGGCAGCGCTGGTCTGGACCTGCGGGCCTGCCTGGACGAGCCGCTGGCGCTGGCGCCGGGCCAGACGGTGCTGATCCCCACAGGCTTGTCGGTGTATCTGGGCAACCCGGGTTTGGCGGCCATGCTGTTGCCGCGTTCCGGCCTGGGCCACAAGCACGGCATCGTGCTGGGCAACCTGGTGGGCCTCATCGACTCCGACTACCAGGGGCCTTTGATGGTGAGCTGCTGGAACCGCGGCGACACCGCGTTCACCGTGCAGCCCATGGAGCGCATCGCCCAGATGGTGATCGTGCCGGTGGTGCAGGCTGCGTTCGAGGTGGTCGACCAGTTCCACGCCCCGAGTGACCGCGCCGAGGGCGGTTTCGGCTCGACGGGGCGCGGCTGACCAGGCCTGGCCGTTGCGGCGCGGCCGTTTCAGTGCACGGTCGTGCCGGGCGGCACATTCGCCACGCTGAAGGGCGAGGCCGCCACGGAGCCGCCTTCCGCCTCTTCTTCGGTGGCGGGGCGCACGTCGCACACCTTGAGGCTCAGGCGCAGCGCGATGCCGGCCAGCGCATGGTTGCCGTCGAGCACCACGTGGGTGTCGTAGACCTCGGTCACCGAATAGATGACATCTTTGGGCAGGTCGGGGGTGGTGGCCCCTTCAGGCGGCCCTTCGAACTGCATGCCCTCGCAGACGTCTTTCGGGAAGATGTCGCGCGACTCGAAAAACACCAAATGGGCGTGGTAGTCGCCAAATGCCTGTTCCGGCTCCAGGTGCAGTTGGGCCTCGAAACCGGTGGTCTGCCCGATCAGGGTCTGTTCGACCTTGGCCAGCAGATCGTCGCCACCGAGCAGGAACTCCATGGGTTCCTTGATTTCGTCTATCAATTGGCCCTGGGCGTCTTCCAGACGCCACACCAGGCTCACCACGCAAGGGGAAGTAATGATCATGACCGCGATCATCGCATGCGCCCCGGGTCGCCCGCACAATGCAGGGCATGAGCACCCCCACCTCCTTCATCGACATCCACGCCCCGACGCCCCTGCTGGGTGGCCTGAGCCCCCGCCAGTTCATGCGCCGCCATTGGCAGAAAAAGCCGCTGCTGATCCGCCAGGCCTGGCCAGGGGTGGCGTCGCCCGTGAGCCGCGCCGACATGTTCAAGCTCGCCGAGCAAGACGACGTGGAGAGCCGGCTCATCGTGCGCAAAGGGGGCGAGGCCCCGGCGGCTGAGGCCACTGTCGGCAAGGGCAAGAAGAAGGCCAAGCCTGGCCAGGCGGCCGTGGCGTCGACCTGGACGCTGCAACATGGCCCCTTTGCTTCACGCCGTGCCATGCCCGCCTTCACCCAGTCGGCTTGGACGCTGCTGGTGCAAGGCCTGGACTTGCACGTCCCGGCGGCCCGCGAGATGCTGGAGCGGTTTCGCTTTGTGCCCGACGCCCGGCTGGACGACCTGATGATTTCCTATGCCACCGAAGGCGGTGGGGTGGGGCCGCATTTCGACTCTTACGACGTGTTCCTGCTGCAGGTGCATGGCCAACGGCGCTGGCGCATCGGCCCCCTCCACGACGACCGCCTGGAGGCGGACGTGCCACTCAAGATCTTGTCGCACTTCCAGCCTGAAGAAGAATGGGTGCTGGAGCCGGGGGACATGCTTTACCTGCCGCCGCGGTGGGCGCACGATGGCATCGCCGAAGGTGGCGAGTGCATGACGTGTTCGATTGGCTTCCGCACGCCGGGCGCGCACGAATTGGTGCGCGACGTGCTGGCCCGCCTGGCCGACAGCGAAGACCTCGAAGGCATGGGCAAGCTCTACATGGACCCGGCACAAACCGCTACGGGCCAGCCAGGCGAGGTGCCCGAGGCCCTGGTGAGCTTCGCGCAAAAGGCCGTGGACAAGGTGATGCGTGACCCGAACGCCCTGCGCACCGTGCTGGGTGAGTGGCTGAGCGAGCCCAAGGTCAACGTGTGGTTCGAAGCTGGCGAAGCCTTCGAGGGGCGGCCTGCCGTGGCCCTGCACGCCCGCACCCGCATGGTCTACGACGATCGCTGCGTTTACGTGAACGGTGAGAGCTGGCGTGTGGGGGGGCGAGACGCCCGACACCTGCGCCAGTTGGCTGACCAGCGAGTTCTGGATGCCAAGGCCATGCGCGGTGTGAGCGAAGACTTGTTGGACTTGCTCAACCAGTGGGCCGAAGACGGTTGGCTCCACGTGGTGAGGGCTTGAGCCATGGTGTCGCCCCGCATGGACGACGGCGCTGGCGTGTTGCAAGGCTGGCCAGCCATCACCGAAGCCATGACGCGACTGTTCGCGCTGGCGGCTTCGCAAGGCGTTGACCTGGTGTTGGTGGACACGGACTTCGCGCGCTGGCCGCTGAGCCAGCCGGCCGTGCTGGGCGCGTTCCAGCAGTGGGCGGTGTCACACCGTGGGTGCCAGGCACGTTTGCTGGCCCGCGATTGGCAACCGGCATTGCGGCATCATGGGGGCTGGCTGCGCTGGCAGGCCCCCTGGGCTCACCGGGTGAGTTGCCTGCAAATGCAGCCCGAAGACGCGCCGCAGTGGCCGGGCACGCTGATGGTGGCCGCAGGCATCGGCGCGTTGCGCGTGGTCGATGGCGCGCACGACACGGCTCGGTGGGTGACGGATCCGCCCCGGTCCCGGGAGTGGTTACAGGAAATTGACGTTATTTTGCAACGATCAATGAACGTCACGCCGCATGCCACTTTGGGCCTATAGGGGGTAGCCCGAAGAACACCGTATAATCGAAGGCTGAATGTGGAGCAACGGCTGTTGCGATGCATCCTTTGCCCTTGTCTCACATGGGACTGTGGGCTTTGCACATGGTTCCATACCCCCGGTTTATTGACACCCTTTTGAGGACACAAGCATGAAAAAGTCGCTCCTGCTGGC
>JBEEJT010000161.1:0-3139 GCA_041169085.1 Pseudomonadota bacterium | reverse complement strand
AACGGCGTGCCGGTGGTGGGCATGCTCGAGACGCCGTTCACCGGCATCAATGCGCTGCTCAAGCGCGCGAGCGACATCGTGCTGTCGCTCGGCATCCTGCTGCTGATCTCGCCGATCCTGATGGTGATCGCCATCGGCGTGAAGCTCAGCAGCCCGGGGCCGGCGATCTTCAAGCAGCGCCGCAACGGGCTGGATGGCGAGGAGATCATCGTCTACAAGTTCCGCTCGATGCGGGTGCAGGACAACGGCCCCGTGGTCAAGCAAGCCACCAAGGGCGACCCTCGGATCACGAAGTTCGGTGCGTTCATCCGCAAGACCTCGCTCGACGAGTTGCCGCAATTCATCAACGTGTTGCAAGGCCGCATGAGCATCGTGGGCCCGCGCCCGCACGCCGTGGCCCACAACGAGGAATACCGTCGCCTGATCAAGGCTTACATGGTGCGCCACAAGGTGCGTCCGGGCATCACGGGCTGGGCCCAGGTCAATGGTTACCGGGGCGAGACGGAAACGATCGAGAAGATGCAGGCGCGGGTCGAATTCGACCTGGAATACCTGCGCAACTGGTCGTTGAGCCTGGACTTGCAAATCATCGTGCGCACCGTTCGCCTGATGCTGTTCGACCGCAACGCTTATTGATGGGTGGGCAGGGCGTCTCATCAGGGGCCCAGCCGCCAAGGACTCAAGGGTCACGCATGACTGATCATCGCCAAGTTCACCACTCGACGCTGTTGATGGGCACGAAGTTGCTCCTGTGTGGGGTGGCCGCCAGTTTCGTGGCACCGGCCTGGGCGCTGGACATCGACGACGAGAAATACCCGTTTTCCGTGTGGGGCGGGCACACCGTCACGCGCGACACCAATTTCTCGCGCGACGACGATGCCCAGGGCGAGACGATCCAGACGACCTCCATTGGCACCGAGCTGGACAAGGCCTATGGGCGGCAGAAGTACAAGCTCAGTGGCACGGCTTCTGTCAACCGCTACGCGCACTACGGCTCCAGGTTGAACAACGAATCCGGGAGCCTGGACGGCAGCTTCAACACGGAGTTTCTGCGTGATTGGTCGCTCAACGTGGGGGGCTCCTACGCTCGGGCCCTGACTCCGATCCAGAACAACTACGCCGCGGACGCGCGCGTGGTGCGCAACATGCGTCGCAATTACGACGTGAATTCCACGTTGCGCTACGGCATCGACGGTCGATGGGCCATCTCCGGCACCCTGGACTACAACGTGTTGCGGTACTCGCAAGCGGCTTACGCCACCCTCAATGCGGACCAGTGGTCTGCGGCCTTGCGCACCAACTATTACGTCACCGACCGCTTCTTTTACGGTGTGGGCTACCGCCAGGTGGAAACAACTTACCCGTCTCGCTTGATCGATGGTCAGGCCGAAGTGCAAAATGACCGCAACATCGACTTGAGTGTGAACTGGCAGGCGACGGGCCTCAGCAACCTCAATGCCATGTTCTCTCGCCGGGTCAGCGACTACCGCAGCGACGACACCCGTCGCGTTCGCGGCTGGAACGGCTCGGCGGGTTGGAGCTACACGCCCGGTGGCATGTTGTCCTACGGCGCCACTTACTCCCGCTTGACCTCCGCCGACCGATTGGACAACACCTATGTCAACTTGTTTGGCTCGGTGGTTGGCCAGTCCAATTACGCGTCGATCCAGAACGTCACCACCCTGCAGGGGTATGCCGCTGCGGCCGTGACGGGCAAAACTTCGGTTCGGCTGTCGCACAGCCTGACCAAGAGCCGGATGGACCAAAGCAACGTGGGCTTCAGCGAGTTCTCCATGGTTCGCGACAGCGTCGGTCACAACACGCGCTTGTCGATGTCTTACGCCCCCATCCGGTCCGTGGCGCTGCAATGTGGCCTGACGGCTTATTCGCAGACGCGTGACTGGCGTGGTTATCGTTTCGATGGCCGCACTTATGACTGCACGGCCTCGTTGACCCTGGATTGAAGCTTCACTATGGCATGCATCCTCCTGACCGGTGGCACCGGCTACATCGGCTCCCACACCTGGCTGGCGCTGCAAGAGGCCGGCCATGACGTGATCGCCATCGACAGCCTGGTCAACAGCTCGGCCAAGGTACTGGCCAGGCTGGAACACATCGGTGGCAAGCCCGTGCAGTTCGTGCAAGGCGATGTGCGCGACCCGGCTGCGCTGGACGCCTGTTTCGCGCTGGCCCAACCATTGGGCGGCATCGCTGCCGTGGTGCATTTCGCCGCGCTCAAGGCCGTGGGTGAGTCGGTGGAGCGCCCGCTCGACTACTTCGAGAACAACATCGGCGGCCTGCTGTCGGTGTGCCAGGCCATGAAGCGCCATGGCGTGAAGAACCTGGTGTTCAGCTCGTCGGCCACGGTTTACGGCAAGCCCGACAGCCTGCCAATCACCGAGGGAGCGGCACTGCGCGCCACCAACCCCTATGGCCAGACCAAGCTGATGGGCGAAGAGATGCTGCGTGAGCTGGAGCGCTGTGACCCCAGCTGGCACATCGCTTATCTGCGCTACTTCAACCCGGTGGGCGCCCATGTGAGCGGCTTGATCGGGGAGGACCCGCGCGGCATCCCCAACAACCTCATGCCCTATGTGGCCCAGGTGGCCATCGGCAAGCGCCAACACCTCAACGTGTTCGGCAACGACTACGACACGCCCGACGGCACCGGTGTGCGCGACTACATCCACGTCTGCGACCTGGCCGAAGGCCATGTGGCGGCGCTGCGTTACCTGGCGACCCAAGCGCGTTCGCTGACCGTCAACCTGGGCACCGGCCAGGGCTACAGCGTGCTGGAGCTGGCCCGCGCCTACGGCAAGGCCGCCGACCGCGAGATCCCGCTGGTGTTCGCGCCTCGTCGTCCCGGCGACATCGATGCTTGCTACGCTGACCCGGCGCACGCCCTGGCCACCATGGGCTGGCGTGCCACGCGTGGCCTGGACGACATGTGCGTCGATTCCTGGCGCTGGCAATCGCAGAACCCGAACGGCTTTGAAGTCTGACCCATGAGCTACAACGTTCTTCCCGTGATCATGGCCGGTGGTTCCGGCACCCGCCTGTGGCCGCTGTCGCGTGCCCTCTACCCGAAGCAGTTTCTGGTGTTGCAAGGCAACCAGTCGCTGTTCCAGATGGCCCACCT
>JBEEJT010000160.1:0-7081 GCA_041169085.1 Pseudomonadota bacterium | reverse complement strand
TGTCCGGGCCAGGCACCCCGCCCGCCCCGGCATTCACCTGACGAAATCGCCATGTCCGACGCCCAATCTGCCCCCCAAGCCAACGGTGCCCCCCTCACCTACGACCAGGCCGGTGTCAACTACGACCTGATCGACCCGCTGAAGGTGGCGGCCCAGCGCGCGGCGGCCCAGACGGGCGCCCACCTGACCAGCCACGGTTTCTCCGAAGTGCTGGCTTCGCGCGGCGAATCGGCCTATGTGGTCGATGTGGGCCCGATGTACCTGGCCTCGATCGTGGAATGCCTGGGCACCAAGACGCTCGTGGCCGACGAAATGGCCACGCTCACGGGCCGCAGCTATTACGACAGCATCGCCCAGGACACCATCGCCATGGCGGTGAACGACCTGATCACCGTGGGCGCCACGCCGCTTGTGGTGCAAGCCTATTGGGCCGCGGGCGGCTCCGACTGGTTTGGCGACAAGGTGCGCGCCAACGCCCTGGTGGCCGGCTGGAAGAAGGCCTGCGAGGTCTGCAACGTGTCTTGGGGCGGCGGTGAAACGCCCGCGCTGGCCGGCATCGTGGCCGATGGGCGCGTGGACCTGGCCGCCTCGTGCACCGGCATCATCAGCCCCAAGTCCCGCCTGTCGGTGGGCGACAAGCTGGGCGCCGGCGACGCCATCGTCTTCCTGGCTGCCAGCGGCATCCACGCCAATGGCCTCTCGCTGGCCCGCACGCTGGCCGAACGCCTGCCCCAGGGCTACCTGACCGACATCGGCGGTGGCCAGACTTACGGTGAAGCCCTGCTGGCCCCCACGGTGCTGTATTCGCCCGTCACGGAAGCCTTGGCGCAAGCTGGCATCACGCCGCACTACAGCGCCAACGTCACCGGACACGGCTGGCGCAAGCTGATGCGCCACCCCAAGGCGCTGACTTACCGCATCACCCAGGTGCCGCCCAAGACCGCCATCCTGGCCTTCATGCAGCAGGCCTGCGGCCTGGACGACCACGAGGCTTACGGCACGCTCAACATGGGTGCGGGCTTCGCCCTGTATGTGGCGGCCGACCAGGCCGAGCAAGTGGTGGCCATTTCGCGGGCTCAGGGCATCGACGCCTGGGTGGCGGGCCACGTGGAAGACGGCCCCAAGCAGGTCGTGATCGAGCCGCTGGGTGTGACTTACGGGGCAGACGAGTTGCAGCTGCGCTGACTTGAACGCGGCCGACGTGTGACGCCGTTCACACGTCAGGCCTGACGGGCTCAACTTGGCGCGCCTGACGCCGATGTGTAGGTTCGAGCCCTGGCCACCAAGCCCAACTTGGCGGCGCACGCTGACGGCGATGGGGCTCCAACTCAGGGAGTTTCGTCATGCAACAGCCGCACATCCTCGTCACCGACGACGACGGTTTCACCCGCGACATGCTGGAAGCGGCACTGTCCAGCCGCTACCAGGTCACCACCGCGCCAGACGGCCAGGCCGCGCTGGCCTTGTGCGCCCAACACACCTACGATTTGGTGCTGCTGGACGTGGAGATGCCCGGCCTGGACGGCTACGCGACCTGTGAGGCGCTGAAAGCCCGCCGCGAAACCGCCGACCTGCCCGTGATCTTCCTGTCCGGACGCGTGACGCTGGAAGAGCGGCTCAAGGGCTACAAGGTGGGCGCGGCCGACTACCTCACCAAGCCTTTCGAGCTCAGCGAACTGGTCACCAAGATCGAACTGGCAGTGACCCAGCGCGAGCGCAGCCGCAACATGGCCAACGAGATCGAGGAAGCGCAGAACTCGGTGCTGGCGGCGGCGAACCTGTACGGCGAAATGGGCGTGGTGTTCGAGATGCAGCGCCAATTGCCGCGCTGCCAGAACTACCTGGACATTGCCCGCACCTTCTTCGACGCCTTGGGCAAACTCGGCCTCGACGGCTGCTTGCGCATGACCGGCCGCGAAGGCGTGGTGTCGCGCACCGCGCTGGCCGAATGCAGCGCGCTGGAGAACTCCATCCTCGACCACATCGAGCACAAGTGCAAGCAGACGATCGAGGCCCTGGGCGAGCACACCTGCATCAAGCACGACAACGTGGTGATGCTGATCCGCCATTTGCCGATGAACCCCGATTTCGACACCCACTCGGCCGACGACATCGACCGCATCGGGCGCTTGCGGGACAACGTGGCCTTGATGGCCGAGGGCATCGTGACCTACCTGCATGCGCTCGACGCCATGCAAAACCAGCAGCACGTGCTGCGCACCCACGACATCATCCGCTTCACGCGTGAATCACTGGCCGACCTGGCCGCCCAGCAACACGCCAGCCGCATGCAGCTGGAGCAGATCCTGCGCCACATGACCAACGAAGTGGAACAGTCCTTCATCCACCTGGGCTTGTCGGCCGTGCAGGAAGACCAGTTGACCACCACACTCCAGCGACACGTCAGCGAAGTGATGGCGGTGTTCAGCCAGGTCGACGAGATCGAGACGCACCTCGAACAAATCGTGGCCCGGCTGGAACGCTGAGGCCAGCGCCCTGAACCCCTCAACCCAAACGAAAGCGGTGGGATGGAACGGTTGACGCTGGAGCAGGTCAAGGCTCACATCGATGGGTCCATGCAGAAAACGCTGGACCGAAGCATGCAGGTGGTGGCGGCCTTCGCCTTGGGCGTGGCGGGGCTGGCCTGGTTGACCATGCCCACTTTCGACGCGCCACAACGGGCGCGCGTGGCCATGTCGCTGGTTTTCGCCCTCACGGCGCTGGTGGGCATCTGGGTGAGCCGACGGTGGAAGGTGAGGGCCGCAGCGGCCTACTTCAGCACGGCCCTGCCCGCCCTGGCCTTGGTCACGGCCTGGCTCACGGGCACGGGCGTGATGTCGGCCACGATGGTGCTGATGGCCATGGCCATCGTCATCGCAGGCTTTGTCCTGGGCCCCCGAGCCGGGTGGCTGGCGGGTGCAGGTGCCAGCGGCATCGTGGGGCTGTTGTGCTGGGCCCAGTGGCATGGCTGGGTGCCAGGCGTGCGCGCCGCCAATTCGCCTGCGCCGGCCATCCAGGCCATGGTGCTGATCCTGGCTTTTCTGGCCATCAGCGTGACGGTCGCCCAATACGGCCGGATGCTGTGGCGGCTGCTGCTGCAACTGGAAGGCAACCGGCAAGAGCTGGAAGACCGCGTGAGCGTGCAGGCTGCCGCTCATGGCCGCCTGCAGGAAGGGCAACAACGCCTGACGGCCCTGCTCGACCACGCACCCATCAGCATCTTCGTGTTGAACAAGGACACGGGCGAGCTCAGCTTTGCCAACCGCCAGGCCCTGCTCGCGCACGGCGCCCATTCGCTCGACCAACTGATCGCCGAATGCCTGTTTTGCGAGGCGCCTTACCGCCGCGAGGTGCTGCTGTCGCTGGTGCACCGCGCCCGGGACGTGGGCACGGTGAGCCAGCAGTGGTGCTCCCGCGCCACCGATGGCCGCACGCTGTGGTGGTCCGTGCGCCTGGATTTGCTCAACCTGTCGGAGCAACCCCAGGTGGTGCTGTTCGGCCAGGACATCACCGAAAACCTCCAGCAACAGCAGTCCCTGCTGGAACACCGCCAGGACCTGGAACGCCAGGTGCAACAGCGCACAGCCGAGGTCGTGCAGCAGCGCCACCGCCTGGAAGCGGTCATCGAGGCGTTGCCGATGGCGCTGACCATCAAGGACAGACAAGGCCGCTTTTTGCTGAGCAACCGCCGCTTTGAAGAAGCCTTCGGGCTGAACAAGGACTTGTTGATTGGCTGCACGCCCCACGAGCTGTTCCCGCCTGCCCTGGCCGAGCGCTTGCTGGCCCACGAGGACGCCCTGCTCCAGACGCCCCAGATGGTGCGATTCGAGAACACCCTGATGGGGCGCGACGGCAACAGCCGGGACCAGTTGGTGACCAAGGTGCCGCTGCTGGACGCCCGACAGCAACCGGAAGCCGTGTTGACCGTGGCCGTGGACATCACGGAGCAAAAGGTCATGCAGCGCGACCTGGTCGCAGCCAAGACCGAGGCCGAGCGCCTGGGCCAGGTGAAGACGGAGTTCCTGGCCAACATGAGCCACGAGATCCGCACACCGCTGCACGGCATGTTGGGCATGGCGCAGGTCGCACAAGGCAGCCCGGATTTGCCCAAGGAAGCGGCCGAAGCGATCGAGCGCATCCTGAAATCAGGCCGACACCTCATGGGGGTGATCGACGACATCCTCGACTTCTCTCGCCTGGACGCCGGCAAGTTCGCCGTTGAGCAAGGGCCGTACGCCCCGGACCAACTGGTGCAAGAAGTGTGTGACTTGGTCCAGGCCGCCGCGTTGGACAAGGGCCTGACCTTGAACGTGCGGTGCGAGGCCTCGCCGCCTCAGGCCATGGGTGACCTGATGCGCACACGCCAGATCTTGCTGAACCTGATGGCCAACGCGATCAAGTTCACGCAGCAGGGCAGCGTGACGCTGTGCCTGCACGCCACCACCGACCAACTGCTCTTTGACGTGATCGACACCGGCATCGGCATGTCGGAAGAAGCGCAACGACGGGTGTTTTCGCCCTTCGAGCAGGCGGACACCTCGACTTCCCGCCGCTTTGGCGGCACGGGCCTGGGCCTGAGCATCAGCCGGCACCTGGCGCGGCTGCAGGGCGGCGACATCACCGTGCGCAGCCAGGTGGGGCAAGGCGCCACCTTCACGCTGGCCCTGCCTCTGCTGCAGGCCCAACCCAAGCCATCCGCAGCCCCCGCCGCCCCCCTGCCGGGCAAGCAGGTGAACCTGCAAGGCCTGCGCATCCTGGCGGCCGACGACGTGGACATCAACCGCGAAATCCTGCAAAGCTTGCTGCGCAAGCGCGGGGCGGAGTTGGTCAGCACGGAAGATGGCCAGCAAGCTTTGGCCTGTGTCAGCCGCCATGGCGCGGGGCACTTCGACATCGCGTTGATGGACGTGCAAATGCCCGTGATGGACGGGGTGGAAGCCACCCGCCGCATCCTGGAGATCGACCCCACCTTGCCGGTCCTGGCGCTGACGGCCCACGCGATGCCGGAAGAAACACAACGCTGCCTGGCTGCCGGCATGGTGGACCACCTGGCCAAGCCCTTCGACGCCCAGGACATGGTGCAGCGCATCGACCAATGGGCGCGGCGGCGGCCCGCGACGGCCACTGCCATGGCGGAATCGGGCGAAGCCACCGGGGTCGTCGAGCCCCAGGCCACAGAGAGCGCCCCCCAGGCGACCTCGGTGACGCTGGAGTTGGACAAGGCACTGGCGCGCTGCGGCGACCAGGAGGCCTTGTTGCGCAAGCTGTTGCAGCGCTTTGCTGACCAGCAAGGCGACTTCGTGGCCCGCACCCGTGTGGCCGATGGCACGGACATCGAGGCCCAAGGCCGCGCCGTCCACCAGTTCAAGGGCACGGTGGCCAACCTGGGCATGCCACAGCTGGCCGCCGTCGCGGCACAGCTGGAAGCCGGCTTGCGCGCCGAGGTGCCCCTGTCGGCAGAAGCCTTGTCGCCACTGTGGCAAGACCTGGCCGACAGCCTCGCGGCCCACCTGGACGCCTTGCGCGGCCACCTCGACGAGGCGCTGGCGGCCTGAATCGGCGGGCCGCCTGCGGGCGCACATTGGCATACAATGCGCGGTGACGGGCCTCCCTGCATGGTGGCGCGGCGAATCGGGTCAGGTCGGGAACGAAGCAGCCCCAACCGTTTGCTGCCAGTGCCAGGGTTCAGGCTCGTCACCCTTTTGTATGCAGCCCCTCTGGGGACTGCAAGTCATTGTCTCGTAAGGCTGAGTCGTGCTTCTTGGGTGTGTCACCTGACACAATCCGAGGATGTCGAATCGAAGCATGACCAAGCGAGCAACCGGGGTCCACTCCCGTGTAGGGTCCAACGTCTGGCAATGGCGTATCAAGACCCCGAAAGATCTCCAGCACCTCTACGCCTCTGAGTACGCGCACCGCTGCTCTCTCGGCACCACCTCGCTTGCGATAGCTAACATGCGAGCAGCCCGCCTCTATTCGGATTGGCTTGCAAAGTTCGATCAGCAGCGACGACATGGGGACGCAACAGCAGCAATGCCCGACCTGAGCCCTGCGTGGGTTGAGTACATGAGCGCCAAGCTCAAACATGACACGCTAGCTGTCGATGAGGAGATGCGAACACCCACAGGCTTAGGCCAGCTTGCCCCGGAGAGCGAAGAGATCGCCAAAGTGGTTCGAGCGTTGGGGCCACTTGATGGCATGCCCTCCTCATTCGCCAAGATGTTCGCCAAGAACAACCTAGAGTCTTTGGAGGAACTGCGCGATCAAATGAGCCGCAAGGATTTCAAGCCCATGTTCGGCTGGCTTCAAAGCCTGGGCGCAGATTTAGATGAAGCAGATCCCAACGTCAGGGTGTTTTTGGACCAGTTGCTCAAGGCAGCGGTGCAAGCTGCTGAGATGAAAGTGCAAAGGGATAGGGGCGAGATCATCGAAACGCCACCCCTCCCCCAGTTGAAGACAGCTAGCAAGGTCTACAAGCTTCGGCAGATCTTTGAGCAGTGGAAAGAGGCGGAAGGGCATACCGTCTCAGATGACGCCAAGCAGGCCCGGGAACGTGCTCTTTGTCTTTTCGAGGAGTTCAGCGGAGATCCACCTCTCACAGACATCACAAGGGCGATGGGCAATGAGTTCAGAGCTTGGCTCCTAAAGCAACCAGCAGCATCCAAGACGGCCAGAGATCGCTTTATCTACGTGAAGGCCCTCCTAGGCTTTGCACATAGGGAGCTAGAGCTGATAGACAGGCATCCATGGGATCGCATGAACATTGAATCGACAACCGAGTCCAAGCGAACACCATGGACGTCGGAGCAAATCAAAGCGTTCTTTGCCCTGCCCTTGTTCACCTCCTACCAACTACCGACGTCCAAACGGGCCGGGGCTGATGCGGCGTATTGGATTCCGCTTTTGGGGCTCTTTACCGGTGCAAGGTCAGCGGAGCTATGCCAACTCACGGTGCTGGACGTTGTCGAAGAACAGGGCATCTTTGTCATTGACATCAATGAAGACGGTGACGGCAAGAAGCTGAAGACAAGCGCATCTCAACGCAAAGTCCCGATCCACAGTGAACTCATACGTCTTGGCT
>JBEEJT010000159.1:0-9689 GCA_041169085.1 Pseudomonadota bacterium | reverse complement strand
AACACCGCCAAGGACCTGGCCAAGGCGCGCTACGAAGTGCTGAGCGGTTCGGTGCGTTTGCGCCAGGCTGCGGGCACCCTCAACCAGGAAACGCTGGAAGAGCTGGACCGCATGCTGGCCCCGCAATGACGCTCCAGCCTCGCGCGGAAGCGCCGGGCAGCGAAGCCGACATGCCTTGAGCGTGTCGGCTTTTTTCATGGGCCAGACCCAAAGAAAAAGCCCTCAGGCGCAAGGCCAGAGGGCTTTTTGTTTGGTGCCGGCTGTCGGATTCGAACTGACGACCTACCGCTTACAAGGCGGGTGCTCTACCAACTGAGCTAAGCCGGCGAAGGCTTGAATTCTAGTGCGTCCTGAGTGCCGAAGGCCTCAGTTCACTTGATTCGACGCAGTGCGGGGCGGCCACCGTTGTTGCCGGGCGTCGTCGGGTCGGTCGGGTCCTTGTCAGAGGGCTCGTCCTTCACCGCCTTGATGCCCCCAGTGGCCTTGACAGGCTTGTCTGCGGCCTTGTCCTTGTCGGCTTTGGCCGAAGCTTTGGGCGCCAGCTTCAAGGGCGTGGGCGCCGCACGTTCTTCAACGACCGGCGCCGGTTCAGTGGACTCGGCCTCTTCGGCCACAGCCTGCCCTTCATCGGCCAGGTTGGTGGGCACAGGGAAGGCCATGCCTTGCCCGTTTTCACGGGCATAGATGGCGATCACGTGGTCCACCGGCACACAGATGTCGCGCGCGACGCCACCAAAACGGGCTTTGAACTCGATGAACTCGTTGCCCAGTTGCATGGCGCTGGTGGCGTCGAAGCTCACGTTGAGCACGATCTCGTTGTTCTTGACGTACTCGCGCGGCACCTGCACCGACGCATCCACATACACCGCCAGGTAAGGCGTGAAGCCGTTGTCCGTGCACCAGTCGTGCAAGGCGCGGATCAGGTAGGGGCGCGTCGAAGTGCCCTGTGCTTCTTGGTCTGTGGACATGGTGTCGGTGTCAGGCCCCTGCGGGATTATTTGCGCATGACCTTTTCCGAAGGCGTGAGCGCTTCGATGTAGGCAGGACGCGAGAAGATGCGCTCAGCATACTTCAACAGCGGCAGCGCATTCTTCGACAGCTCGATCCCGTAGTAATCCAGGCGCCACAGCAGCGGAGCGATGGCCACGTCGAGCATCGAGAAGTCGTCGCCCAACATGTACTTGTTCTTCAAGAAGATCGGGGCGAGCTGGGTCAGGCGATCGCGGATCTGCGAGCGGGCCTTTTCCAGCTGCTTGTCGTTGCCCTTGAGGCCACCACGGCCTTCGAGCAGGTTGACGTGAGCGAACAGCTCCTTCTCGAAGTTGAGCAGGAACAGGCGCACGCGGGCGCGGGCCACCGGGTCACCCGGCATCAGCTGCGGGTGGGGGAAGCGCTCGTCGATGTACTCGTTGATGATGTGCGATTCGTACAGGATGAGGTCACGCTCCACCAGGATGGGCACCTCGTTGTACGGGTTCATCAGCGCGATGTCTTCAGGCTTGGCGAAGACGTCGACGTCACGGATTTCGAAATCCATGCCCTTTTCGAACAGGACGAAACGGCAACGATGCGAATAGGGGCAGGTCGTGCCGGAATAAAGCACCATCATGGCGGTGGGCTCCTAGGGGGTGGACAACGGGCGCCTGTCGGTCGGCGCTACAAACAACTCAGCGCAGCGCCACCGGAAAGCGGTGGGCTGCGCCGCAAGGATACCCGGGCGCCCGAGGGCGACCGGGATCAACTTCACTTCACGTCTTTCCAGAAGGAAGCGTTCAAGCGCCAGGCGACGAAGGTGAAGAAGGCCAGGAAGGCCAGCACGCCCAGACCGAGCTTCTGACGCTGCAACTGGATGGGCTCGCCCATCCATTGCAGGTAAGCCACCAGGTCAGCCACGTTGCTGTCGAACTCCTGAGGGCTCATGGTGCCCTTGGTCAGCTCTTCGAAGCCTTCGAACTTCACGACCTTCTTGGCGGGGTCGTGGTGGTCGGGCTCTTCCACAAACTTGGCAGCGCGTTGGCCTTGCATTTCCCACAGCACGTGCGGCATGCCGACGTTGGGGAAGACCAGGTTGTTCCAGCCGGTCGGACGGGCGTCGTCACGGTAGAAGCTGCGCAGGTAGGTGTAGAGGTAGTCGGCACCCGAGCCCGATTCGCTGGCGCGCGAGCGGGCGATCAGGGTCAGGTCAGGCGGGTTGGCACCGAACCAGGCCTTGGCGTCCTTGGCGTCCAGAGACACCTTCATGACCTCACCGACCTTGTCGGTGGGGAACAGCAGGTTGTCTTTGATCTGCTGCTCGCTCAGGCCGATGTCCTTCAGGCGGTTGAAGCGCATGAAGGCGGCTTGGTGGCAGTTCAGGCAGTAGTTGACGAACAGCTTGGCGCCGTTTTGCAGGGCGGCCATGTCATGGATGCGTTCCTTGGGGAACTTGTCCAGCGACAGGGCTTCGTTGGCCTGTGCGCCAGTCACGACACACAGGGCAGCCAGCAGGGAAGCAAAAATCTTTTTCATGATGGTTGTGCTCCTGGCGTCGATCAGTGCGGCTTGAAGGTGACGCGCGAAGGCACGGGCTTGAAGGTACCGATCTGGCTCCAGATGGGCATCAGCACAAAGAAGCCGAAGTAGATCAGGGTGCCGACTTGGGCGACCAATTCACCCGTGGGCGACGGCGGCTGCACGCCCAGGTAGCCCAGGATCACGAAGTTGATCACGAACACCAGGTACACCAGCTTGTGCCAGCTCGGACGGTAGCGGATCGACTTCACCGGGCTCTTGTCGAACCAGGGCAGGCCGGCCAGGATCACCACGGCGCCGCCCATCACGGCCACACCCCAGAACTTGGCTTCGAAGGTCTTGAGCAGACCGATCACCACGGCGGCAGCCACCAGGCCACCGACCTTGACCTTGCCAGAGCCCGGGCCCTTGACGAGGTTGGCGATCGCACCCAGGCCGATCAGGATGGCCAGCACGTTGACCATCTGGTCGGTGGTGGCACGCAGCATCGAGTAGAAGGGCGTGAAGTACCAGACCGGGGCGATGTGCGGCGGGGTCTTGAACGGGTCAGCCGGGATGAAGTTGGGGGTTTCCAGGAAGTAACCACCACCTTCCGGTGCGAAGAACAGCACCGCGGAGAAGCAGAACAGGAAGCCAGCCACGCCCAGGATGTCGTGCACGGTGTAGTACGGGTGGAAAGGCACGCCGTCCAGGGGGTTGCCGTTGGCATCCTTGGGGCCTTGCTTGATTTCGACGCCGTCCGGGTTGTTCGAACCCACTTCGTGCAGCGCGATGATGTGGGCCACCACCAGGCCCAGCAGGACCAGGGGCACGGCGATCACGTGCAGCGAGAAGAAGCGGTTCAGGGTGGCATCGCCCACGACGTAGTCGCCGCGGATCAGGATGGCCAGGTCAGGACCGATGAAGGGGATGGCCGAGAACAGGTTGATGATCACCTGGGCGCCCCAGTACGACATCTGGCCCCAGGGCAGCAGGTAGCCCATGAAAGCTTCAGCCATCAGGCACAGGAAGATCAGGCAACCGAAGATCCAGACCAGTTCACGCGGGGTGCGGTACGAACCGTAGATCAGACCACGGTACATGTGCAGATACACCACGATGAAGAAGGCCGATGCACCGGTGGAGTGCATGTAGCGGATCAGCCAGCCCCAGGGCACATCACGCATGATGTACTCGACCGAGCCGAAGGCCAGGGCGGCGTCCGGCTTGTAGTTCATCACCAGGAAGATGCCGGTGACGATCTGGATCACCAGCACCAGCATGGCCAGCGAGCCAAAGAAATACCAGAAGTTGAAGTTCTTCGGTGCGTAGTATTCGGAGACGTGCTCTTTGTACAGCTTGGTGGCCGGGACCCGGTTGTCCACCCACGTCATCAACTTTTCTGCCGCCGTTGCGTCTGGCGGCGCGACTTTGAATTCAGCCATTCTTGTTACTCCTGTCAGGCCTTCTTGTCTTCACCGATCAACAGCTTGGATTCAGACAGGTACATGTGCGGGGGCACTTCGAGGTTGTCAGGTGCAGGCTTGTTCTTGAACACGCGGCCAGCCAGGTCGAAGGTCGAGCCGTGGCAAGGGCACAGGAAGCCGCCCGGCCAGTTGTCCGGCAGCGAAGCCTGAGGGCCAGCCTTGAACTTGGACGAAGGCGAGCAGCCCAGGTGGGTGCAAATGCCGACGGCCACCATCACGTCCGGCTTGATCGAACGGGTGGCGTTGCGGGCGTATTCCGGGGTCATTTCCAGCTTGCGCTCGGACTTCGGGTCAGCCAGATCGGCATCGTGCTTGCCGAGCTGCTCCAACATCTCTGGCGAACGCTTGATGATCCAGACGGGCTTGCCGCGCCATTCGGCGGTCATCATTTCGCCAGACTTCAGTTGCGAGATGTCCACTTCAACCGCAGCACCAGCGGCACGTGCACGCTCGGAAGGCTGGAAGGTCGAGACGAAGGGGATGGCGGTGGCCACGCCGCCCACGCCACCCGTGGCACAGGCGATGGTCACCCATGTCCGACGGCTTTGGTCCACTGGCTGGTTGCTCATGGTGTTCCTTTGGGGATCTTCTTGGGCGCCCGAAAAGGCGCCTGGAGGACGTTGAACAGTTGGAAACGAAAAAACGGGGATGAGATCAGGGTCAACCAGGGATTCTAACGGACTCGTCAACCCTAACCGCCCCAGGCGGACTCACCTTGGTCGGACATGCATCACAAAGAGCCCCTTGAACAGATGACGCCGTTCGCGCCCCCGTGTCCGAAATCCATAAATCAATTGGAAACGTGACAGTTTGCAAACAGGGTCCAGCCGCCGCCAACTGTTGCCGATAACCACGACAGCAGTGGCCCCATATCCAAGGCCACTGAGCTTGTCGCAACTGGAAGTAGGCCGTGACCGCATCTCGCCTGGCGCAGGTGATCCAAGCGTCGACCAGCCAAGTGCTGGCCGCGTTGGCCGACTGCGTGGAAAAAACACTGCTGCAAATGGGCCCTCAGGCCCTGGGCGCCCACAGCAACCTGCAACGCCAGGTGTTGCATCGGGCCGAGCGCGAACTCCAGTTCAAGAAGAACGGCCTGCTGGCCAGTTTCGGTCGCCTCTACCGCGAAGAGGTGTCGAGCTACCTGGGAGAGCAGGCGCCGGCTGCGAGCGTCCTCGCCAAAGAGACCGATTGGACCGCCCTGTCGCTGGTGGACGACGCCGAGGTTGAGCGTGGGGTGCAGGCCGATCGCCTGGCCCAGCAATTGGCCGCCGGCAACGAAAGCGCGCTGGAGCGCGTGTCGGCCAGCCTGGCCGATCTGCATGCCCCCGGCGAACTCGTGCAACACCCCTTGCGCCCTCGCGTGTTGGCCGAGGCTTTGTTGACAGCGGTGTCGGAACTGGACAGCGACGACGACGTCGCCCAGGCCCTCAACCAGCAACTGGCCAGGGTGTTGGGCGAACTGTTTGGCCCGCTGATGGAGCGCATCCTCGAGGACTGGCGCGCCATGGGTCTGCAACCCAAGGCCCCCGCCTACCTCCGCCGTGGCGGACCACCGGGCGCCAGCGCGCCCGCTTCGCTGCACAGCGCCCAGGGCACCCTGTCTGGCCCGGCCAGCTCTGCAGCCTCGCCCACCAACTGGGCCCCACAGGCCGAGACCGCGCTGCGGCAGCCCGGCCACGCGCAGGCGCGCGCAACCGCCCAGGACCCGCACGCCGCTGCCGCCATGCAAGCCGACGCCCAGTGGCATGCCGCCCAGGCCCTGAGCCAGATGTTCGGCATGGGCCTGCCGGCTGGCCTGGCGCCCCCAGGCAGCGCCCCGGCCTTTTCAGCCACGGGCTTGATGCCCCCAGGCGCCCCCATGCCCCCGGCGGCTGGCTGGAGCTCTGCCGCGCATTCAGGCCGAGGGCAAAGCGCGGCCCTGGCGCGCGCCGACTTCCAGGAACTGATTCACCAGATCGCCCTGGCCTCCCCTGCCAGCGAATGGCAAGCGATGCAGGCCATGCAAGGGGCCGAACTGGGTGGCGACGCTGCTGCGGCGTGGCCACCGGAGGCCGCCTGGAGCGGCACACCGCAGGCTGGCGCGAGCGTCGGCGGCCTGGCTGGCCCGATGATGGCCGTCAACGTGATCCGCTCGCACCGTGACGAGCTGATCCGCGCCAGCGGCGGCGCCCCCATCGATCAGATGGTGATCGACATCGTGGCGGCGCTGTTCGACCAGGTGTTGTCCGACCCCAAGGTCATGCCCCAAATGGCCCGGCAGATCGCGCGGCTGCAAATGCCGGTGCTGCGTGTGGCGCTGGCCGACATGGGCTTCTTCAATTCGCGCAAGCACCCCGTGCGGCGCTTCGTGAACCGCATCGCCTCGCTGTCGGCCGCCTTCGACGACGCCAGCTCGGCCTCGGGCCAGGCCTGCCTCTCCCAGGTGACCAGCCTGGTCGATGACGTGGTGGAAGGCGACTTTGAACAGATCGAGCTGTTCGAAGGCAAGCTGGCTGAACTCGAGGCCTTTGTTGACGCCGAAAACCAGCGCGAAGCCCAGGAACACGCCCAGGTCGCCGAGCTGCTTCAGCGCAAGGAAGCCGACCTCAAGGTGCAGCAGCGCTTTCGCCAGGTCTTGCAAAAGGAGCTGCATGACCTGGAGATGCCGGAGTTCCTGCGCAGCTTTTTGCTCGACGTCTGGACCCAGGTGCAGGTGATGGTGGCCGCGCGCGACGGCGCCGACTCCCCGCACGTGGACCGCATGCGCCGGGTGGCCCATGAGCTGGTGGTCAGCGTGCAACCCAAAGGCAACCCGGAGTTGCGCAAGGCCTTCTTGCAAACGCTGCCCGGCTTGATGAAGACCCTCAACGAGGGCCTGGCCCTGATCCAGTGGCCGGAAGAAGCCAAGCAGGCCTTCTTTGGCCAACTGCTGCCCACCCACGCCGAATGCCTCAAAGCCGCCCCCACCCATGAATTGACGCGGCGCATGCTGGAGCAACGGCTGCTGAAGGTCGACCGCCTGGCCATCCCCAGCCGGGAAGAAGCCGCCAACGACCCCCTGCCCAACGCGCTCATCGACATCGACAAGCCACCGGTGCTGACCGTGGTGTCGGCGCTGAGCGCTGCGGAGATCAAGGACGCGGGCTTCGTGCCGGAAGCCGCCGTGGTCACCGACGAGCCCCTGGACATCGACCTGGATTTGTCCGAGTCCGCAACCGGCGCAGAAGGCGACGTCGACATCAACCTCGATGCACCGCCGCCACCGTCACAAGGCCTGGGCCTGATTCACCACATCCAGAACGGCACGGCCTACAACATGCAGATGCAAGGCCAATGGAAGAAGGTGCGCCTGACCTGGATCAGCGAGGGCCGCAACTTCTTCATCTTCACCCATGGCCACACCCACAAGCAGACGATCTCGCTGACCGCCCGCACCCTGGCCAAGATGTGCGACTCAGGCCGCTTCCGCGCGTTCGAACAAGCCGAACTGATCGAACGCGCCACCTTGCGCGCTCGCCGCCAACTCGCCGCCCTCACCGCCGCCACGAAAGACCGCAGCGCGGCCTGAAGCGGCACCTCAAGCCTGTGCGCGCCCTGCCAACAGGGTGCGTGCCATGCGCCAGGCGGCCTGGAAGCTGCCCGGATCGGCGCGACCGGTGCCGGCCAGATCGAAGGCCGTCCCGTGGTCAGGGCTGGTGCGCACGAAAGGCAGGCCCAGGGTGACGTTCACCCCCTCGTCCAGCCCCATGTATTTCACCGGGATCAGGCCCTGGTCGTGGTACATGGCCACCACCACGTCGAACTCACCCACCTTGGCCGGCGGGGCATGGCGGGCGCGCATGAACACGGTGTCCGGCGCCCAAGGGCCGGTCGCGTCGATGCCCAAGGCCCTGGCCTGGGCGACCGCAGGCGCGATGACGTCGCGGTCTTCGGAGCCAAACAAACCACCTTCACCGGCATGCGGGTTGAGGCCGGCCACGGCGATACGAGGGCAAGGCAGCCCCCACAGGCGCGCGGCATCGTGGGTGATGCGCAGCGTCTCCAGCACCGAGGCGGTGGTGACCTGCTCGATCGCCTGCCGCAAGGAGACGTGGATGGTCACCAGCACCGTCTTGAGTTGCTCATTGGCCAGCATCATGCGCACCGGCGCCGGGGGCTGCCCAAGCGGCGCGCCCTCAGCCTGAAGCAGCTCTGTGTGGCCAGGGTAAGGCTCGCCCGCCAGCGCCAGGGCCTCTTTGTGCAGCGGCGCCGTGACGATGCCGGCCACCTTCCCAGCCTGCGCCAGGCGCACGGCTTCACGGATGCAAGCCGCAGCGGCCACGCCCGCACGCCGGTCGACCTGCCCCAGGGGCACCGACGCCAGGTCGGGAGGCAGACCCGGCGGGCTCCAGACCGGCACACAGCGACGCCCCGAAGGCGCCGCTGCCGCCGCCAAGCGCTCGGCTTCAGCCCAGTCGGCACGCACATCGCAAAAATCCAGCCCCTGGACGCCACACCACCCTGCCGCCCGCTCCAGCACCGCCGCTTGCCCCACCACCACCGCTGCGGTGGGCTGGTCGGCAGGCAACGCGGCCAGCGACAAGGCAATGAGCTCGGGGCCGATGCCTGCCACGTCGCCCAGGGTGAGGGCAAGCAAGGCTGGCGCCGCGCCACCACGCGTTTCAGTGGGTGACAAAGGACGATTTGACGTGGGCTGGTTGGCAGGCATCTCCGGATTGTGCCGCCCCCTGCCCTACACTCCCGGGATGACTTGGCTGGACCAGATTCGTTGGGACGCGCAGGGCCTGGTGCCCGTGATCGCGCAAGAAGACCGCACGGGTGACGTGCTGATGTTCGCGTGGATGAACCGCGAAGCGCTGCAAAAGACGGCCGAAACCGGCCAGGCGGTGTACTTCAGCCGCTCGCGCAACAAGCTGTGGCACAAGGGCGAAGAGTCCGGCCACTTCCAGCAAGTGCACGCCATCCGCCTGGATTGCGACAACGACGTGGTGCTGCTGCGCATCACGCAACTGGGCCACGAACCCGGCATCGCCTGCCACACCGGCCGCCACAGCTGCTTTTTCCAGCACCTGAAAGACGGCGAGTGGGTGTCCGTGGACCCGGTGCTGCAAGGTGTCGTTCGAGGTGGTGGGGGCGGACATCGGAGATTTCACTTGGTGTAGATGCGGGCCGGGTCTTTCAGCACCGGGTCGACCGCGGCCCACTGGTCACCGTCCTTGGCGGCCATCACCGTCTCGGTGGCTTCCTCGCCCACCTTCTTCAGTATGGCGTCGGTGCCCTTGTGGAACAGGCGGGCCACATAGCTCTTGTCGGGGTCACCCTGGCGGCGGGTGGCAATGACCTCGGCCAGGCGCTGCAGGGTGTCGTTCGATGTGGTCATGGGCGTGGGGTTCAGCAGGTCACTTGTAGATGGACGCGGGGTCCTTGAGCACGGGGTCGGCGGCCACCCATTGCTCGCCGTCCAGGCGTTCAAAGAAGCAGCTGTGGCGGCCGGTGTGGCAGGCGATGCCGGGTTCATGGCCGTGCTGGGTGATCTTGAGCAGCACCACGTCCTGGTCGCAATCGAGCCGGATCTCATGCACCGTCTGGAAGTGGCCGGACTCCTCACCCTTGTGCCACAGGCGCGCGCGCGAACGGCTCCAGTACACCGCCTCGCCGCGGCGCGCCGTCTCGGCGAGCGCCTCGCGGTTCATGAAGGCGAACATCAGCACGTCGCGGCTGCCCGCTTCCTGG
>JBEEJT010000158.1:0-3775 GCA_041169085.1 Pseudomonadota bacterium | reverse complement strand
GGCCACGGTCAGCCAGTTGCGCTCACGCGGGTAGGTGCCCAGGGTGGACACCGAGAAATACCAGTCGCCCGGCAAGTCCAGCGTGTCGCGCAAGGTGGACGGGCCCAGGAAGGGCCAGACGATGTAGGCGCCCGGCTTCACGCCCCAGACACCCAGGGTCTGGCCCAGGTCTTCGTTGGGCTTGTCGATCTGCATGGCGCTGGCCATGTCGATGGTGCCCAAGAGCCCGAAGGTGGTGTTGACCGTCACCCGGATGATGCCCATGACGCCATCCTGGGCGCGCCCCTGCAGGAACAGGTTGACGGTCGACCAGATGTCCTTGATGTTGCCCGAGACGTTGTTGAACGCGATGCGCACAGGCTCGGGCGTGACGGCCTTGTAGCCTTCCGCCACGGGCTTGAGCACGTAGGCGTCGGCCTTCTCGTTGAAGGCGAACACCTTGCGGTTCCAGGGCTCAAGCGGGTCGCCGCGGTTGGCCCGGGTGGCACAGCCAGGCAGCACCGTGAGGCCAATCGCCAAAGTGACCATCGGCCAGGCGCGCGAGTCAGCAGGAAGGCGCCAGACGCTCATTTGCCGCCGTCCTTGGCCGAGCCGCCTTCGGAAGCCTTGTTGAACACCAGAGAGCTGATCAGGTTTTCCAGCACGATGGCCGACTGGGTGCTCTTGATGGCATCGCCCTGGGCCAGGTTGGTGTCGCCATAGCCTGGCTCCAGCCCGATGTATTGCTCGCCCAGCAGGCCGGCGGTCAGGATCTTGGCGGAGGTGTCCTTGGGGAAGGCCACATTTTTCTGCAGGGTGAGCTCGACTTGCGCCTGATAGGTCTTGGAGTCGAAACCGATGGACGTGACGCGGCCCACCACGACGCCGGCGCTCTTGACGGCCGCCTGCGGCTTGAGGCCACCGATGTTGTCGAAACGGGCAACCACGGTGTAGCCGCGGTCGAAGGACCAGGTCAGCAGGTTGCCAGCCTTGAGCGCCAGGAACACGATGGCAGCGCCACCCAGCAGCACGAAGAGGCCGACCCAGAAGTCATGTTTTTGATTGGGCATGGGGCGACTTTCAGATGGAGAACATCATGGCGGTGAGCACGAAATCGAACGCGAGCACCGCCAGAGAGGCCATGACCACCGTGCGGGTGGTGGCCAGCGACACGCCTTCCGGCGTGGGTTGGGATTCATACCCCTGCAACAAAGCCACAAAGGTGACCGTGACGCCGAAGACCAGGCTCTTGATCAGGCCGTTGCCCACGTCCTTGAAAACCTCGACGCCATTTTGCATTTGCGACCAGAAGGCCCCGTCGTCGACCCCGATGAGGACCACGCCGACCACCCAGCCGCCCAGGATGCCCACCGCCGAGAAGACGGAGGCCAGCAAGGGCATGGCGATGACGCCGCCCCAGAACCGAGGCGCCAGGACCCGCTCCACCGGGTCAACGGCCATCATCTCCATGGCGGTGAGTTGTTCGCCGGCCTTCATCAGGCCGATGCCAGCCGTGAGCGCCGTGCCAGCCCGGCCCGCATAGAGCAGGGCCGCCACCACCGGGCCCAGCTCACGCACCAGCGACAGCGCGACCATGAGGCCCAGCGCCTCGCTGGAGCCGTAGCGCTGCAAGATGTAGTAGCCCTGCAGGCCGATCACGAAGCCCACGAACAGGCCCGACACCAAGATGATGGCCAGCGAATAATTGCCCAGGAAGAAGATTTGCTCGGTCAGCAGCCGGGGGCGCTGGAGCACCACGCCCAGCGACGCCACCAGGCGCCACATGAGCCGCGTGGCGTGGCCCACGCTGTAGACCTTTTGGCGCACGGCGGCGCCCACCCGGGTGGGGCTCAACCAGCCGATCATGCGCGCACCCCGAAGTCCTGCCCCACGTCTTGCGCAGGGTAATGGAAGCGCACGGGGCCGTCGGCTTGGGCGTGCACGAACTGTTTGACCAACGGGTCGTCGCTGGCACGCATGTCGTCCGGGCTGCCCTGGGCCACGATGTGGCTGTTGGCCAGCAACACCACATGGTCGGCGATCATGAAGGTCTCTTCCACGTCGTGTGACACCAGGATGCTGGTCAGGCCCATGGTGTCGTTGAGTTCACGAATGAGCCGAGCCGCCACGCCCATGGAGATGGGGTCGAGCCCCGCGAAGGGCTCGTCGTAGAGCATGAGTTCCGGATCCAGCGCCATGGCACGGGCCAGGGCCACGCGACGCGCCATGCCCCCGGAGATCTCGCTGGGCATGAGGTCACGCGCGCCACGCAAGCCCACGGCGTTGAGCTTCATCAGCACCAGGTCGCGAACGATGGACTCGGGCAGTTTGGTGTGCTCGCGCAGCGGGAAGGCCACGTTTTCGAATACCGACAGGTCGGTGAACAAGGCGCCAAACTGGAACAACATGCCCATCTTGCGACGCGCGGCCTTGAGGGCGGTGTCGTCGAGCGTGGCGATGTCTTGCCCGTCGACGAACACTTGGCCTTGTTGCGGCGAAACCTGTCGACCGATGAGCCGCAGCACGGTGGTCTTGCCCCCGCCCGAGGTGCCCATGAGCGCCACCACCTTGCCGCGAGGCACCTCGATCGAGATGTCCTCCAGGATGGTGCGGCTGCCATAGCCAAAGCTGACGCCGCGCAAAGACACCATGGCTGGGGTCGTCTGAGCGGCAGGATCGGAGACAGGAGGCGTGTCGTACATGGACAAAAAAAGAGGGCCGGTGTGACCCGGCCCTCCGATGATAGGCGATTGCTGCACCGCACGCGGGCGGCGACTTGGGGATGGCACAACAGCCAAAAAGGCCTTGTCCTGGGGGCGCTTGACGTTTCCTTCCAGTTCTGAACAAAACTTCATCGCGCCCCACCCCGGGGGCGTCGATCAGCGCGGCAGCGTGGTCGAACCCATCAGGAAGGCGTCGACCTCACGCGCGGCCTGACGGCCTTCGCGGATGGCCCACACCACCAGCGACTGGCCACGGCGCACGTCGCCAGCGGCGAACACGCCAGCCACGTTGGTCTTGTAGCCGCCGACGTCGGTCGAGGCCTTGGCGTTGCCGCGGCCGTCCTTCTCAACGCCGAAGCCTTCCAGCATGGTGGCCACCGGGTTGGTGAAGCCCATGGCCAGCAGGACCAGGTCAGCTTGGTAGGTCTTCTCGGAGCCGGCGACTTCTGCGAACTTGCCGTCCTTGAACTCGACCTGCACGGTCTTCAGGCCCGTGACCTTGCCGTTTTCGCCGAAGAATTCCTTCGTGGCGATGGCGAACTCGCGGGTGCAACCTTCGTCGTGGCTGGAAGACGTGCGCAGCTTGATCGGCCAGTAGGGCCAGGTCAGCTCCTTGTTCTCCTGCTCTGGCGGCATCGGCATCACTTCGAACTGGGTGACGCTCTTGGCGCCGTGGCGGTTCGAGGTGCCCACGCAGTCGGAACCGGTGTCACCGCCGCCGATCACGATCACGTTCTTGCCCGTGGCCATGATCTGGTCCTTGACCTTGCCGCCCGCGTTGACGCGGTTTTGCATGGGCAGGAACTCCATGGCGAAGTGCACGCCGGCCAGCTCGCGGCCCGGCACGGGCAGGTCACGCGACTGCTCCGAGCCGTTGGCCAGGATCACGGCGTCGAAGTCCTTCTTCAGCTGTTCAGGCGTGACGGTGTCCTTGGCCCAGTTGGTGACCTTGGAACCCTTGGGCATGTCGCCGACGATGGTGTTGGTCTTGAAGACCACCCCTTCGGCTTCCATTTGCTTGACGCGGCGGTCGATGTGCGACTTGTCGAACTTGAAGTCGGGGATGCCGAAAC
>JBEEJT010000157.1:0-8059 GCA_041169085.1 Pseudomonadota bacterium | reverse complement strand
CCGCACCTTGGTGCGGCTTTTTTCATGGGCGCGCCACCGTGTGCGCCGCCGTCAGTGGGGTTGGCGGGCGCGAGCCAGGCCTGCCAGCGCGATCAGCCCCAGCGCCAGGCTCAAGCCGGTCGTGGGCTCGGGCACGGCAGACGCCTTGACCATGTAGTAGCCGAAATTCGCGTCGGGCATCTGCCGCAGGCCGAGCAGCCAGGGCGTCTCCCCATTGTGGTTGAACACCGGTGAATGCCCGCCGGCGGCCATGGACTCGAAAGTGCCCCAGCCGGCAAAGAACATCGGCGTGACGCCAACCACGGCGGCGCAGAGCATGCCGGGATCACAGGTGGGGGTCCAGAAATTTTCGTAGTGGCCCAGGCCGACCAGCGTGTCCGTCTGCCCATCCAGCCAGCCAAAGTGCACGCCAACGGGGGTGCTGCCCATCCCGGTCCCGGTCAGCTCGCGCTGGGGCGAGAACCCAAAGACCGAGGCACCTGACGCGTTCTGAAAGCGCACGCTGCCGAGTTGGCTGTAGCCGAATGCGTCCATGGGCATGCCGAAGCTGCCTGGTCCCGTCACCCAGGCATCCTGGGTGCCCAGGTTGACGCGCATGCCCGCGTCGCGCAGGAAGGTGGTGAACTCTGCCGTCGTGGCGGCGCGGTAACCCTGTTCAGCGCCCTCAGCCAGCGAGGCGGCATGGGCCCACTGGAGCCCGGTGATGAGGTCGGTGGCGCCGGTCGTCACTGCGGCGTGTGCGGAGAAAGGCAGGCTGGCGGCCAGCGCCAGGCTGGACAGTCGGAGGCTGTGCATGGTTCTTCCTGTTTGAATGGTTGGGTGTGCGCCCGACCGCTTGGGGGCTGGCGTCGCTTCGGCGATTGTCGCGGTCCCGGGTGCGGCGCGTCCATCACCCGCTCAGGGATCCGGGAAGACCCGGCGACGCGCATGAAACGACGCTTGCCAAAAAAACAGGCAGCAGTTATAGTGGCGGGCTTTCCCGTCTTTGGGTGGGCGGCCTATGCCTTTTTGGCGGCAGCCACGCACCCAGCGCCTTCAAGCACAAGGCGGGAGATCCATCCGGGCCCGACCAATCGCTGTCGGGTTTATGAACAAGGCTCCGAGCATCCAGCCATTGGATGAAGGAGTTGGAGAATATCCATGAGTCTTAGCAATCGCCTCGGATTGCTGGGCCGCAAGGTGGGCATGATGCGCATCTACACGGACGACGGCGACGCCGTGCCCGTGACGGTGCTCGACGTGTCGAACAACCGCGTGGCTCAGGTCAAAACCGTTGAGAACGACGGCTACACCGCCCTGCAGGTGGTGTTCGGTGCCCGCAAGGCATCGCGCGTGACCAAGCCCCAAGCTGGTCACCTGGCCAAGGCTGGCGTCGAAGCCGGTGAATTCGTCAAGGAATTCCGCGTGACCGCGGAAGTCGCTGCCGAATACAAGGCTGGTGCCACCATCGCTCCCGCTGCGCTGTTCCAAGCTGGCCAAACCGTTGACGTGCAAGGCACCTCGATCGGTAAGGGCTACGCCGGCACCATCAAGCGCCACAACTTCGGTTCGCAACGTGCCTCGCACGGTAACTCGCGTTCGCACAACGTTCCCGGCTCCATCTCGATGGCCCAGGATCCTGGCCGCGTGTTCCCCGGCAAGCGCATGACCGGTCACATGGGCGACGAAACCGTCACCACCCAGAACCTCGACGTCGTGCGCGTTGACGAAGCCCGTCAGCTGCTGCTGGTCAAGGGCGCCGTGCCTGGCTGCAAGGGTGGCTTCGTCACCGTGCGTCCGGCCGTGAAGGTCAAGCTGAAGAAGGGAGCCAACTGATGGCACAGCTGGAACTCCTGAACGAACAAGGTCAAGTCGCTTCGAAGGTCGAAGCCGCTGACGCTGTGTTCGGTCGCGAATACAACGAAGCCCTGATTCACCAGGTCGTGGTGGCTTACCAAGCCAATGCCCGTCAAGGCACCCGCGCCCAGAAGGACCGTGAACAGGTCAAGCACACCACGAAGAAGCCGTGGCGTCAAAAGGGCACCGGCCGCGCTCGCGCCGGTATGTCGTCGTCGCCCCTGTGGCGTGGCGGCGGTCGGATCTTCCCGAACCTGCCCGACGAAAACTTCTCGCACAAGATCAACAAGAAGCAATACCGCGCTGGTGTTGCCGCGATCCTGTCGCAACTGGCACGTGATGGTCGTCTGGCCGTGATCGAGAACTTCTCCGTCGAAGCCCCCAAGACCAAGCTGGTCGCCGCCAAGCTGAAGGCCCTGAACCTGGACCACGTCCTGGTGATCGCCGACAACGTGGACGACAACCTGGCCCTGGCCTCGCGCAACCTGCCCAACGTGCTGGTTGTCGAGCCCCGTTACGCTGATCCCCTGTCGCTGGTCTTCTACAAGAAGGTGCTGGTGACCAAGGCTGCGATCGCCCAGCTGCAGGAGATGTTCGCATGAGCACTCTGAAATTCGATGAAAACCGCCTGATGCAAGTGCTGGTTGCTCCGATCATTTCGGAGAAGGCCACCGCTGCTGCCGAGCGCGGTGAAGTGGTGTTCAAGGTCCTGCGTGACGCTTCCAAGCCCGAGATCAAGGCCGCTGTCGAGCTGCTGTTCAAGGTCGAAGTGAAGTCGGTGCAAGTCCTGAACCAAAAGGGCAAGACCAAGCGTTTTGGTGGCCGCATCGGTCGCCGTGACCACGTCAAGAAGGCCTATGTGGCCCTGAAGGACGGTCAAGAGCTGAACTTCTCCGGGGAGGCTGCATAAATCATGGCTGTCGTTAAAGTCAAACCGACCTCGCCTGGCCGCCGTGCCGTCGTGAAGGTCGTGCACAAGCACCTGCACAAGGGTGCCCCGCACGCTGCCCTGGTTGAACCCCAGAAGCAGAACTCGGGCCGTAACAACAATGGTCACATCACGGTTCGCCACAAGGGCGGTGGTCACAAGCACCACTACCGCGTGGTTGACTTCGTGCGCAACAAGGATGGCATCCCCGCCAAGGTGGAACGCATCGAGTACGACCCCAACCGCACGGCCCACATCGCTCTGGTGTGCTATGCCGACGGCGAACGTCGCTACATCATCGCTCCGCGTGGTCTGGAAGTCGGCGCCACCATCCTGTCGGGCTCGGAAGCTCCGATCAAGGCTGGCAACACGCTGCCCATCCGCAACATCCCCGTGGGTTCGACCATCCACAACATCGAAATGCAACCGGGCAAGGGCGGCCAGATCGCTCGCTCGGCCGGCACTTCGGCTGTTCTGATGGCCCGTGAAGGCACCTACGCTCAAGTGCGTCTGCGCTCTGGTGAAGTGCGCAAGATCCACATCGAGTGCCGCGCCACCCTGGGTGAAGTGAGCAACGAAGAGCACAGCCTGCGTCAATACGGCAAGGCCGGCGCGATCCGCTGGAAGGGCATCCGCCCGACCGTCCGCGGTACCGCAATGAACCCGGTTGACCACCCGCACGGTGGTGGTGAAGGCCGTACTGGTGAAGGTCAGGTTCCTGTGTCGCCGTGGAACACGCCGACGAAGGGCTACCGTACCCGCAACAACAAGCGCACGCAGACGTTCATCGTTTCGCGTCGCAAGAAGTAAGAGGTAGGCTGAAATGGCTCGTTCTCTGAAAAAAGGTCCTTTCGTGGACCACCACCTGATCGCCAAGGTTGAAAAGGCTGTCGCTACCAAAGACAAGAAGCCTGTGAAGACCTGGTCGCGTCGTTCGACCATCCTGCCTGAGTTCATCGGCCTGACCATTGCTGTGCACAACGGCAAGCAGCACGTGCCCGTGTACATCCAGGATCAAATGGTTGGCCACAAGCTCGGCGAGTTCGCCCTGACCCGTACATTCAAGGGTCACCCAGGCGACAAGAAAGCCAAGAAATAAGGAGCAGCGACGATGGAAACCAAAGCAATCGTTCGCGGTGTCCGCCTGTCGTGCGACAAGGGTCGCCTCGTGGCTGACATGATCCGTGGCAAGAAGGTCGACCAGGCCCTCAACATCCTGACGTTCACCCAGAAGAAGGCTGCCGGCATCATCCGCAAGGCACTGGAATCTGCGATCGCCAACGCCGAGCACAACAACGGCGCTGACATCGACGAACTGAAGGTCACCAGCATCTATGTGGAGCAAGGCACCACGTTGAAGCGTTTCACCGCCCGCGCAAAGGGCCGTGGCAACCGCATCAGCAAGCCGACCTGCCACATCTATGTGACCGTGGGCAACTAAGCAGAGGCTGACTATGGGACAGAAAATCCACCCAACCGGCTTCCGCCTGGCCGTCACCCGCAACTGGGCATCGCGTTGGTACGCCACCAACCGCAACTTCGCCTCGATGCTGGCTGAAGACCTGGAAGTCCGCGAATTCCTGAAGAAGAAGCTCAAGAACGCGGCCGTGTCGCGCATCTTGATCGAGCGTCCCGCCAAGAGCGCACGCATCACCATTTTCTCGGCTCGTCCGGGCGTGGTGATCGGCAAGAAGGGCGAAGACATCGAAAACCTGAAGCTCGAACTGGCCAAGCGTCTGAATTGCCCGGTCTCGGTGAACATCGAAGAAGTGCGCAAGCCTGAAGTCGATGCTCAGCTGATCGCCGATTCGATCACGCAGCAGCTGGAAAAGCGCATCATGTTCCGCCGCGCCATGAAGCGCGCCATGCAGAACGCGATGCGTCTGGGCGCTCAGGGCATCAAGATCATGTCCGCTGGCCGCCTGAACGGCATTGAAATCGCTCGCACCGAGTGGTACCGCGAAGGCCGCGTGCCTCTGCACACCCTGCGCGCTGACATCGATTACGGCTTCTCCGAAGCCCACACCACCTACGGTGTGATCGGTGTGAAGGTGTGGGTCTACCGTGGCGACCGCCTGGCCAATGGCGAAGCTCCGGTGCTCAAGGGTGATGACCGCGAAGACGACCGTCGCAACCGCCGCGGCCCCCGTGGCGATCGTCCGAACAACGGCGATCGTCGTGGTCCGCGTGGCAACGGTGGCCCTGGTGCCCGCCGTGGTGCTCCGGCCGCCGAAGCGAAAGGAGAATAATCAATGTTGCAACCTAATCGTCGCAAGTTCCGCAAGGAACACAAAGGCCGCAACACGGGTGTTGCCACCCGTGGCGCCGATGTGTCCTTCGGCGATTTCGGCCTGAAGGCCACCGAGCGTGGCCGTCTGACGGCTCGCCAGATCGAAGCTGCCCGTCGTGCGATTTCGCGTCACGTGAAGCGCGGTGGCCGCATCTTCATCCGCGTGTTCCCGGACAAGCCGATTTCCAAGAAGCCCGCCGAAGTCCGTATGGGTAACGGCAAGGGTAACGTCGAGTACTACGTGGCTGAAATCACGCCCGGCAAGGTGCTCTACGAAATCCAGGGTGTGCCCGAAGATCTGGCTCGCGAAGCGTTCAAGCTGGCTGCTGCAAAGCTGCCGCTGATGACGACTTTCGTTGGCCGTGAGTTCGGCATCTGATTGACGCGCAAGGAGAAAGACATGGCGAAAGCCTCTGAACTGCGCGCCAAGGATGTGGCCGCACTGGAATCGGAAATCAAGGACCTGCTGAAGTCGCACTTCAACCTGCGCATGCAGCGTGCCACCCAGCAACTCAACGACACGTCGACCCTCGGCAAGACCCGTCGTGACATCGCTCGTGCCAAGACCATCCTGGCACAGAAGAAGCAAGGAGCCGCCCAATGACGGAAGCTCAAACCAAAGTGGTGCGCAGCCTGGTCGGCAAGGTCGTCTCTGACGCCCGCGCCAAGACCGTGACCGTGCTGGTCGAGCGTCGTGTCAAGCACGAGCTCTACGGCAAGATCGTGGCCAAGTCGAGCAAGTACCACGCTCACGACGAAAACAACGAGTTCAAGCTCGGTGACATCGTCGAAATCTCGGAAAGCCGTCCCCTGTCGAAGACCAAGAACTGGGTTGTGACCCGTCTGGTCGAGAAGGCTCAAGGCTGATCTGCTGAAGCGCTGGTGAGAGCCGGCGCCCAGGTGGCGTCAGGGTGAAAGCCCTGGTGTGATCGGGGTGTCGCTTTCTTCGCACTTCTGAAAACCGGTTGTCCAGTCACACTGGCGGCCGGTTTTTCTTTTCTGGAGCACAACCTCATGATCAAGATCGGCGACACGCTGCCCGGCGGCACCCTGTTTGAATACATCGAAGTAGAAGGCGAAGGCTGCAGCCTGGGCCCCAACGCCTTCGAGGTGGCAAAGAGCGTGGCCGGCAAGACCGTCGCCATCTTCGGCCTGCCGGGCGCTTACACCCCGACGTGCTCGGCCAACCACGCGCCTGGCTACATCCGCCTGGCCGACGAGTTCAAGGCCGCCGGCGTGGACGAGATCTGGTGTGTGTCGGTGAACGATGCGTTCGTGATGGGCGCCTGGGCGCGCGACCTCAAGGCCGCCGGCAAGGTGCGCTTCATGGGCGACGGCAGCGCCAAGTGGGCGCAAGCCACTGGCTTGACGCTGGACCTGAGCGACAAGGGCCTGGGCCTGCGTTCGGGCCGCTATTCGCTGCTGGTGAAGAACGGCGTGATCACGCAGTTCAACAACGAGAACGGCGGTGGCTTCGCGGTGAGCGACGCCGAGACGCTGCTCAAGCAGATCAAGGGTTGATCGGCTGTGGGCAAGACGCCCATAGCTTGCGCGGCAAAGCCGTGCTAGAGTAGATCTCATGTCCGCACAGCGCTTTTACTTTAGCCACTTTCACTTCTCGCCCATGACCGGCGCAGGAGAGGCTCAGGCTTAAGCCCGCAGACCCAGACCCTGAAAACCGCCGGTTCACCCCGGCGGTTTTTTTTCATCTTCGCATCCTCCACAAGAGTCCCACACCGATGAGCAAGTCCAGCGCCCATGGCGGCGGCTACGAGCCGCAAGCCGACAAGACGTCCCGCACCGATGACGAACGCATCCGCACCGTGACCCCGCTGCCTCCTCCCGAAAGCCTGATCCGCTTCTTCCCGATCTCGGGCACCCCGATCGAATCCCTGGTGGCCGACACCCGCAAGTCGATCCGCAAGATCATCAACGGCAAGGATGACCGCATGCTGGTCATCATCGGCCCCTGCTCGATCCACGACCCGGCCGCCGCAATGGATTACGCCCGTCGCCTGCTGCCGCTGCGTGAGCAGTACAAGGGCACGCTGGAGATCGTGATGCGCGTGTATTTCGAAAAGCCGCGCACCACCGTGGGCTGGAAGGGCCTGATCAACGACCCCTACCTCGACGAGAGCTACCGCATCGACGAGGGCCTGCGCATCGCCCGCCAGCTGCTGCTGGAGATCAACCGCCTGGGCGTGCCGGCCGGATCGGAGTTCCTGGACGTGATCTCGCCGCAGTACATCGGCGACCTGATCGCCTGGGGCGCGATCGGCGCGCGCACGACGGAAAGCCAGGTGCACCGCGAGCTGGCCTCGGGCCTGTCGGCGCCCATCGGCTTCAAGAACGGCACCGACGGCAACATCAAGATCGCGACGGATGCCATCCAGGCGGCGGCGCGCGGCCACCATTTCCTGTCCGTGCACAAGAACGGCCAGGTCGCCATTGTCGAGACGCGCGGCAATGCCGACTGCCACGTCATCCTGCGCGGTGGCAAAGCGCCCAACTACGACGCGCAGAACGTCGCCGCCGCCTGCGCGGACCTGGAAAAGTCCAAGCTGCCGCAGCGCCTGATGGTGGACTGCTCGCACGCCAACTCCAGCAAGCAGCACCAGCGCCAGCTGGACGTGGCGCGCGACATCGCCGGTCAGCTGCGCGAGGGCAGCAACAGCATCTTCGGCGTCATGGTGGAAAGCCACCTGAACGACGGCGCCCAGAAGTTCACGCCGGGCAAGGACGATCCGACGGCGCTGCAGTACGGCAAGAGCATCACCGACGCCTGCCTGGGCTGGGATGACTCGCTGGCGGTTCTCGATGTGTTGAGCGAGGCGGTGAAGGCGCGCCGCTGAAGCGCAGGCTTCAGGCTCCGGTGCGGAGCTGGTCCAGACTGGGGAAGTCGGACCGGCCCGCGCCGACCAGCGGGTAGTACATGACGTCCGTGCGCAGCATGTACTTGGTGCCCGTGGTGACGACCGACCCGCGGTGGCGCAGCCGGTGCGGGA
>JBEEJT010000156.1:0-2973 GCA_041169085.1 Pseudomonadota bacterium | reverse complement strand
CTTCACCGGGCTGTACACCCACGAACGCACGGCTGGGTTGGCCATTTACAAGGTTGAGGTCAACGACATCATCTTCGGCATCGCCATGTTCCTGGTGTGGCTGGGCATGGCGATCCCCGGTTTCCGCTACCTGAGCTTTGCCATCCCCTTCCTCGTGCTGGTGGGGTGCATGTCCAACCGCGCGGTCTTCAACACTTCGATGGTGAAGGCCTTTGCTTGGTACATCGCGTTTGCGTTGGCCACCTTCCCTCGGGCACACCGTGACGGCTTCAAGGACCTGTTCCTGTCGTTCTCGGGGCTGTCCATCATGCTGTTGCCCACCATCCCCAAGCTTCGGTTGTGGGCGGTGTTCACCTGGATGCTGTTGGCCTTCCTTTGCTATTTCGGGTTGGGCGGTGCCTTGTTTCGGATGGTTCACATCGATCTGGCCAAGTCGTATTCGAACTTTGAATGTGACTTCGCGTTCGTCTTCAGCCTGTTGTTGCCCATCGCGGCCATGCAGCGGCGATGGGTGATCTTCCTGCTGAGCGCCTTCCTGGCGGTGATCTCGCTCAAACGCATCGCCTTGCTGGGGGCGTTTGCCGCCTGTGTGTTTGTCTTCGTGCCACGCAAGCTGGGCATGCGGTTGATCAACAAATGGACGATGCTGGCCGTGAATGTGATCGTGCTGTTCATCGGCATCGTTTATGCCCACGGCACCTTCGACCACGCCATTGAGAACCGCACGGGGCAGAGCGCCAACCAGTTGGGGATGGGCCGGCGTTATGCGCAGCACGAAGCCGCCAAAACCATCGTGGACGCACCTTACAAGTTCGTGGTGTTCGGGCAAGGGGCTGGACGTGCTTACGACGCGGCCACCAAAGGTGCCGGCATGCTCACCAAGATCAACATGCACAACGACTTGCTCAAGCTCATGTATGAGTTTGGACTGGTGTTCTTCTGTGTGTTCTTCTTCCTGCTGTACGACACCCCCAGCTACAAGCAGAGGGTGATCTTGCTTTACTACAACTTCCTGCTCTTCACCGACAACGCGCTGATCTACTACTTCGTGTTGTTCTGCATGGCCATGTTGATGCGAACCTATTGCGACGATGACCTGACCGAGCCGGCTGCAGAGCCAAAGAAACAGGTCGACAAGCCTGCCTGGCAGTACTGAGGGGCCCACTGAAGATGATGTTGTCGATCGTCATTCCCCTCTACAACAAAGGGCCTGACATCCAGCGTGCCATAGCTTCCGTGCTGGCGCAGACGCACCAGGATTTCGAGCTGATCGTGGTGGATGATGGCTCGAAAGACGATGGGCCCGCCCAGGTTCGGGCGTGCACGGACCCGCGCGTGCGGCTGGTTCAGCAGCCCAACGGCGGGGTGTCCTCGGCGCGCAACCTGGGGGTGGCGCAGGCCGGAGGCGACTACGTCTGCTTTCTGGACGCCGATGACCATTGGGCGCCCGAGCACCTGTCTCGCCTGGTGGCGGTCATGAACGCCCACCCGGGCCTGTCGTTTTATGCGGCCGCCTTCAATTTCGTTGACGAACATGGCGCTGTTCAACCGCTGGCCCTGACGCCTGCGCTTCAGGGTCGCTGCAGCCGGATCGAACAGTTCTTCGAGGCGGCCATGGCCTGCCCGCCGTTGGTGCAGACCTCTGCGGTCATGGTCAGGCGGGCGACTTTCCAGGCCCTGGGTGGCTTTCAGGTGGGCTTGAAGGCCGGCGAGGACATCTTGTTGTGGTCCCGACTGGCTGCGCAAGGCCCCTTGGGTTACAGCGGCTTTCACACGTCCAACTACAGCGCTCCGCCGCTGTCGGCTGAAACCCGAGGCACGGCGGTCAACTTGCCGCCAGAGGTGGACGTGGTGGGCGATCACCTGCTGGCCTTGACGGCCGAGCGAGGTCAGCAATTGAAGGGGCTGCGTGCGTACACAGCCCTGTGGTTCAGAGGTCGGGCCATGTTGTTTCTGGAGTCAGCGCGCCGTCGCCAGGCTTTGTGCGATTTGCGCAAAGCGGTGGTCACCGAAGGTCGCGTTCAGGCGAGAGACGTCGTCAGCGTCGCCTTGATGCTCTTGCCCTTGAGCCTGCAGCGCCGAGCGTTGGCCGCCTTGCGGGCCTTGCGGCAACGCGAGGAGGTTCGCGCATGAGCCAGGTGCCGTCGAACCAGGCTGGGGGCAAGCCGATCAAAGTGGCCCTGGTCACCAACATCCCGGCGCCTTACCGCGTTGCGGTGTTTCGGTTGCTGGCGCGCATGCCCGGCATCCAGCTGCGTGTCTTCTTCTTTGCCGGCGCCGAGCCTGACCGCCATTGGCAGGAGACGGCTCAGCCCTACGACCACGTCTTCTTGCGGGAGCGCATGGTCAGCGTGGCGGGGCGCTTCATCCACTTCAACCCCGATCTGTGGGGCGCCCTCCAGGACTTCCGTCCGGACGTGGTGGTGACCACGGGCTTCAACCCCTCTCATTTGATGGCGTATGCCTATGCGCGCTGGCGCGGGTGTGCCCACGTGCCCATGACGGATGGCACGCCTCAGTCCGAGAGCGGTTTGACTGGGGTGCACCGCTTTGTGCGGCGGTGGGTGTACGGACGCAGCCAGGCGTTCATTGGCGCAAGCCAGGCTTCCTTGCGGCTGCTGGCCAGCTATGGCGCGGCACCCGGTGCGATGTTCCAGTCTCACCTGTGTGCAGACAACGCGCGCTTCGCTGCGGAGCCTGATCACCCCAAGGTGCACGACCTGCTGTTTTGCGGGCGCTTTGTGCCGGTGAAATGCCCATTGTTCGCGATGGATGTGGCGCAAGCTTGTGCCGTTCGCCTGCAGCGCAGGGTGTCTCTTGGCATCTTGGGGGCGGGTGAAATGGAAGGCGAGATGCGGGCGAAGGCGGCCACGTTGAGCCAGGTCGATGTGCATTGGCTGGGCTTTGCGCAGCCGGACGACTTGCCCGGCCATTTCAAGCGCGCCAAGGTGTATCTGTTCCCGACGACCTTCG
>JBEEJT010000155.1:0-3424 GCA_041169085.1 Pseudomonadota bacterium | reverse complement strand
GACCGGGCAGCCGTTGTTGCAGAAGGGCGTGCCGCAGTCCATGCAGCGCGCACCTTGTTGCTTGGCCTGCTCAGGCGTCAAGCCGATGACGAACTCTTTGTAGTTCTTGACGCGCTTTTCGACGGGCTCGTAGCCCTCTTCCAGGCGCTCAAATTCCAGAAAGCCAGTGACTTTTCCCATTTCAAACTCCTAACGCGCTGATCAGGCCTTGGCCTTCGTGGACTTGGCCTTGGCGACAGCGGCCGTGGCTTCTTGCTTGGCGCCCATTTCGGTCAGGGCGCGGCGGTACTCGTGCGGGAAGACCTTGATGAACTTGGCCTGGGCGGTGGCCCAGTTGTCCAGGATCTCGCGGGCACGCAACGAACCGGTCCAACGGTGGTGGTCCTCGATCAGCTTCTTGAGCAGGGCCTCGTCGGCCTGGCCCTTGTGCATCGGGACGCCAGCGTCAGCTTGCTCGGCGGCGGTCAACACCTTTTCCAGCGAGACCTGGGCGGTGTTCACGCGCTTGGCGAACTGACCGTCTTCGTCGTAGACGTAGGCCAGACCGCCCGACATGCCGGCGGCGAAGTTGCGGCCGGTCTTGCCCAGCACCACGACCGTGCCACCGGTCATGTATTCGCAACCGTGGTCGCCCGTGCCTTCCACGACAGCGGTGGCGCCGGACAGGCGCACGCCGAAGCGCTCGCCGCCCACACCGCGGAAGAAGGCTTCACCGCTGGTGGCACCGTACAGCACGGTGTTGCCCACGATGATGTTGTCGGCCGCGTTGCCACGGAACTCGATGCTCGGACGCACGACCACGCGGCCACCCGACAGGCCCTTGCCGGTGTAGTCGTTGGCTTCACCGATCAGGTACATCGTGATGCCCTTGGCCAGGAAAGCGCCGAACGATTGACCGCCCGTGCCTTCCAGCTGGATGAACACGGAGTCATCGGGCAGACCATCGGGGTGGTGCTTGATCAGCTCGCCCGACAGCATGGCGCCGACGGTGCGGTTGACGTTCTTGGCCACTTCGATGAACTTGACGGCTTCGGCGCGCTCGATGGCGGGCTTGGCCTTCTCGATCAGGCGCACGTCCAGGGCCTTGTCCAGGCCGTGGTCTTGCGTGTCCACGTGCAGACGCGGCACATCGGCCGGCACCGGGGGCAGCGCGAAGACGCGGCTGAAGTCCAGGCCTTGGGCCTTCCAGTGCTCGATGCCCTTCTTCATGTCCAGCAGGTCGGCACGACCGATCAGGTCGTCGAACTTGCGGATGCCCAGCTGGGCCATGATCTGACGGGCTTCTTCGGCGACGAAGAAGAAGTAGTTCACCACGTGCTCGGGCTTGCCCGAGAACTTCTTGCGCAGCACCGGGTCTTGCGTGGCCACGCCCACCGGGCAGGTGTTCAGGTGGCACTTGCGCATCATGATGCAGCCCTCGACCACCAGCGGTGCGGTGGCGAAGCCGAATTCGTCGGCACCCAGCAGGGCGCCCACGATCACGTCGCGGCCGGTCTTGATCTGACCGTCGGTCTGCACGCGCACACGGCCGCGCAGGCGGTTCAGCACCAGGGTCTGCTGGGTTTCGGCCAGGCCGAGTTCCCACGGCGTGCCGCAATGCTTGATCGACGACCAGGGCGAAGCGCCCGTGCCGCCGTCGTGACCGGCGATGACGATGTGGTCGGCCTTGGCCTTGGCCACGCCAGCGGCCACGGTACCAACGCCGACTTCCGACACCAGCTTGACCGAGATGTCAGCCTTGGGGTTGACGTTCTTCAGGTCGTGGATCAGCTGGGCCAGGTCTTCGATCGAGTAGATGTCGTGGTGCGGAGGCGGCGAGATCAGACCCACGCCCGGCACGGAGTGACGCAGCTTGCCGATGTACTCGGACACCTTGCCGCCCGGCAGCTGACCGCCTTCGCCCGGCTTGGCGCCTTGAGCCATCTTGATTTGGATCTGGTCAGCCGACACCAGGTACTCGGTGGTCACACCGAAGCGGCCCGATGCCACCTGCTTGATCTTCGAACGCAGGCTGTCGCCTTCCTTCATCTCGTAGTCGGCTTCGATGCGCGACGTGCCGATGATGTCGGAGACCTTGGTGCCACCCTTGATCTTGATGCCCTTGAGCTCGTCGCGGTAGCGGCGCTCGTCTTCACCACCTTCGCCGGTGTTGGACTTGCCGCCGATGCGGTTCATCGCCAGAGCCAGGGTGCTGTGGGCTTCGGTGGAGATCGAGCCCAGCGACATGGCGCCGGTGGCGAAACGCTTGACGATTTCAGAAGCCGATTCGACTTCCTCGACGGGAATGGCCTTGGCCGGGTCGACCTTGAACTCGAACAGACCGCGCAGCGTCAGGTGGCGCTTGCTTTGGTCGTTGATGATCTGGGCGTATTCCTTGTAGGTGTCGAACTTGCCCGAGCGCGTGCTGTGCTGCAGCTTGGCGATGGCGTCCGGCGTCCACATGTGCTCTTCACCGCGGGTGCGCCAGGCGTACTCGCCGCCAGCGTCCAGGGCGTTGGCCAGCACCGGGTCGGTGCCGAAAGCGGCCTTGTGGTTGCGAATGGCTTCTTCAGCCACTTCGAACACGCCGATGCCGCCGACTTGCGTGGGGGTGCCACGGAAGTACTTGTCGATCAGCTCCTTGTTCAGGCCGATGGCTTCGAAGATCTGGGCGCCGCAGTACGACATGTACGTGCTGATGCCCATCTTCGACATGATCTTCGAGAGACCCTTGCCGATGGCCTTGACGTAGTTGTAGATCGCCTTCTCGGCCGACAGGTCGCCCGGCAGGTCCTTGGCCATGCCGGCCAGGGTTTCCATCGCCAGATACGGGTGAACGGCCTCGGCGCCGTAGCCAGCCAGCACGGCGAAGTGGTGCACTTCGCGGGCGGTGCCGGTTTCCACAACCAGACCGGCCGAGGTGCGCAGACCCTTGCGGACCAGGTGGTGGTGGATGGCCGACAGGGCCAGCAGCGCGGGGATGGCGATGTTGCCAGCGTCCATCTTGCGGTCGGTCACGATCAGGATGTTGTGACCGGACTGGATGGCTTCCACGGCTTCAGCGCACAGCGAAGCCAGACGGGCTTCCACACCTTCGTGGCCCCAGGCCGCCGGGTAGGTGATGTCCACTTCGTAAGGCTTGAACTTGCCGCCGGTGTGCTTCTCGATGTTGCGCAGGCGGGCCATGTCGTCGAAGTCCAGCACGGGCTGGCTGACTTCGAGGCGCATCGGCGGGTTCACCGCGTTGATGTCGAGCAGGTTGGGCTTGGGGCCGATGAACGACACGAGCGACATCACCACGGCTTCGCGGATGGGGTCGATCGGGGGGTTCGTCACCTGGGCGAACAGCTGCTTGAAGTAGTTGTACAGCGGCTTGTTCTTGTCCGACAGCACGGCCAGGGGCGAGTCGTTGCCCATGGAGCCGGTGGCTTCTTCGCCGTTGGTG
>JBEEJT010000154.1:0-9197 GCA_041169085.1 Pseudomonadota bacterium | reverse complement strand
TGCAGCAGTGGGCGGTGGGCTGGGCTGGCCACATGGCGGCTCAAGGCCTGTCGGGTGACTTGATGTTTGCACAGCGGCCGGCCGCCGTGGCGGTGTTGGTGGCAGGCGAGACGGTGGCGCCTGGCACGGAAGGCCATTGGAGCTTGTCCTTGCTGGCCCATTGGCAACAACAAGGCGTGCCGGTGTTGAGGCTGCACGCGCAGCCCGTGGTGGCGCCTTCTGGGGCGGTGCCCGCCGAACAGGCGCCCACCTTGCTGCGGTGCGCCGATGCGGAAGACGAGGCACAACAGGCCAGCGCGGTGATCTTGAACGCGGTGTTGGCCGAGCGCGAGCGCGGTGAGGCGGCGTTGCCGGTGGCCTTGCTGGCTTTGGACCGCAGCGCGGTGCGGCGCATGCGGGCGGTGCTGGAAGGCGCCGGCGTTCGGCTGGCGGACGAGACGGGTTGGCGCTTGTCGACCACGCGGGCGGCTTCGGCTTTGACACGCCTGGTGCGCGCCGCGCGGCCCGAGGCCACCACCGAAGACTGGCTGGACTGGTTGAAGTCCGGCTGGTTGCCCCAAGAGGTGGACGCCAACGGCCAAAGCGTGGTGGTGGCCGATGCCACCGCCGTGTTCGAAGCGCATTGCCGCAAGCATCAGGTCTTGCAAGCTTGGGCTGCCCATGAAGACAAGCAATTGCCCGAGGTGGCGCGGGTTCTGGTGACCTGGGTTCAAGGTGTGCTGGCGGCGCTCCACGGTCGTTGGCTGGCACGAGGCGGAAGGCTCAGCGAATGGCTGCTCGCCCTGCAGGCGGCCTTGCAATCGAGCGGCGCCTGGCAGGTCTGCCAAAGCGACGAGGCGGGCTGGGCCGCCTGGCAGGCGGTGTCAGGCGCCGATGCCACGCCGGACGCCCTGGCCGCATCGCCTGAAGCTGTGCCTGGCGCTTGGGCGGGTCTGGCAGACAAGACGCGGCTGGATGGCCACCGCTTTGTGCGTTGGGTGAGCGACGTCATGGAGGCAACGGTGTTCCGGCCGGCCTCACCAGAGCAGCCCGACGTGGTCATCACCACGCTGGCGCGGGCCACCTTGCGGCCTTTTGCCGCGCTGGTGATGCCAGGTGGCCATTTGGGGCAATTGGGGGCGCTGGAGCCGGTGGACCCGTGGCTGAGTGGCAGTTGGGCGCGCAGCCTCAACCTGTCGACCCCGAGCGAGCGGCGCGCTATGCAGTGGGAGGCCTGGGCTTTGCTCATGCACCAGCCACACATGTCTTGCCTGGTGCGGGAAGGGCAGGGGAGTGAGCCTTTGTCGCCCAGCCCCTGGCTGTCGCAATGGTCGCAAACGCAAGGCGTGGCCTTGCAGCCCGGCACCGAGCCCCGGCAAAGCCAGGCTGTGACTGTGGCACCTGCGGGGCGGCCAGCGCCGGTGTTGCGGCCGGGCCTGGTGCCGACGCGGCTGACGGCCACGGCTTACGAGGCCTTGCGAGATTGCCCTTACCGCTATTTCGCCGCCCATGTACTGGGTTTGCGCAGCCAGGACGAACTGGAAGAAGGGGTGGACCACGCCGACCACGGCACCTGGTTGCACGAAGTGTTGAGGCGCTTTCACACCCTGCGTGGTCAATGGCCGGAGGGCTTGAGCCGCGCCGAAGCCTTGGCCTTGTGGCTGCGCTGCGTGAACGAGGTGGCGCAGGAACAGGGCCTGACCCACGCAGCGACGCGCCCCTATTTCGCGCCTTACCTGGCCGACGCCGAGCGCCTGGGCGAGGTCTACCTGGATTGGCTGGCGACGCATGAACGCGAAGGCTGGCAAGTGCAGTGGATGGAGCACCGGGTGGAGGCTGAATTGCGCGCTGACATGGACGGGCCGCTGCGCTTGCATGGCCAGATCGACCGCATGGACCAGGCGGGCTCGGCGGACGGCACCCGGCATGTGTTGATCGACTACAAGACGGGCAACCTGACCCGGTTGAAAGCCAAGGTGCGCACGCCCGACGAAGACACGCAGTTGGCCTTCTACGCCTTGCTGGCCCAGGAGGCCCCGCCCGCACAGCGCGGTGGCGCTGAGTTGCCCGACGTCCAGGCGGGCTATTTGCATATGCACCGAGACGAAGTGACCTTGGTGCCTCACGACGACGTGGCCGAAACGGCTCAGCGCCTGCAGCAAGCCATCGCTGTGGATTGGCGACGCATGCAGGCTGGCCTGGGCTTGGCGGCACTGGGCGAAGGCCCGGCCTGCGCCCATTGCGAGCACGCAGGTTTGTGCCGCAAGGCGCATTGGCCTGTGGCGGTGGCCGCCACGGTGTCTGCGGCAGATGGGGGCGAGGCATGAGCGGCGCAGGAGCTTATTGGGTCGACGGCCAGCCCGTGGCGCCGGAGGCCTTCTACCAAGTGGCTTGCAACCCTCAGCGCAGCGTCGTGGTGGAGGCCTGTGCGGGCGCGGGCAAGACCTGGATGTTGGTGTCGCGCATGTTGCGCGCCATGATGGCAGGCACGCCGCCGCACCAGATCCTGGCCATCACCTTCACCCGCAAGGCGGCAGGCGAGATGCGTGCACGCCTGCAGGAGTGGATGCAGGAATTTGCCCACGCCAGCGACGAAGCCTGTGACCAGGCCCTGTTGCAACGTGGTGTGGCCCATGCGGACTTGCCTGGGATGCGAGAGCGCCTGCGTGGGTTGCAGGCGGCCTGGATGGCCGATGGCCGTGGGGTGGAGATCCACACCATTCTGGGCTGGTTTGCCAAGCTGGTTCAGGGCGCGCCGCTGGACCTGCTGCACGAGTTGGGCTTGCCGCCAGACATGCAACTGGTGGAAGACAGCGAGGCCTTGTGGCCGGCCCTGTGGGGGCGGTTCTTGCGTTGCGTCGACGGGGATGAGACCCGCCGCGCACGCCTGGCGGCCAGCATCGACGACGTGGGCCGCCACAACACGGAAGCGTGGCTGAAGCAGGCCTTGTCCAACCGTCTGGAGATCGAGTTGGCGGCGCAGCACGGCCGCCTGTTGAACTCGGTCGAAGACGCCAGCTGGCTCGGTGGCCAGTGGGCGGAGGGTGAGGGCACCGAGGCCAGCATCTTGCAGGCCTGGCGCCGTCCAGCCGTCCAGGACGCCTTGTGGGCCTTGGCTCGCAAGCTGGGTGCGTCGACCAAGAAAACCCAGCGTGACGCCGGCGCTGCGCTGGAGCGCGCCATGACCTTGGGCCTGGAGACGCAAGACGACCGCACGACCATGCACGCCATGCGCGCGGTGCTGTTCACCGGCACGGGCACGCCCCGCAAGGCCGTGGAAGAACTGGACGAGGCCGCCTGGGTGTTGGGGTGGTGGGAAGACTGGGGCGCCGCGCTGTCTCAGGCGCGGGCACACTCGCAGCACCTGAGGCTGTGCGAGTTGTCGGCCGTGTTGCTGGCCGAATACCGGCAGCTCAAGGCGGAGCAGGGCGTGGCCGACATGGTGGACCTTGAGCTGGCGGCCGCCAGGCTGATGGCCGACCCCGTGATGTCTGGGTGGGTGCAGGAGCGTTTGGACCACCAGGTGCGTCATGTGCTGATGGACGAGTTCCAGGACACCAGCCCCTTGCAATGGCACACCCTCAAGGCCTGGCTGTCGGCCTATGCCGGCGCCGGTGGGGGCAGCAGTGGCCAGATGGCCCCTTCGGTCTTCCTGGTGGGGGACCCCAAGCAGAGCATTTACCGCTTTCGGCGCGCCGACCCGCGGGTGTTTCAGGCGGCCCAGCGCTTTGTGATCGATGCCTTGGACGGCGCTCACCTGGCGTGTGACCACACGCGCCGCAATGCCCAAAGCGTCATCCGGGCGCTCAACATGGGCTTGGGGGCCGCTGCGGCGGTGGGGCGCTTCCCGGGCTTTCGCGAGCACACCAGCGCGTCGGCTGCAGAGGGCATGGTTTGGGCCTTGCCTCAGGTCAAGCGTGACAAGGACAGCGCCGTTGAGCCCGACGCTTCGCCGGTGCATGAAGACGCCCAAGGGCTGCCTGAAGGGTGGCGGGACAGCCTGCGCACGCCGCGCTACAGCGTGGAGGTGAGCCGCAAGGAGCGTGAAGCCGAGCAGGTGGCCGATTGCATCCAACACCTGATGGGTGAGGGGGGCGTGGCGCCGCAGGACATCTTTGTGTTGGCGCGTCGGCGTGTGACCCTCGAAGCGGTGGCGCAAGCCCTGAGCTTGCGGCAGCTCAGCCACATCGCCCCGGAAAGCGATCTGCTCACCGACAAGATCGAGGTCCAAGACCTGATGGCCGCTGTCGAGGCCTTGTTGTCGCCTGCAGGCAGCCTGGCTTTGGCCCAGGCCTTGCGCAGCCCCTTGTTCGGCGCCAGCGACGACGACTTGCAATGGCTGGCCAGTCGCGTGGACCGCACGGCGTCGGGGTGGTTGCCTTGCTTGTTGGCGTTGGCCAGGCAGGCAGACGCTTCGGACATGCCGGCGGCCCTTCAGCGCGCTGCGGCGTGCTTCGGTGCCTGGCAGCTGGACTTGCCGCACCTGCCGCCCCACGACTTGCTGGAGCGCATCGTGCGCGACACCGATTTGCGTGCAGCCCTGGCTCGCACGGTACCGGAGGGCCACGCGGCCCGGGCGCTCTTCCATGTGGACACCCTCCTGGCCCACAGCCTGGCGGCCAATGCGGGGCGAGACACCACGCCTTACCGTTGGTTGCGCCAGTTGCGGCGCGACCCGCCCAAGTTGCCAGCCCGTGCGGCGCAAAACGCGGTGCAGTTGCTGACGGTGCACGGCGCCAAGGGGCTGGAGGCAGAGGTGGTGATCCTGGCCGACATGGACGCGGAGGCCTCTCGCAGCAACACCTACAGCCTGATGATCGACTGGCCTGAGGGCGAAGCGGCGCCTGTGCGCTGCGCGTTCGTGGCTTCAGAGGTGCGTTGCGCGCCAAGTTTGCAGGCCTTGCGTGACAGCGAGCGCCAGGCGGATGCGGTGGAAGACATGAACGCCCTGTATGTGGCGCTGACCCGTGCGCGCAGCAGCCTGGTGTTCAGCAGCACCCAGCCCAGATCGGAACAACCGCGGAGCTGGTGGAACCTGTTGCACGAGGCCGGCGTGGCGCCAGCGCAGCTGGCCTTGCCGGCACGAAGCGCCAGCGAAGCGGCGGCGCTGGTGCGTGCGCCGGTGTTCGATTTGCCGGTGCTGCCGACCTTGCCGCCGGCCCCGGTCGCGGCGAACTCAGGCCGGGCAGACGCCCCCACCGACGCGCTGCTGGGACAGTGGGTGCACGCGGCCCTGGAGCGCCTCACGCTGCGGCCGGCCACGCAACGCCAAGCCGCGCAACTCGTGCAAGCGGTGTCAGCCTGCAAGCAAGCCTTGCAAGGGCAAGCGCACGCCGCAGCTGGCGCCGACTGGGACAGCTTGCAGGCGCAAGCTTTGAACATCGTCCAGGGGCTGCTGCAAGCGCCCGGCCTGGCGGCGTGGCTGTCTCCGGAACCTTGGGCCTATGCTGCGAACGAGGTGCCACTGGCCGACGAGCAAGGCCAGATGCGCCTGGACCGACTGGTCGCCCAAGCCGACCCCGACGGGCAGCGCACCTGGTGGGTCATCGACTACAAATTGCAGCACGACCCCATGGCCAATGAGGCGTACTTGCACCAGATGGCCCGCTATGTGGCGGCCGTCCAGCGGGTGCAGCCGGCAGACCGGGTCGGCGGGGGCTTCATCACCGGGCACGGGCAATGGCTGGTGTGGCGCGAGCCCGCCTGAACCGCGAGAGCGTGCCAATGCACGCTTTTGTCCGCTTGCGCGAGAAATGCACCCCTTGTTGGGCGCTTCAACGCGTTTCATTTGTAACGGCTATCGGTTGGAATCGGGAGGAAGCTGCTTCGCGCTGGGTTTGCCAGTGCGACCTGACCCATGACCGGCACCGTGACGCCTCCCACTCAACCAGCGACGCGCCAGTTCGGGCGATACGCCATCTTGCAGATGCTTGGCCGCAGCCAGGCGTCTGGCTGCTGGCTGGCGCACGACCCACGGTTGCAGCAGGACGTGACCATGGTGGTGCCGCGAACCGCGCCACCCCAAGCGGCTGACCGCGAGCGCTGGGTGCAGGAAGTGCAATTGGGTGCCCGCCTCAAACACCCGCGCCTGGCGGAAGTGCTGGAAGTCGGCGTGCTGGACGCCTGGCCCTTTGCCACCACCGCGCGCAACGGCCTGACCACGCTGCTGGAGAGGGTGCAAGCCGGGCCGGCCCTCACGCCAGTGGAAGTGGCCACATTGACCATCGATGTGCTCGATGGCCTGGCCTATGCCCACGAAGCCGGGCGGGCCCACCAGGACATCGCCCTGCACCACATCTTGCTGGACAAGAATGGCCGGGCCATGTTGGCCGGTCTGGGTTGTGGGGTGTTGCGCCCACAAGGCAAGCCGGGGGCAGCCTCACTCAACATGCAGCAGACCCACCGCGAGGCGACCGAGCGTGACATGCTGATGGTGGGTTTGCTGATGTACCGCTTGCTGGCGAACGGCTGGCCCCTGGACGACAACGACCTGGGGCACGCGTCGGAGCGCGTGGGGCCGGAAATCGTGCGGCTGCCGTTCGCCACGCCTCACCCCATCCCCGAGACCTTGCGCGCCATCGTGAACCGCGCGACCGACCGCCAGCAACGCCAGCGCTACCTCAACGCTCGCACGCTGCTCAGCGCGCTGCAGGGTTGGGTCAAAACGAACTCGCAAGACGATGGCGGCCCCTTGGTGCTCTTGCTGGACAGGCTCAACACCGTGGGCAGCCTGCCTGGTCGGCCCAACACGGAGCGCGCCTTGATCGGTGCCCTGTCTCAAGAGACGATGCGCGTGGACGACTTCGTCGACGTGGTGCTCAAGAACCCGGCCATGAGTTGGGAAATGATGCGCATGGTCAACACGGCCAGCTTCCGCAGCCGCAGTTCAGAGGAGGGCGTGACCACCTTGTCGCGCGCGGTGCTCTTTCTGGGTCAGGAGGGGGTGCGCAAGCTGGTGCAATCGGTGCGGGGCTGGCCCGGCGCCCTGGCGGGCAAAGTGGCCAACGACAAGGAGGCGGGCGGTCAATCGGCCAGCACCCTGGAAGAAGAGCTGCGCATGTGTTGCCTGGCCGCGCATGTGGCCCGCTGGATGGCGCCCTTCGAATTGAGCGACGAAGAGTGCGCCTTGACCGCAATGTCGCAGCGCCTGGGCTGGCTGCTGGTGCTCTACCACTTCCCGGAAGAGGCGGCACAGATGAAGCGCTTGACGCTGCCTGGCCCGCCGACTGAACCCGGTGCGGCGCCCACCCCAGGCATGACGCTGGACGGCGCTGCGGCCGCCGTGATGGGCATCAACCTCGACGAATTGACCCAGTCGGTGCTCAAGCACTGGGGCTGGGAAGAGCGCTTGATGCAGGCCTCACGCCCACTGCCGCGCAACGCGCCGGTCCACACGCCGCACACCGATGAGGAAACGCTGCGCGCCGTGGCCAGTCTGGCCAACGAGATCGTGAACACCCAGGCCATGCCACTGGACAAGGCTGTGTCGGCCATGCACCAGATTCAGCTGCGCTATGCGCGACCGCTGCACCTGGAGGCCAGGGAGTGCCAGGCCACGCTGGACCACGCGATGAAACTGATCGACCGACCGGTGAACGTCGGGGGCGAACCCGAGCTGGGCTCAGCCCCCAGGGGCACCTCGCCCAAAGGGGGCAAGCCACTGAGCTCGGCACCGAGCGACGCGCCCATGGCGCCAGTCACCCGCCCCGCGCCGCTGGCGCCTCAGGCCACCCCTGGCCCTCAGCCGGGTGGTTTGCGCGCCCGACTCCAGGGCCGCACCGGCCAGGGTTGAGTGCCGCTCAGGGCTGCTTGAGCGCCAGGGCGCTCTCACGCACGAGCTCGGGGCCACGGTAGATCAAGCCGGTGTAGATCTGAACCAGGTCGGCACCCGCGTCGCGCTTGGCGCGGGCATCTGCGCCGCTCATCACGCCACCCACACCGATGATCGGGTAGCGGGGGCCCAGGGCCGCGCGAAGCTGGCGTATCACCTGGTTGCTGGCTTCCAGCACCGGCGCACCACTCAGGCCGCCCGTTTCTTCGGCGTGCTTCATGCCCTGCACGGCTTCGCGCGAAATGGTCGTGTTGGTGGCGACCACACCGTCGATGCCGTTCTTTTGCAAGGTGGCCGCAATCACGCCCACCTGGGTTTCGTCCAGGTCGGGGGCGATCTTCACGAACATGGGCACGCTGCGACCGTGGCGCTGGATGAGCTGCAGGCGGCGGTCTTGCAGGCGGCCCAGCAAATCGTCCAAGGCCTCGTCGCTTTGCAGCGCACGCAGGTTCTTGGTGTTCGGGCTGGAAATGTTGACCGTGACGTAGTCCGCGTGGGGGAACACGCCTTCCAGGCCGATCAGGTAATCGTCTACCGCGTTTTCAATCGGGGTGACGGCGTTCTTGCCGATGTTCAGGCCCAGGATGCCACCCGATTGACGGAAGCGGGCGCGCTTCACGTTCGCCAGGAAGGCATCGAGGCCTTCGTTGTTGAAGCCCAGGCGGTTGATCAGCGCGTTGGCCTCGGGCAGGCGGAACATGCGCGGCTTGGGGTTGCCTGGCTGCGCTTTGGGCGTGACGGTGCCCACTTCCACGAAGCCAAAGCCCATGGCCCCCAGCCCGTCGATCACCCGGCCGTTCTTGTCCAGGCCGGCGGCCATGCCCACGCGGTTGGGGAAGCGCAGCCCGGCGATCTCCACAGGGTCGTCCACCCGGGTTTCGCCCCACACACAAGCCAGTGGTGTGTTCTGGAACCGTGCCAGTGCCCCGATCGTGAGGTCGTGGGCTGCCTCGGGGTCCATGGAGAACAACACGGACTTGGGCAGGGAATAGGGCAAAAGGGCCATGACAGCAGCGCGGGCGGGTGAACAAACCCGTCATTTTCGCCGATCTGCGCGGCGCTCAGGCTGCGCACCCCCGTGGTCGGGCGTTCAAGGGGTGAAAGCCACCTTACTTGGCGCTTTGGCCTGGGGGCCGACTCCCTAAGCTGTGCGGCACCCCTGCTCATTCCTGACCTTGGAGAAAGACCGTGCCCAACCTTCATGCCCAACAGCCGCGCTGGCTCCAAGCCATCTTCAAGTCGGAAGCCGATCTGCACGACGAGCAAGTTGCCCAGGCGGAGGCGCGGGATCAAGCCGCGCAACTCGCCGCCATCAGCCGCTCACAGGCGGTCATCGAGTTCAAACTTGACGGCACGATCCTGACCGCCAACGACAATTTCCTCAAGG
>JBEEJT010000153.1:0-13557 GCA_041169085.1 Pseudomonadota bacterium | reverse complement strand
CCGTCGACGCCAGCGGCATGCTGTGGGTCTCCGACCACGCCAACCCTGGTCACCTGCTGCGCATCGACCCGGCCACTGGCCTGGCCGTGCAGAGCATCACGATCAACGCGGCCAACTTCGGCGTGTCTTACCTGCAAAACTTCAGCGGCTTGCAGATCGTCACGAAGGCGTTTGCGCTGCATGGCGTGACCGTGCCCGTGGGCTCGCTGCTGGTCTTCACCGGCCAGCCCAACACCGACTTGGTCGTCGCCATCAACCCCAGCACCGGGGCCGTCATCACCGAGGGCAGCACCGCCGCCAAGCTCAGCCTGGCGGTCAACTACGACCTGACGGCCGGCGTCTACGACGCCGCCAGCGGCAAGCTGTTCGTCACCCGCACCAATGGCGGCAGCGGCACCGACATCGTCGCCATCGACCCGGCCACCGGCGCGCAGTTGGCTTCCAGCGCCACCGGCATCACCCTGGGCAATGCGGGCCTGGCCATCGAGCCCGCCACCGGCCACCTGTGGCTGGGCACCCAAGACCTGGTCGCCCAAGTCGTCGAATACCAGATCGGTGCCACCGGTGCCCTCACCGAGTTGCGTCGCGTCAATCTCAGCAACCAAGGCATCAATCAGAACGAAATCACCGGATTGAGCTTCGACGCTTCGGGCAAGCTTTGGGTGGCCTCGACTCAGGGTGAGGTGTACAAGGTCAGCTTGGCTTGAGCGACAAACTCACCACGCCCACTCGCCAGAAAGGGAAACCATGAAAGCTGCTTTCACGTTGTACCGACCGGCGCGCCTGGGTGGGCTGTTGTTGAGCCTGCTGGCGCCACTCTGCGCACACGCCATTTCGGTGCAGACCCAAGCCACGGATTTGCCCGACCTGGCCTTGGGTCAGGACCTCTGGCGGGTGGACTACACCGTGAAAGGGGCGCTCGCCGCTGGCGACGTCCTCAACCTCTTGTTCGACGCCCAGACGTTTGGCCAGATCAAGGTGTTGGGCAGCAGCGCAGGGTCGCAGCTGGACGCGTTGCTCATCCAGCCCGACGCTCAACTCCAGGCCGACGGCGAACTGTTGCTGACGGCCCTGAGCGGCACAACGGCCAACGACCTGGGCAGTTGGCGCGTGCAAGTGGTGAGCTTGACCGGCCAGGCACCGGCCGCCCAACGCTATGAGTGGCTCGACGCCGACTTCAACGTCCGCAGCACCGGCTTGACCAGCGCGGTGCCCGAACCTTCTGCGGCCTGGCTGGCGCTCATCGGCGCGGCCATCACCCTGCCCTGGTGGCGTCGGCAAGCTCGCCAAGGCGACTGACGCGACTGACGAGACTGGCGCGGCTGACTCAGCCAGCGCGGCCAGCGAAGCCAATCAGGCGCTTGATCTGTCTGTCTGCGGCCAATGCCTGCTGGCGTTGCGCCCGCTGCTTGCGCTCGGCCGTGGCCTGAGCCCAGGCACGTGCGCCCTGAATCGCCCATGGGCCCCACCACCCGCCACGCAAGGCAAGCCACCGCCAGGGGCCAGGCTGGAGGCGCCAAAGCGCGTCGTCCAGGCTGACGATGGCCCGCAGGCTGCCAGGGTCGCCTTGTCGCCCGCCCCGCCCCCACAGTTGCCGGTCCACCCGCGCCGACTCGTGGAACTCGGTGAGGATCACATGCAGCCCCCCCGCAGCACGGGCTTGCGCGTCAAGGCGAATGTCGGTGCCTCGCCCCGCCATGTTGGTGGCCACCGTGATGCGCCCGCTTTGCCCGGCTTGGGCCACCACTTCGGCTTCGTCGGCATCTTGGCGGGCGTTGAGCACCACGTGTGCCACCCCGGCCTCGCGCAAAGCCTCAGCCACCTGCTCTGAGGCCTCCACACTGCGTGTGCCCACCAGCACCGCCTGCCCCCTGGCGGCGGCACGGCGCGCATCGGCCACCACCTCCGGCCATTTGTCGGCAGCACGGGCGACACAGTGCGGCGGCAAGGTGAGCCGGCCATCTGGCTGGTGAGGGGGAACGCGGTGCACCGCCAACCGGTAAACCGACCACAACTCGCGCGAGGCCTCGGCGGCGGTACCGGTCAAGCCCGCCAACAGGTCATAACGGCGAAAGAAGCGTTGAAAGGTCATGCGCGCCAGCGTGTCACGTCCGGCCGACTGGGCCAGGCCTTCCTTGGCCTCGATCATCTGGTGCAGCCCCTGCTCCCAAGAGCGATCGGGCATCAAGCGGCCCGTGGACTCGTCGACGATCTGCACCTTGCCTTCGGCCGACACCAGGTAGTGCTGATCGCGGTGGAACAGGTGCAAGGCGGTCAACGCCTGCCTCACCAAGACTTCCTGCCAGGCGGGGGCTTGCCACATCGGCGGCAGGTGGTCGGCATGCACCGGGCGACCATGCAAGGCACCAGGCCTGAGTTCCATCTGTCGACCGCCCACCAACACGTAGTCTTGTCCCAGGTTGAGGCTGCGGGCGGTTCGCACCGCCCACGCCACGACGGCCTCAGGGATCTGGCCCGGCACTTCCTTCGACAAGATCATGGGCGTGGACGCTTCGTCGATCAACACGCTGTCGGCTTCGTCCACGATCGCAAAGTGCAAGGCCGGGATCACCGGGGCCTCGGGCACCAGGGCCGTGGACGTGTCCGCCCCCCACCACTGCTGGGTCAGGCTGACCCGCCAAGGGGTGCGTCCGTGCCCCGCCAGCGTGTCCTTCAGGTAATCGAAGACCAACTCCTTGCCACTCACATAGCAGACCGGGTGGGCGTAGGCTGCGCGCCGCTCAGGGGCCTTCATGGGCTCCACCACGTGTCCCACGCTGAGGCCAAACAAGGCCATCAGCGGCGCCATTTCTTCGCTGTCGCGCGCCGCCAGGTAGTCGTTCGTGCTGACCACATGCACTTGGGCGCCTGAGGCCGCCATCACGGTGGCGGCCATCGCGGCCACCAGCGTCTTGCCTTCACCTGTGCGCATTTCGGCCAGGCGCCCCTGCAACAACAGGGCCGCACCAGCAAACTGGACCCCATGCGGCCACAGGCCCAAAGCGCGTTGGCTGCCCAGGCCCACACAGGCCCAGATGCGATGCCAAAGGGCGGCATGGGCCAGTGGGTCCGCCAGCTGACTGACTTCGGCCAGCGTTTCCAACAGGCACCGAGCCAGCTCGGCGTCGCTGTGGCCCCGCAACGCATCGGCTTCTCGCTGGATGGCCGCAGCCTCGGACTCGACCCGCCGCCTCGACACCCTGGCCGGCGGTAACCAGCCCGGCAGGTCACCCAGCCAGCGCTCCACCGCGCTGTCATCGGCTTCCTGGCGTTCGTCTCGCTGACAGGGCGCACGCCGCCAATGCGGACCGGCCAAGCGCCGCGCCAAGGTGGGGTCGACGACTCGGCTCGAAGGCGGGGCCACAGCCAAGGGGGATGCGGTCAGCGCGGCCGCCATCACCAACCCAGCCTTGCCAGGAAAACCTGGCGCACACGCAGGCCCCATTGCCAGAGCAAAGGCATACGCCCCAGGTCGAAGCGCACGTCCACCCGCCCACCGTAAGCCCCGGCGGCCACCGGCTTCGACAAGGGCACCTCCAGGTCAAACACCCGCTGCAGGGGCTGGCGCCCGTCGCCTGAGCTGGGGTCAACCGGGATGTCGCCGCCCCCCGAGGAGCCCAACGCGGCCGACACCAAGTCCTGTGCCCCGCCGGGCAACCAACGGGGCATCCCCGCCTCGGTGGGCGTCGCCAGCGGCGCAGCCAAACGCACCTGCACACCTTGCATGCGCCTGCCCACCAAGGCCATGTCTTCCTGGGTGACGGCCACACGCACCACTTGAGCAGGGCCGTCCACCATGTAGCCCAGCACCTCACCACGCCGCACATGGCGACCGTCCCAGTCGGTGGGCGCGGCGGGCGACCAGCGCCCCGGCGCCGACGCGGTCACCGCCAGACCGGCCTGGCGCTGCAAGGCCTCTTGCCAACTGGCTTCGCGCGCGGCAACCACCTGCTGCAAGCCAGCCACCTGGGCGGGCGCATTCATCTGCGCCTGACGCACGGCGGCCTGGGCCAGCGCCACCCTGGCCGCAGCGGTTTGCACCTCCGACTCGGTGACCGGGTTGTCCAGGCGCATCAGCACCTCGCCCTGTCTGGCGAGCTGGCCGCTGGGCGCGAGCACCTGGGCCACATGGCCATCGGCTTGCGCGCGAACGATGGCCGCATCTGGCATCCACAAGACCCCCTGGTGCACCACTTGGAAAGGCAAGGGCACGGCCCCCAGCACCAGCACGGCTGCGCTGAACAAGCCCACCACCCGACCGCGCACACGGCTGCGACGGGCCAACAAGGCCGGGGAGGTCTGCATGTGCCGCCAAGCTCGCCACAAGGGCATCACGCCACTGCTCCACACCGCGGCCAAAGCCATCAAGGCCCCGACGATCAGGTATTCCCCCACCACGAACCAGATCAGGCCCAGGGTGACACCAAGCTGGTAGAGCGGGGCCACCAGGCCATAGACCAGCAAGATCACACGCTCGCCCTGCACCCCCACCGGCGGCGTGGCCAGGGGTGCGCCCAACAACCAACGGTCGATCAGGTAGCGCCGGTATTGCGCGGCCCGTTGGGCCAGGTTGGGCAGCTCCAGCAGGTCGCAGGCGATGAAGTAGCCGTCGTAGCGCATCAAGGGGTTGCCATTGACGACCAGGGTGGAAAACCCCGCGATCAACACCACGTTGAAGGCCACCGCCTTGACCACGCCGTCTTGCGCGGCCAACCAGACGTACAGCGCGCCGGCCCCCAGCGCCAACTCGGCCGCGATGCCTGCGGCGGCCACCGCCGCACGTGCCCATTTGCTGGGAAACCGGTAAGAAGCGCTGGCGTCCACATAAGGCACAGGCGTGAACAAGACGAGCATGACGCCCATTTCGCGCACGCGCCCGCCCCAGGCCTTGACCGCCATGCCGTGCGCCCATTCGTGCACGGCCTTCACCAGCGGGTAGACCAACCAAAGCAAGGCGAGGTTGCCTGCGGACAGGACCCGGTCAGAGAGGTTGGCCGTGAGGGTGTCCAGGTGCTGGACAGCCAACAAGGCGGCGGGCGCCACCCAGGCCAACCACAACAAGCCCACGGGCCAACTCATGAGGGCGCGCGCCCAAGCCGCCTGCCGCTCGAACCACGCGTCGGGGTGCCACAGGGCCCAGCGCAAGCTCATCGGGTTGCCCCACCGCTGCTTGCGCTGCTGCCCTTGTTGTTTGTCGAAGCGCTCCTGCACCTCTGAAGCATCGGGCGGCACCACGTTGCGCAACAGGTCCTGGCCATGCAGGGTGGCCATCAGCTGAACCAGCTCGTCTTGCGAGATGACCGCGGCCGCTTCGCCGGCGGTGTTCGTGGCCGAAGCGCTGGCCAGGGCCCAGACCTCGTCCAGCGTGCGGCGCCCATCGAGCAGGGCCAGCACCGACCAGACCTTGGGCGTCACCCGATGGAAGCGCTGGGTGATCGGGTCCACCAGGAGCACCCAGGGCCGACCTCGCAGACGGCGGTGCACCACCTCCACGCCATCGCGCAAGGCCATCCGGGCGTGACGCACCGCGTGCCAATGCTGAGACCACAGGGCTTGCATGGCTCAGGCTCGTCCAGGGCTCACCACCACCACGACCACAGCTTGAGCTGCAGCCAGTCGCGGGTGGGTCGGGTCCAGACGTCGAGCAAGGTGGTGTCGCCCACATCGACCTTGCCCACCCCTTGCATGCCCGGGCTGAGCGCGGGCACCTGGCCCAACCAGCGGGCCTCCACCCTGAACCCGTTGACGTTGTCGCTCACGCTGGCCGTGGCGGTGACCCGGCTCACGGCAAAGGGGTAGCTGACGCCGGGGTGGCCCGTGAGGCGGATGTGGCCCGTTTGCCCCACCCGCACCCGGGTGATGTCGCGGTCAGGCACGTGCAGCACCACGCGGTAGCCCCCTGTGTCGGCCACCTCGAACATGTCCTTGCCCACCTCGATGGGCGAGCCCAGCTTCTGGCTCCAGTCGCCGGAAACCACCAGCCCGGCCATGGGCGCACGCAAGCTCACACGGTCCAGTCGCGTGTTGGCCAGGTGCAGTTGGGCCTCGGCCTGCTGGAGCTCGGCTTGCGCTTGCGCCGCAGCAGCGGCATCGTGGTCGCCCAAGGCCTGACGCAGCTTGGCCTGCGCCTGGTCGCGCGCGCTGCGTTGCTGGGCCTGCTCCAGGCGGATGTCGCGGTCGTCCAGGCGGGCCAATTCTTGCTGGGCCTGGACGCGCTCGCCGGGCCGCACCATGACCTGGGCCACGAAACCGTCAAAGGGGGCGGTCACCAAGCGGCGCTGCTGGCCTTCGATCACGGTGTTGGCCGTCACGCGGTCGGCCACCGGCCACCAAGCCAGGCCACCCAACGCCAACAGCCCCGCCATGGCCGCGGCCTTCCAACTGAGGTGCCCCGGCCCCACCGCCCGCCGCCAGGTGTGCCGCGCCGACTGCCAGGCATGGCTGATCAGCCCGCGCTCGGCTTCATGCCACCGGCGCAACAAGGGTTCCGCCAACGCCACGCTGGCGCGCCAGCCCTGGACCACGTCTTCAGGCACGGGCAAATCGGCTTCGAGGCGGGCCACGAGCACCCCCACGGCTTCACCGCCGTCGACCACAGGCCAGGCCCACCCACCGCTGGGACGACACTCCTGGAGCGTGACCGCCGCTTCGCTGGCCAGTTCGGTGGCGGCGTCCAGTGCAGGGGCGCCACGCTCGGCCCAAGCCGTCTCAGAGGTGACCCACCAGCGCGGGCGTTCGCCGTTCACATGGAAATAAGACAGGCTCAAACCAGGCGCAGCGCCTTGGGGCCACAGGTCGCGCGCCAAGGCGGCGCTGCGGTTGACCCAGTCTTGCGCTGCTGCCCGAGCCTCGTCGTGCGAAGCCACATGAGCCAGCAAATCGAGCAGGCGCGCAGAACGGGCCAGCGTCAGCTGGTCGTGTTGACGCCAGGCGTCTTCAAGCCAGGGCACGGAAAGCAAAGCCACCTGCACCGTGCGCTCCGTGCAGGGCGGCGTGAGCGCCAGGCCCGCCACGGCCGCGCCTTGGGGCGTGCGCACCGCCAGCGCCAACAGGACATCGCCACCTTCAGCGGGCGCCGGAGAGATGCACACCGGCTGGCGCGCCGACACCTCACCTTGCAACTTGGCCCAGCGCGCCTGCACGCTGGATTCGCTGCCTGGCCAGGGCATGTGCAGGCTGTCGTCGGCCCCATGGAAGGACACCATGCGCACCGCCACCCCTGCCGCCCGCAGGCGGCCCACCCAAGCCCAGCATGGGTGCACCTCGAATGAAGGCGCCAACCTGGCGGCAGGCGTCAGCCTGCGCTCTGGGGCAGACGCCGACATGGGCAGAAGGTCCTGGTTGAAGAAGGCATGGCCCGTGATTTTGAACCCCAGGCTTCTCGCTGCACAGACCTCTTGTTAGGGGTGAGGCTGGCCGCACGGTCAAGCGATGACCTAGGGATTACCGCCCCCGGCTATTTTCACTATAAGAAATGCTGGTGACCCAGGCGGGCTGACTTTGTGCGGCCTCCTGAGCACCCACAGATTCGCCCAAACCGGGAAGTTGGCTGGTTGCGCATCTGCGCCATCAGGGAGAACGTGCAGCGCAGCCTGCGGGCCAGCGCCGTCGTATGCCCATTTGTCACTTGCCATGCGTCATCGGCCGGGGAGCTGTGTGGCGCACCAACGGAGATTTGAGATGCCCAACCCCGTTCAAGCCATCAAAGACCTCGCCACCGATCAAAAGCGGGACGCCTTGATCAACATCATTTACAGCAAGGTTGACAGTCTGTTGGGTGGCGGCCCCACAGGCCAGTTTTTCTGCATGGAGTTCCCGGCTCGCCCGTTGAATTTGCACCAGTTCGAGTACGACACCGACAGTCGCAACAGCGTGGTGTCCAAGCCATTTGCTGTGTCGGACTCGGAGTTCAGGCTCGTCGACGACTTGTTCAATCTGGCGCCCATCGTGCAGGGCGCCAACGGCAAAAAGCTGTCGGTCGTCTTTTTTGAACTGGTCAACAACTACGTGCCCAAGCTCAAAGAATTGCACGACTTCATCACCGACAAAACCAATGTGCGCGAATGGCTGCTGGCCCAGCTGGAAGACGTGGTGGATGGCGTGCCTTTCAAAGGTTCGCGTATGGAGCTGTGCAAACGCCTGTACGCCCTCTACCTCAAGGGCAAGAACGACTGGGACCTGCAGAAGTCACAGGAATACGACCGCCGCAGACAAGTCAATGACCTCGATGGATTTGCCGACTGGCTGTCGCGCAATGCCATGGTCAAGGATCAGGAGCTCAACAACCTGTTCAACGACGCAGTGGTCCGTGGCTACTACCACGAGGTGCTGACCTTCCTGGGGTTCCTGAATGTCTGCTCCTCTGCGGAAGCACTGGAGACCACCAAGCAGAACAGCCGTAACTCCTCTCGCCGCAGCCTCGACGAGTCCATGGACGTGTTGCCCGTTCAACTTCAGCCCAACAATTGGTTCAAGGCGGCATCACCCAATTTGTCCCCCAAAGACCTGACGATGGCCGCGGACATCGTCATCGCCCAATACAAAGCCAAGCGACACGAAATTCAACAACTCCAGGATTACCTCATCCAACTGGAAAGCTCCGCCGTGTCCAAGGCCGACGTGGACAAAGCCAACGCGGCCGTTGAAGCCGGCAAGGCCAGGTTCCAGGAGGCTGAGGCGGGCCTGATCAAGCAGTATGGTGATGGGGCCGTGGGCTTGGTGAAAATCTACTTGAATGCCCAAACCGGTGGCTTGGCCAGTGCCGTGAAGAACACCAATGCCATCAATGCGACAGATCCGATCGCCAGCAAATTGGGAATCGCACAAGATGTGGCCGACGGTGTACTCAAGACCTACAAGGCCAACCAGGATTACCTCAACAGCGCCTCACAACTCGCAGAGCTCCGAGTCAGGGCCGCCGACGCTGCCGCCCACGATTACCAATCCGAAATCACCCGCACCAAAGAGCGCATCGACACCCTGCAGACCGACATCCGCTATTTGGCCAACCTGTCAGGCGGGGTGCTGAAGACAGAGAACCAGCCGGCCGATAACGAGGTGCTCCCCGTCTTGCCGGGCAACCAGAACCCCGACGAAGCAGACGGCATGTTCATGGACGTTGTGGTGAACTCCACCGATTCGGCCTCTGCCACCAACTCGTCTGACCAATCTCAGGCGTCAAGCTCAAGCTGGAGTGTCAGCCTGTGGGTGGGGTCGGTGGGCCATCAGTCTTCCAGCCAGTCCGCCTCCTCCTCCGTCGAGAATGCTGCGTTGGACAACGAATTCACCATCGGCTTCCGCGTGGCCAAAGTTGGGCTCGATCGAGGAGGATGGTTCAACCCTTCGTTGTTCGAAATGTCTGGGGGCTTTCAACGCATCGCACAAGACATGCAAGCCAGCCCGCGCACCAAGGGCAAGCCAGAGGAAGTTGACGCCTCGCTCAACAAGCAGTCCATCATGGACGCACTCAAAGACCCATCGACAGCGGCCTCAACCCTGCAGAAGCTGCTGCGCAACAAGGCAGGCGTGCCTTACATGTTGCCTGCCTACCCCATGGCCTTCGTCATTGCAAAGGACATCACCATTCGGGTCAAGAGCAGCGACAGCAACTCGAGCTTGAGCAAGGCGCTTGCGAGCCAATCGTCCAGCACGGGGGGGGGCTTTCTTTGCTTCAGCGCCTCTTCGGCCTCGTCGAGCAAGAGCACATCGGAGTCCAGCTACCACGGCAGCCATGGCGAATACACCTACATTCGGATCCCTGGCCCGCAGATCATCGGCTGGATGCTGCAGCTCACACCGTCCGACAACTCCAGCCCTTACGAGGCCTTGGACAAAGACATCCTGGATCAGATGCGCATGGGGATAGCCCAGGCGCTGAACCCTGAAGGGGCCCCCGCACATCCCGCCACAGACCAGCCGGCAAAGCCAGTCACACCGGTGAACACCGACACTGTTCCAGGCAACTGATTCAGCGCCGCCCAAAACAAACGGGCCAGCACCTCACGATGCTGGCCCGTTGTCTCAAACAGTGGTCGGGGCGGTGGGATTCGAACTCACGACCCTCTGCTCCCAAAGCAGATGCGCTACCAGGCTGCGCTACGCCCCGACGAAGCGCGCATTCTACCCCGATTCCGCGATTCTCCACGGACTGTCGCACTTTGACGAAAACTAGGGATGGCTTGCCCCCGTCCAGCGGGCCCAGCATGTGCTGTTGCCCCTTCCTTTGTCTTCAGGAGCCTGCCATGGATGCCCCCCACCTTGGGCCCTTCAGCCGCCACCTTGCACGCCTCTGCCTGAGCCTCACCTTGGCCTGGGCAAGCGGCTTGGCGCTGGCCGGCCCGTCCACCCCGACGGCACCCCTGCCCCAGGGGGCGGACCCGGGCAACGTCACCATCTCGGGCATTTCGTCCGGGGCCGGCATGGCGTTGCAATACGCCATCGCCCATTCGGCCAGCGTCAAAGGCGTGGCGACCATCGCCGGGCCCAGTTGGGGTTGCGCGCGCGGCTACGTCACCCAGGCGATCAACCAATGCATGTGCGGTGTGAACCGCCCCTTGCCAGACGCCCTGCCCCTGGCCCAGTCGCTGGCCAAGTCGGGCGACATCGACAAGCCGCTGGCTTCCGGGCGCCCTCAGAAGCTCGCAGCCGCCTTCGTGTTCCACAGCCCATTGGACGCGACCGTGGTGGCCAGCACGGGCGAAGCCAGTGCCGATTTCCTGCAGCGATTCATCGGCACGCCACCGGTGGTGGACCGGGGCCACACCACCAACGACAGCGACGAGGCCGGCCACGGCATCCTGTCGCCACAGGGAGCGGACGCCTGCCGTCTGGCGCCGGCCACCGACAAGACCTTTGTGCGCCGCTGTGGCGACGAAGACAACGCGCTCGACCTTTTCAAGGCCCTGTACCCCGCCGTGACCTTCGACGCCACGCGGCGCACCGACAACGTGGCCGACGCCGACCTGGTGCCCTTTGACCAGAAGCCTTTTGTGGACGCGGTGCTCCAGCAGGGGGACTACATCGCCCCCGATGGCTTGCTGTATTACTTCTACCCCACCCGCAGCGCCAGGCGCGCCCGGCTGGACATGGCCGACCAGGGCCTGGTCTACAGCCCGCCCGCTTGCCGCGTTGCCGGCGCCCGCTGTGGCCTGCACGTGGCCTTGCATGGGTGCAAGCAAGACGTGAAGACGTTCGCCCGCACCACCGGCTACGTCCATTGGGCAGAGCTGTACCGGGTGGTCGTGGTCTTCCCGGCAGTGAACCAAGGTGGTTCACCCGTGTCGGAAAGTTGCGCCGCTGGCCCCGTCAGCAGCATGGCCGACTACGCCTGGTACCAACCCAACCCCAATGGCTGCTGGGACTGGTGGGGTTACCTCGACGGCACGGAGCGCACCCGCTACCTCACCAAGCGCGGCCCGCAAATGCAGGTGCTCGAACGCATCGTCCAGCACATGACCACATCGCCCTGAGGCCGGAGGCGGCCCCAGGCCTCAGTGGCTCATTTGCGTCCAGACCTTCTCCAGGCGCTTGAGGCTCACCTGCTGCGGCGTGCGCAGCTCTTGCGCAAACAAGCTGATGCGCAGCTCTTCCAGCAACCAGCGGAATTCGTCGAGTCGCGCGTCGTGCGTGCCCTTCAATTCCGCCAAACGGCGGGTGTAGCGCTGGTCCAGCGGCTTGACCTCGGCCATGCGCTGCCCATCGCGCACCGGGTCGCCCCGCAGCTTGTCGAGCCGCAGGGTGATGCCCTTCAGGTAGCGCGGGAAGTGCTGCAACTGCGCATAGGGCGCCAGCACCAGGAAGCGTTTGGGCATCAGGCGCTGCAGCTGGGTGGCCACGTCGTCGGCCACATCCTTGGGCGGCTTGGCGTCCTTGAGCTTGCGTGCGGCCGCCGCGTACTCGGTCAGCACTGCCCCGGCCAGGCGGGCCACTTCCTGCGCGATCAGGTTCAGGCGGGTGCGGCCCTCTTCCACCCGGGCCTTGAAGCTGGCGGCATCGGTGGGCAGCGGGTCGGCCAGGTAGGCGCGATCCAGGGCGATGTCGATGATCTGCTCGCGCAATTCATCCGCCGTGCCCAGGGGCATGTAGACCATCGCCATTTTCTGCAGGTCCGGGATGTTCTTTTCGAGGTACTTCAGCGGCTCTTTGATCTGCAAGGCCACCAGGCGGCGCAGGCCCGCGCGGTGCTTGGCTGCGGCCACATCCGGCTCGTCGAAGATGTCGATCTCAACGTGCGTGCCCTTGTCGATCAAGGCCGGAAATCCAATCAGGGTGTGGCCACCGCGCTGGATCTCCATCAGCTCGGGCAACTCGCCAAACGTCCAGTCGGTGAGCGGCGTGCTGGCGGCTGATTCCCCGCCAGCCGCCTTGCCGCCGGCCGATGGGGCCTTGCCGGGGCCCTTGGTGACCGTTGCGGGCGCTGGTGCAGCCACGGCCGCCGCCGCGGGCTCAGCGGGCGCATCGACCACCTCTTTGGCCTTGAGCGCCGCCAGCGCCTGGAAGGCCCCGCGCGCCAGCGAGCCCAGCTCGGCCTTGAGCGCCGGCAGGTTGCGGCCCAGGCCCAGCTGGCGGCCGTGTTCATCGACCACGCGGTAATTCATGAACAGGTGCGGCGGCACCATGTCGAGCTTGAAGTCGGCGCGCTTGATGTCGAGCTGGGTCTTGTCGCGCACGGCCTTGAGCAGCTGGTCCATCAGGCTGCCCTGGCCAAACTCGGCGGCTTCGACGAAGCTGTCCACGTAGTCGGGCAGCGGCACCAGGCGGGCGCGGGGCTTTTGGTGCAGGCTCTTGACCAGCGCCAGCACCTTGTCCTTCAGCATGCCGGGCACCAGCCACTCGCCGCGCTCGTCGCTGACCTGGTTCAGGGCGAAGATGGGCACGGTCACCGTCACGCCGTCGCGCGGGTCGTTGGGCTGGTGCAGGTAGGTGGTGCTGCAGTCCACGCCGCCCATGCGAATCACTTTGGGGAAGGCGGCGCTGGTGATGCCGGCGGCCTCGTGGCGCATCAGCTCGTCGCGGCTGAGGTGCAGCAGCTTGGGGTTCTCGCGGCTGGCCTGCTTGTACCAGCGCTCGAAGCTGTGGCCGCTCATCACCTCGGGCGGGATCTGCGCGTCGTAGAAGGCGTAGATCAGCTCGTCATCCACCAGAACGTCTTGCCGGCGCGACTTGTGCTCCAGCTGCTCGACCTGGTTGATGAGCTTGCGGTTGGCCGCGAGGAAGGGCAAGCGGGTGTCCCACTCGTCGTTGACCAGGGCTTCGCGGATGAAGATCTCGCGCGCTTCGCGGGCGTTGACCAGGCCGAAGTTGACGCGCTTGTTGTTGTAGACCACGAGGCCGTACAAGGTGGCGCGCTCGATGGCCACCACCTCGGCGGCCTTCTTTTCCCAGTGCGGCTCGAGCAGCTGCCTTTTTAGCAGGTGCTGGCCCATGAACACCAGCCACTGCGCGTCGATGTTGGCCACGCCACGGCCATACAGCTTGGTGGTCTCGACCAGCTCGGCCGCCAGAATCCAGCGCCCGGGCTTCTGGCTCAGGTTGGCGCCCGGGTGCTTCCAGAACTTG
>JBEEJT010000152.1:0-7810 GCA_041169085.1 Pseudomonadota bacterium | reverse complement strand
CCTGCTTGCGGCCACATCCATTACGTGAACCCGCTCAACGTGGTGGGCACGCTGCCGGTGTGGGGGCAACAGGTGTTGCTGTGCAAACGCAACATCGAGCCGCGCAAGGGCTACTGGACCTTGCCTGCGGGCTTCATGGAGCTCGGCGAGACCACCGAAGAAGGCGCCGCCCGTGAAACCGATGAAGAAGCCGGTGCCCGCATCGAAATGCAAGGGCTGTATTGCGTGCTCAACGTCGTGACGGCCGGCCAGGTTCACCTGTTCTACCGCGCCCGCCTGCTGGACACCGAGTTCTCGCCCGGCCCGGAAACCATGGAAGCGCGGCTCTTCCACCAAAACGAGATCCCTTGGGACGACTTGGCCTTCCGCACGGTGCGCATGACGCTCGAGCGCTACTTCGCCGATCGCATCGAGGGTCAATTTGGCGTGCATTGCGCCGATATCCGCTGAATCCCCGTGGCCGAAGGGGCCAGCGATGTGCTGGCCTGGCGAGTTGCGGTGACGCGCCTGCCAAAACATGAACCTGCCCCAGGACACCCTCGACCAGCCCGCCACGCCTGCTGCCCCCCAGGCCCCCACCGCAGGCGCGCCAACGGCCGAAGCCGAGCCCCGCCCCCGGGTGCGTGACGACCTGGCCGCCCCCGACCCTTTGCTCGACGCCCTGGTCGAAGTCTGCCGTTTGCATGGCTTGCCCGCGACCCGCGCGTCGTTGAGCGCCGGCTTGCCGCTTGCCGACGGTCCCCTCACACTGGACTTGGCCGAGCGCGCGGCCAGCCGTGCTGGCCTGAGCACCAAGCTGCAACGCATGTCGGTCGAGGCCATCGACAAAGCCACCTTGCCGGCCATCCTGCTGCTCAAGGGCAACCGCTGCGCGGTGCTGCTGGGCGCGTCGGCGGGCAAGGATGCCAACCAGCCCCCCGGCTGGCGCCTGCTCATGCCCGAGTCCGGCCAGGGCGAAGTCCACATGAGCCGAGAAGAGCTGGCCAAGCGCTACACCGGCCTGGTGCTCTTTGCTCGCCCGCGCTTCCAGTTCGATGAGCGCACCCCCACCCACCGCCCCACCGCTTCGAACCATTGGTTCTGGGGCCCGGTGATGGCGCAACGCGTGGTCTACCGCGACGTGCTGTGGGCCGCCCTGCTGATCAACCTGTTCGCGGTCGTCTTCCCGATGTTCTCGATGAACGTCTACGACCGCGTGGTGCCCAACCACGCCACCGAAACCTTGTGGGTGCTGGCCGTGGGGGTGACGCTGGTGCTGGGCTCCGACCTGTTCATGCGACTGTTGCGCAGCCACTTCGTGGACGAAGCCAGCGCGCGCATCGACATGCAGATCTCCGCTTCGCTGATGGAAAAAGTGCTGGGCATGAAGCTGGAGAACCGCCCGCAATCGGTGGGTTCGTTCGCGGCCAACCTGCGCGGTTTCGAGCAAGTGCGCGACTTCATCGCGTCCAGCACGGTCACCGCGCTGATCGACCTGCCCTTCGCCATCATCTTCCTGGGCGTGATCGGCTGGATCTCCCCCTGGCTCATGATCCCGGTGGTCTGCGTGTTCAGCTTCATCGTGATATCGGGCTATGTGCTGCAGCACCGCCTCCACGAACTGGCACAGAGCACCCACCAGGCCTCGGCGCAACGCAACGCCACGCTGGTCGAAAGCCTCACGGGCATCGAGACCATCAAGGCCCAAGGGGCCGAGCACATCATCCAGTCGCGCTGGGAACGCGCCAACCGCTACCTGTCGGAGTTGAACGTCCGCATGCGTGCGCTGTCGTCGACGGCGATGTACAGCACGGCGATCATGCAGCAGTTCGTCACGGTAGCCATCGTGGTGATCGGCGTCTACCTGATCACCGACAAGCAGCTCACGATGGGCGGCCTGATCGCCACGTCCATGCTGTCGTCGCGGGCCCTGGCCCCGGCAGGCCAGATCGTCGGCTTGTTGATGCAGTACCAAGGCGCCCGCACGGCCATGACCTCGCTCGACAACATCATGGCGCAGCCGGTGGAACGCCCCGCCAGCGGCAGCCTGGTGCAGCGCAAGACCTTCAAGGGCGAGATCGAGTTCCGCAACGTCAAGTTCAACTACCCCAACCGCCCGGACAGCGCCCTCGACGGCATCAGCTTCAAGGTGCAGCCGGGTGAGCGCGTGGCCCTGATCGGCAAGGTGGGCTCGGGCAAGTCGACCATCCAGAAGCTCATCCTCGGCTTGTTCCAGCCTCAGGAAGGCGCCGTGCTGCTCGACGGCACCGACATGCGCCAGCTCGACCCGGCCGACGTGCGCCGCAACGTGGGCCACGTCGCCCAGGACGTCACGCTGTTTTACGGCAGCCTGCGCGACAACATCACCTTTGGCATGCCGCACGCCACCGACGAAGCCATCGTGGCCGCCTCGGACACGGCCTGCCTGCACGACTTCATTCACCGCCACCCCCAGGGCTACGACATGCAGGTGGGAGAGCGCGGCGAGTTCCTCTCCGGGGGCCAGCGACAAGGCGTGGGTCTGGCCCGCGCCGCCTTGCACAACGCCCCCATCCTGCTGCTCGACGAGCCCACCAGCGCCATGGACTTCTCCACCGAAGCCGCCGTGACCCAGCGCATGCAGCAGTTCGCGCAAGACAAGACGGTGGTGCTGGTCACCCACCGCACGTCCATGTTGGCCATGGTGGACCGCGTGATCGTGGTCGACCAGGGCAAGATCGTCGCCGACGGCCCTCGCGACCGCATCATGCAGGCCCTGGCCGCCGGGCGCATCGCCCGGGCAGCCTGATCGCCCCCGCACCGCCACAGCCTTCGGAGACCACCCCATGTCCGTCGCCACCCGATCTGGCCAGGCCCTGCTGGGCACCCTGGAAGCCGTCCGCCGCGCCTTCTCCTTTGTGTTCGACCCGCTGCTGGACCGCCTGGGCGGCAAGCGCGTCACCGACCAGGATGCCGCCCAGTTGGGCATGCGCACCTTTGAACAGCAAGCCAATGCCGTGATGAGCACGGCCTCCACCCACCGCGCCCAAACCCTGGTGCGCAGCGCCTTGCTGGTGGTGATCATGCTGATCGTCTGGGCCTCGCTGGCCAAGATCGACGAAGTCACCAAAGGCGACGCCAAGGTCATCCCGTCGCGGCAGTTGCAAGTCATCCAGTCCCTGGACGGCGGCGTGGTGTCGGAGATCCTGGTCAAGGAAGGCCAGCTGGTGGAAGCCGGCCAACTGCTGCTCAAGATCGACGAGACCCGCGCCACCTCGGGCGTGCGTGAATCGGCAGCGCAGTCGTTCACGCTGAAGGCCAAGCTCGCCCGCCTCAAGGCACTCGCGGAAGACCAGCCCTTCCAGCCACCGGCCGCCGACCCGAAGGACGTCGAGCAACAGCGCGTGGTCAACGAAGAGCAGCAGCTGTATCACAACAAGCGCACCGAGCTGGAAGCACTGCTGTCGATCAACGAACAGCAACTGGCCCAGCGCGAGCAGGAACAAAGCGAAATGCAAGCCCGTCGTGAGGCGGCCGCGCGCGCCCTGGAGCTGTCGCAACAGGAACTCGCCAAGACCCGCCCCCTGCTGGCCACGGGCGCCGTTTCGGAAGTCGATGTGCTGCGGCTGGAGCGAGACGTGACGCGCGCCCGCGGTGAGCGCGAGCAGGCCACGGCCCAGATCGCTCGCGCCAAGGCCGCGATCGGCGAAGCCCATCGCAAGATCCAGGAAACGGAACTGGCCTTCCGCAACGATGCCCGCAAGGAATTGTCTGAAACGCTCGGCCGCCTGAACGCGATCAACGAAGGCGCCGTGGCCCTGGCCGACAAGGTCGACAAGTCGCAAGTGAAGTCGCCGGTGCGCGGCCGCGTGCAACGCCTGCTGGCCAACACGGTGGGTGGCGTGGTCACCCCAGGCAAGGACATCGTTGAAATCGTGCCGCTGGACGACACGCTGGTGCTGGAAGCCAAAGTGCAGCCGCGCGACATCGCGTTCATCCACCCCAACCAGCCGGCCACGGTGAAGTTCACCGCCTATGACTTCGGCATTTACGGCGGCCTGGACGCGGTGGTCGAAAACATCAGCCCGGACACCGTCACGGACGAACGCGGCCAAAACACCTATTACATGGTGCGTGTGCGCACCAAGCAGGTCAACTTCTCCGAGAAGATGCCCATCATCCCGGGCATGACGGCCGAGGTCGACATCCTCACCGGCAAGAAGACCGTGATGTCCTACCTGCTCAAGCCTGTCCTGAAGGCACACAGCTACGCCTTGCGCGAGCGTTGAGCCGATCGGCCAATCTGCAAAAACCGCACACCCTGCTCAGCCGATCGCAGATTTGCCAGATTTTTCAGCCTTGCGTGTGCGAGGCTTCACGGGCGACAGCCCGCCAGGGGTGGCCATTCAAGGGGCCTGAACTTATGCTGAAGGCGAAACAACAGCCCAAGTCAGCGCAGAACAGGCCCCATCATGAACGCCTCGATCCAAACCCAAAGCCCCGCTGCCCCGAACACCGCCCACGTCGACGACCTGCTGGTCTTCTCGCAAGATGACCACGTGGACGTGCACGTGGAAGAGCCGGAATACGTCCGCGTCGACATCGAGCTCGCCGACCCGTTGAAGCTGGTCGCCGCCTGCCCGCTGCCCGGCCAACGCCAACTCAAGCGTCAGTTCCTCAAGCAGGGCCACGCCCAGGGCCTCGACCCCGCCTTCCACCCCGCACGCTTCCTGGGTGCCATCGCCGTGTCCACCAACGACCTGGTCAACGCGCACCTGAAGATCGACGGCAACCACTCGCTCCACCTGGCCATCGTGCCCAAGGACGAAAAGGGCCTGGACACCGACTGCATCAACGAAGTGCTGTCCACCCTGTGCATCGAACTGCCGCCCGGCGTGGTGTTGCACGACGCGCCCTCGCCCGACCTGCGCATCATCTGGACCGACGAAACCGGCGCCACCGAAAGTCAGCGCATCCCGGGCGAGTTCCTGCACCACGCAGCGGCCTGAAGCCCCACAACGCAAGCCACTCGCAGGAGCGAGCGCAAGCGCAAGAGCAAGTCGAAGACCGAGAGAGACAAGTCCCCAAAAGCCAAGGCCCGCGCAGAGCGGGCCTTGTGCTTGGTTCAGCGGTGAAGCGTGGTGTCAGTCGCTGAGGCGGACGGCAGGGCCCGTCCAGCCGTCGACACCTGCCTGTTTGAGCGCCGGGATGTCGGCGGTCTCGGTCACGCCCTCGGCCATCACCAGCAGGCCCAGGCCATGCAACATGCCCACGGTGGCCGACACGAAGGCCGCACGGTTGGCGTCTTGAGAGACGCCCTGCACCACCGAAGCGTCGAGCTTGACGTAGTCCAGGCCCACCTCAAAGAGCAGTTCGATGCGGGTGAGCTTTTCACCCGCGTGTTCGAGCCCGATGCGAGCCCCCAGGGGCCGGAGTTGCTTGCACAACTCGCGCACCTGTTCGAAACGGTCGATGGCGGCCACTTCGGCCACCTCCAGCCACAGCTGCCGCGCTTCGCGAGGCGCCTGCGCCAACAGCCCCCGCAAACGCGGCACGAACCCGCTGTCGGCCAGGGATGCCGGCGACAGGTTGACGCTGCGCTGCTGGCCGTCTTCCGCGATCGCCTTGAGCGCCAGGCTCACCGCCTGCTCATCGATGCGGCCAATCAAGCCCGTGCGCTGGGCCATGGGCAGCCACAGGTGTGCGGCTTCGTAAGCACCGCCTTCTTCCAGCTGCAAGCGCATGGGGCACTCGTGGTGCACCAACATCATCTGGCGGTCCACCACCGGGTAGGCCACCAGTTGCAGGCGACGGGCGTCCAGGGCTGCATTGAGGCGCTGGCGCCAGGCGTCTTCGCCCAGCACCAGGCCGCCCGCCTTGGTGTCCTGCACATGCTCCACCGCGTAGCCGCCCCGCGCTTCGGCTCGCGCCAAGGCCGAGTCGGCAGCAGACAGCACTTGCTGCAGGGTCATGCCCCGCTCCCAGGGCACCGCGCCCATCACCACATGCACCGGCACGGCCAGCTCGCCGAACGTGCTGCGCAGTGCGTCCACGAAGCGTGCGGGCTCTGGCAAGCGCTGCCCGGCTTCGGTCATGCACAGCGCGAAGTCACCGCCATTGAGGCGCCCCAGTGCCACCTCGGGCTGGCCGTGGACCACTTCTCGCAAGGTCGAGGCCAGGCGCTGCAACAAGGCGTCGGTCATGCGGTGGCCCAGCACGCGGTTGATGCCGGCCAAATCAACCAGTCGGATGAGGCAAACCATGCCTGTGCCCGACCCCGATTCAGACTGCAACGCGGACGAGAGCTGCATCATGAAATGCCGGCGGTGTGACAAACCGGTGAGCGCGTCGCAATGGGCCTGTTGGCGGAGTTGCTCCACCTGGCTGGATTGTTCTTCGAACACCGTCTTGAGGCGCAACACCACGGCGTTCATCGCCTGGCTCAGGGCCGCCAACTCCGGCACCGCAGGCTCACGCACCGTCAGGAAGCGGCGCTCCATCAACGCCTTGGCCTGGGCCACCGTGGCGTCCAGCGGCGCGCGGATGCGTTTCACCCCCGCCACGGCCACCAGGCTCGACAGCACGCCCAACACCGCCAGCCAGCCCGCCGTCTTGGCGCAGCCCTGCCACAGTTGGGCATGGGCAAAGCCGGACTGGCTCACCACCTCGACCGAGCCCAGCGCACGCCAGCCATCGGACACCTGGGCCACGCCCATTTGCGATTCCACAGGCACCAGCTCGAAAAACCAGGCAGGCGGGGCGTCTTCGAGCAACACGTTGCGCGCTTCACGCGAAACCACCGGCCGCCCACCAGCGTCCTTCAGGGTGATGCGCTGGTAAAAGCCCGTGTCAAACATGGCCGACAAGGCCAGCTCCATGGCGGGCAAGTCGCCTTTTTGCTGCGACAACGTCAAAGCCAGCGACTGCGCGTTGTCCGCGTTTTTCAGCCGCAACTGCGTTTCGAGGTACGACCGGGCAGAAACGATCCACACGCCGAAGCTGCCCGCGAACGCCAACACCAGCGTCACGACAATCAGCAGCCAGATCTGTCGAATCAAGGACATGCGCATTTCACTTTCAGCGGCTTCACCACCAGCCTTCGGCCTTCGCCTTGGCGATCACTTCTCGCCATTTTGACAAACGAGCGGCCGGGTCTCCGGCGCTGGCACCCGAAACACCTTGCCACAACCCTTCGGCATTGAAGCTGAACACCGGCGCCAGGTCAGGTCGGCCTGAGGCCGGTCGGATTTCAGCGATCAAGTTATCCAGGATCATGGGCTCGGCACTGGGATAAGGGTAATAGGCCAAAACCATGTGGGCCTGGATGCCCCCTGCGACCTGCGCTCGGACATATACCAAACGCATCTTGGCACTGGGCACGCCAGAGGCAATCAGGGAAAAATACTTGCCGATGGCGTAATCTTCGCAATCACCCTGGCCTTTGAGCAAGGTTTCCAGTGGCGAAGACCAATAGTCCACCACGCCCCAGGTTTCGCTGTCGTCCCGATACAGCACCCGCTCATTGAAGAAATCATTGACCCGCTCCAGGCGTGCGTCTTCGCGCTGGCGGGCCGCTTCGTTGACGGCTTGCAACAACGCCTGGGCGCGCGCCTCCACGGCCGGCCCCAACCGGTGGGCCGACGCCATCACCCGCACGCTGTCGAAAGCCCGACCGACGCTCAAGCCGAAGGCCAGGAAGGCCAACAGGGCAACAGCCAGCGCCCAGGTCAGTTTGCGCCCCCACCCGGCCCATCGGTTTCGCGGGCGGCGGCGGACAGCGGCTCCCCTGCCCCGCTCGCAAGCGGGGTGGGCAGGGGGGCGGCTGGCAGGCAGGTCCAGCGCCGGGGAATCG
>JBEEJT010000151.1:0-2769 GCA_041169085.1 Pseudomonadota bacterium | reverse complement strand
CAGCTCGACGCCATCATCGACAAGTTCATGGACTACGCCCGCCCGGGCGAGGTCGAGCTGATGCCGGTGCACGTGTCCAGCGTGGTCGACAAGTCGATCAGCCAGTTCCGCGACACCAAGCGCATCCGCATCACGGCCAAGTTGCCCATCGACACCAAGGTGATGGCCGACGAGACCGAACTCAGCCGCGTGCTGACCAACCTGTTCGAAAACGCGCGCCGCTATGGCCGCAACACCTACACCGGCGTGACCAACGTGGACGTGAGCTACATGCGCTCGGGCGCGTGGGTGATCCTGAGCGTGCGCGACCACGGCCCGGGTGTGGCACCGGAGAAGCTCTCGCAGCTGACCACGCCGTTCTTCCCGGTGACGCAGCACGCACGGCTGCCACGGGTGCCGGCCTGGGCCTGGCCATCGTGGACAAGGCCCTGCAGCGCATGGGCGGCGGCTTCGAGCTGGCGAATGCGCCCGGCGGCGGGCTGATCGCCCACATCAAGCTGAAGCGGGCGCCCTGAGCCCCCGGCTCAGCGCTTGTAAAGCAGGCAGACGGCGCGGGCCTCGATGGCCCGGCCCTCGCCCACCGGGCCCATTTTTTCGGCCGTCTTGGCCTTCACATTGACCTGATCCGACGCCAGGCCCAGGGCCGCGGCGATGCGTTCGCGCATGGCGGGGATGTGTGGGGCCATCTTCGGTGCCTGGGCCACGATGGTGGTGTCGACATTGCAGATGCCCCAGCCGGCTGCACCCACGCGGCGCGCCGCCTCCTGGAGAAGCACGACCGAGTCGGCGCCCTTGAACTGCGGGTCGGTGTCCGGAAAATGCCGGCCGATGTCGCCCAGGCCAGCCGCGCCCAAGAGCGCATCGGTGATGGCGTGGGCCAAGGCGTCGGCATCTGAGTGCCCCAGCAGGCCGTGGGTGTGCGGGATGGTGACGCCGCCCAGGATGAGCGGACGACCGGTGACGAGGGCGTGGGTGTCCCAGCCTTCGCCGACGCGCAGTGCGGGTGGGTTCATGGTGTGCGGTGAGAGGGTTGCGCCATGGGGGGATTGTCGCTGCAAGCACGCCACGCCCGCAGACCACGCCAACAGGCACAGCCCGCACCGAGTTGGGACACGCCACCGACATCGGCACCACCCACGTCTGCAATGCACCAACACGGCGCGCACGATGGAGGCCATTTCGGCGCCCACCGTCAAATATCGCCCCAATAGCGGGCATGCAAATTGCTTTTATTTGGTGCGTCGTGACCCAAGGCGGCGCAACCACCCCAAGGCGGTGCGCCGCCACGTTCTTTCTGGACTTTGCAGCATGGACCAACTCAAACAAGGCGCTGACGCGCTCTTCATCCTCCTGGGCGCCGTGATGGTGCTGGCGATGCACGCGGGCTTCGCCTTCCTCGAACTCGGCACAGTGCGCCACAAGAACCAGGTCAACGCCCTGGTCAAGATCCTGGTGGACTTCTGTGTCTCGACCATCGCCTACTTCTTTGTGGGCTACACCGTGGCCTATGGCGTGGACTTCTTTACCGGCGCCGGCACCCTGGCGGCCAACAATGGCTACGCCCTGGTGAAGTTTTTCTTCCTCCTGACCTTTGCCGCCGCCATCCCGGCCATCATTTCCGGTGGCATCGCGGAACGGGCCAAGTTCGGGCCGCAATTGCTGGCCACGGCCGTGATCGTGGGCGTCTTCTACCCGCTCGTGGAGGGTGCGGTGTGGGCCAACAAGTTCGGCTTCGAGGACTGGCTGCAGGCGGTCACCGGCGGACAACTGCATGACTTTGCCGGCTCGGTGGTCGTGCACGCCTTTGGCGGCTGGATCGCGCTGCCGGCGGTGCTGATCCTGGGCGCGCGCCGCAACCGTTATCGCAAGAACGGCGAGATGTCGGCCCACCCGCCTTCGAGCATCCCATTCCTGGCGCTGGGTTCGTGGATCCTGGCCGTGGGCTGGTTCGGCTTCAACGTGATGAGCGCCCAGACGATCGACAAGATCTCGGGCCTGGTGGCGGTGAACTCGCTGATGGCCCTGGTGGGTGGCACCCTGGTGGCCGTGCTGATGGGCAAGAACGACCCTGGCTTTGCCTACAACGGCCCTCTGGCCGGTCTGGTGGCCGTGTGCGCGGGCTCCGACATCTTCCATCCGGCTGGCGCGCTGGTCGTGGGCGGCCTGGCCGGTGCCATTTTCGTGACCATGTTCACCCTGGTGCAGAACAAGTGGAAGATCGATGACGTGCTGGGCGTCTGGCCGCTGCACGGCCTGTGTGGCGCCTGGGGTGGCATCGCTGCTGGCATCTTCGGGCAGACGGGCCTGGGTGGGGCCGGTGGCGTGAACCTGGGCACCCAACTGCTGGGCACCCTGCTGGTGGTGGTCTTCGCGCTGCTGACGGGCGGCATCGTCTACGGCCTGATCCACAAGCTGATGGGCCTGCGTCTGACGCAGGAAGAAGAGTTCGAGGGCGCCGACCTGTCGATCCACCGCATCAAGGCCACGCCGGATCACGAAACCTCGTGGTGAGGTGAGGTGAGGCATCACCGCCTCAACCCACGGGCCTCTTGCCTGCTCCAACCCGGCCCCGTGCCGGGTTTTTTCATGGGCGCTGACCGGTGGTGCGCCGTGGCCCGCACCAGAGGTGGCTCAGGCGCTGCGCAGCAGGCGTTCGGCGAGGGCGAAGTCGTCCGGCCAGGTCAGCTTGAAATTCTCGAAAGACCCGGTGACCAGGCGGGGCTGGTGACCCAGGGCCTCGATGGCGCTGGCCTCGTCGGTGATGCCGGC
>JBEEJT010000150.1:0-7416 GCA_041169085.1 Pseudomonadota bacterium | reverse complement strand
GGACGTGAAGTTCCACGCCCGCAACACCGAGTTCTTTGGCTCTGGCCTGGGCAACGAGGCCAAAGAGGTCGATTTCTACCATTGGTCATCGCTGCTGCGCAGCGTGTCGGCCTTCGAGGTCTACCGCAAGGTCTACCGCAACGTCATCCGCCCCGAGAAGGTGGCCGAGTTGCTGATCCTGCGTGCCGAAATGCCGCGCTCGCTGGTCTACTGCATGAACGAGGTCGAGAACAACCTCATCGCCGTGGCCAACGACCACAGCCACGACACCCTGCGCCGTGCCGGCCGCTTGCGTGCCGACCTGCAGTTCGCCCGCATCGACGAGATCCTGGCCACCGGCCTGCACGCCTACCTCACGCAGTTCCTCGACCGCGTGAGCGACCTGGGCTTTGGCGTGAGCCGCGACTTCCTGATGCCGGCCTGATCGGCCGAAGCAGCGCAGGGGGTGGAGGGGCAGGCTCAGGTCGCATCGCGCCGCAGCACCTGGTGGGCCACCATGCCCACGAGCATGGCGGCCACGAACACCGCGGCTTGCCACTGGCCGGCGCTCAGCGCCACCAGGGCGGGGCCGGGGCAAAAGCCGGCCAGGCCCCAGCCCACGCCGAAGGTGAGGCTGCCCAGCACGAGCGATCGATCGATGCCCCGTGGCGGGTTGGGCACGCCGCACTCGCCCAGCGGTGCGGCGGGGTGTTGGCGACGCTCGAGCGCAAAGCCCAGTGCGGCCACCGAGATGGCACCCACCATGACGAAAGCGAGAGACGGGTCCCAGGCGCCGGCCAGGTCGAGGAAGCCTTGCACCTTGGCAGGCTGGGTCATGCCGGAGACGATGAGGCCCAGGCCGAACAGCAAGCCTGCGAGGCCGGCGGTGAAGAGGCGCCTCATGGTGTGCCCACCCACAGGAAGTGGCGCAAGACGCCGACACTCAGCACGCCCGTGGCCATGAAGCACAGCGTGGCCACGATCGAGCGGGGCGACAGCCGCGCCATGCCACACACGCCATGGCCGCTGGTGCAACCCGAACCTTGGCGCGTGCCCCACCCCACCAGCAGTCCCGCCACCACCAGCAGCGCCGTGCTGGCGCCGCTGCGGCCGGCCACCAGGGCGGGCCAGCCGGGCAAGCCGCCCAGCCAGGGGGCCAAGCCCTGGATCACCGCTGCCGCCAGGGCCAGGCCACCCAGGAAGGCCCAGCGCCACCCCACATCGCCCGCTTGAGGGCGCAGCAGGCCGGCCAAGATGCCGCTGATGCCCGCCACGCGGCCGTTGGCCAGGGCGAGGAGGGCGGCCGCCAGGCCAATGAGGGCGCCACCCAGCAAAGCCGAACCCGGCGTGAACGCCGCCTCTTGCATGTTGGGCAGCATGTTCAACGGGGGCAGTAGAGCCGGTAGAGCAGCTGCAACACCTCCAGGCTGGGCCCGGGGTTCACGCTGTAAAAAATTTGTTTGCCTTGGCGGCGTGTGCTGACCAGGCCGTCTCGGCGCAACACGCCCAGTTGTTGGGACAACGTGGGCTGCACGATGCCCAGGGCGGCTTCCAGCTCGCCCACGCTGCATTCACCCTGGGTGAGGTGGCACAGCAGCAGCAGCCGGTCTTCGTTGGCCAGCAGCTTGAGCAGGCCCACGGCATCGGCCGCGGCGGTGCGCAAGGTGTCGGTGTCGATGGGGGTGTCCAGCATGCGGGAGGCAGGTGACGATGAAAACATAATATTTTCTCGTAGATTCTGCCGGGTCACACGTTCCCCCGTCGACGCCCCCTCGTTCAGGCGTGAAAAAGCCGCCCTCAGGCGGCTGTGCTGTGGGGCGAACGCGCCTCAAGCCTGGCTGGGGGGCACGTAGCCTTGCACCTGCTCGGCGCCTTCACCGAAGAAGAACTGGTCCATCTGGCGGGCCAGGTACTGGCGGGCGCGGGCATCGGCCAGGTTCAGGCGGTTCTCATTGACCAGCATGGTCTGGTGCTTCATCCACAGCTGCCAGGCTTCCTTGCTGATCTCGTTGTAAATGCGCTTGCCCAACTCGCCCGGGTACGGCGCGAAATCGAGGCCTTCGCCTTCCTTGTTGAGGTGCTTGCAGAAGATGGTGCGTGCCATGGCAGGAATTCCAGAGAGGGTGAATGCGGGGGTCACTTCAGGGGCTTGACCAGCACCTGTGAGCGACGGTCCCATTTGTAGATCCGTTTGCGGGCCTCGGGCAGCCAGTTGGGGTCGACCGGGGCGAAACCACGTTTGATGAACCAGTGCATGGTACGCGTAGTCAAAACAAACAGTGTGGTCAGGCCCATTGCCCGAGCGCGTTGCTCAATGCGCTTCAAGATGCGTTCGCCGTCGCCCTGGCCCTGCACGCTGGGCGAGATGGTCAGTGCGGCCATCTCGGCGGTGCCGGCTTCGGGGTAGGGGTAGAGCGCGGCGCAGCCAAAGATCACGCCGTCGTGCTCGATCACCGTGTACTGGGTGATGTCGCGCTCGATCTCGGTGCGGCTGCGTTTGACCAGGGTGCCGTCCTGCTCGAAGGGCTCGATGAGCTGCAGGATGCCGCCCACGTCGTCCGGCGTGGCCTCGCGCAGGCTCTCCAGCTTTTCGTCGACGATCATGGTGCCCACCCCGTCGTGGGTGAACACCTCCATCAGCAGCGCGCCATCGACCTTGAACGGGATGATGTGCACCCGCTCGACGCCGCCTTCGCTGGCCTTGACGGCGTGCTGCAGGTAAAACGCCGTGTCGGTGGGCTGGCTGGGGTTGGGCAGGGCGGCCAGCAGGCGCTTGGCGTCGGCCAGGGCCAGTTCCTGGTCGATCTCCACATCGGGGTCGTGTTGCTTGGCTTCCAGCTCGGCGGCCAGGTGGGGCTCAGCCACGATGCCTTGCAGGATGCCGCGCACCTCGGTCACGAAGATCAGCTTGTCGGCCTGCAGGGCCACGGCCGCGCTGGTGGCCACGTCTTCCATGCTGAGGTTGAAGGCCTCACCGGTGTGCGAGAAGCCAAACGGCGACAGCATCACCAGGGCGCCGGTGTTGATGGCACGCTGCACGGCCATGGCGTCGATCTTGCGCACCAGGCCGGTGTGCATGAAGTCGATGCCGTCGACGATGCCTACAGGCCGGGCGGTCACGAAGTTGCCCGAAATGACGCTGACCGAGGCGCCCGCCATGGGCGTGTTGGGCAGCCCTTGCGAAAAGGCCGCCTCGATCTCGTAGCGCAGCTGGCCGGCGGCCTCTTGGGCGCAGTCCAGCGCCACGGCGTCGGTGATGCGCATGCCGTGGCTGAAGCGCGACTCCTGGCCCTTGAGGCGCAGCTGCTCTTCCAGCTGGGGCCGAAAGCCGTGGGCCAGCACGATGTTGATGCCCATGGCGTGCATCAGCGCCAGGTCTTGCACGAAGCTGGCGAGCTTGCCGGCGGCGATCAGCTCGCCCGAGATGCCCACCACGAAGGTCTTGCCCCGGTGGGCGTGGATGTGCGGCGCCACCGAGCGGAACCAGGGCACGAAGGTGTGGGGGAAGACCAGATCCATGGGGAGGGCGTTGGGGCGTTCGGTGCGAAATCAGGGCGAGCGTCGCCGTGACAGGCGCGCAGACCAAATGGTAGCGGCAAGAAGGGGGCGGAAGCCTGCCTATCAGAGGAGGTCGGCCACGCGGGCTGGGATGTCCATGTGTTGATGCAGCACGCGCAGCACGTCCAGACAGGCTTCTTGTTCAACGTAGACCAAGGCATAAGGAAACCGGCTGAGCGCCCACATGCGCAGCCCCGGCACCTCGCACAACTCTCCATAGCGTGGCGATCCGGTGGCCGGGTGGGTTTCCAGGTGGCTCAGTGCGCCGTCAACCTCATCCAGAAAGCCCACAGCCACATCGGCCCCGGCTGCATCCAGGTAGTGCGAGAAGGCCCGTTCAATGTCGTTCTGGGCGGCCAGCCTCAGGGCGCGTGGCTTCATGCCTGGTTCAGACTCGTCACTTTTGCCGTTTGGCAGGCTTGGGCTGTGTGGCTTGAGCGCGTGCCATCAGCTCTGCTTTGAATTCGCCCCAGGGCAGCCCAGGCGGCGAAGAGAGCCCTTCGGCCACCATCGCACGCAGCGCGTCTTTGCTGGCTTCCAGTTCATCCTTGCGCACGAGGTCGCGCAAGTATTCGCTGTGCGAGCCGTAACCACGCGATTTGACGCGTTCGTCCACAAAGGCCTTCATGCTGTCTGGCAAGGAGATGTTCATGGTGGTGGTCATGACCGCGAAGATAGCAGCAATGGCAAAGATTGCCAAGGATCGGTCGCGCCAACAATGTTGGGCACAAGAGTAGTGCTGGGTTTGCTGCGCCGCCTTTGCAGTTCGTTTCCCCGCAAACACAGGGTGGTGCCAGGCGGATAGGTAAGCTAAACCCATGTGCGGTTTGCGGGGAATCAGTAAATCGATACATGAAATCAGGAGTGATCAAATGGCTTCCTTCCTTGGTGATTTCACGCGCGGTGCGCGAGTGGCCACAACGGCCGCTGCGGCGCTGACTGTGGTTGCTGCGGCCCAGGCCCAAGCTGCAGGCGTGCCCAATCAGGGCACTTGGCAAACGACACTGCAAGGCCGCGATCTGGACGGCAATGCCGCCAACGGCTTTGAGGCTTATTACGACACGGCTTTGAACCTCACCTGGATGACCGATGCCAACTACGCCCAATCCAGCGGCTATGACGCTGATGGCCGCATGAGCTGGCATGCGGCTAAAGCCTGGGTTGCCAACCTGAACCTGAACGGCATCACCGACTGGCGTCTGCCCACAATGGTGGATACAGGCACGCCAGGTTGCAACTGGGGCTTCAGAGACTCAGATTGCGGCTACAACGTGAGCCCTGGCATCTCTGAATTCGCGCATCTGTACTACGTCACCCTGGGCAACAAGGGCTACCTCAACGAGTCTGGCGAGGTCCAAAGCGGGTGGGGCTTGATCAACACAGGCCCATTCAAAAACGTTCAGTACTTGTTCTATTGGTTCAATTTGGAGGTGGCAAACGGCATAGCCATTCGTGGCAACTGGCATCCGACCCCGAGCGACGACGCTTGGAGGTTCGATGTCCGAGACGGCTCCCAGGTCTTCGCGGACATGGGCTTTGAGATGGCGGCTTGGGCTGTTCACCCCGGCGACGTCGCCGCCGTGCCGGAGCCCCAAACCTGCGCTCTGGCACTGGCCGGTTTGGCCGTGGCTGGGCTGGCTCGCCGCCGTCGCGTAGCCTGATCTGTCATTCCCCCCGTTTCGCAGGGCGCCCTTGTGGCGCCTTTCTCATTGGGCGCACCGCTGTGGGCCACTGAGATAATCGGCGCCCCACCTCCGCACCTGCCCGATGTCTGCCCCCGAGCGCCCGCCCATCACCTTCCCCGAAAGCCTGCCCGTCTCTGGCAAACGCCACGAGATCGAAGCCGCCCTCCGCGAGCACCAGGTCATCATCGTTTGCGGCGAAACCGGCTCGGGCAAGACCACGCAGCTGCCGAAAATCGCACTGGCCATGGGCCGGGGTGGCTGGGGCCAGCCGCGCGAGCATGGCAAGCGGCCGAAGCTGATCGGCCACACCCAGCCGCGCCGCATCGCGGCCTCCAGCGTGGCCAAGCGCATCGCCGAAGAGCTGAACTCGCCGCTGGGCGAGGTGGTGGGCTACAAGGTGCGCTTCCAGGACCGGCTGCAGCCGGGTGCCAGCGTCAAGCTGATGACCGACGGCATCTTGCTGGCCGAGACCCAGGGCGACCCGGACCTGCGCGCCTACGACACCATCATCATCGACGAGGCCCACGAGCGCAGCCTCAACATCGACTTCCTGCTGGGCTACCTGCGCCAGCTGCTGCCGCGCCGGCCGGACCTGAAGATCATCGTCACCTCGGCCACCATCGACGCCGACCGGTTTGCCAAGCACTTCGAATCGGCCAAGGGGCCCGCGCCCATCATCATGGTGTCGGGCCGGCTGTTCCCGGTCGAGCAGCGCTACCGCCCATTCGAAGACAGCCGCGAGTACGGCCTCAACGAAGCCATCGCCGACGCCACCGACGAACTCTGGCGCGAGGGCTCGGGTGACATCCTCGTCTTCCTGCCCGGCGAGCGCGAAATCCGCGAAGCCGCCGACCACCTGCGCAAGCACCTGGCCGAGCACCGCACGATCGCCGAGGTGCTGCCCCTGTTCGCACGGCTGAGCCAGCAAGAGCAAGACCGCGTCTTCCAGACGGGCAATGGCCGCCGCATCGTGCTGGCCACCAACGTGGCCGAGACCTCGCTGACGGTGCCCGGCATCCGCGACGTGATCGACGCCGGCAGCGCGCGCGTGAAGCGCTACAGCGTCCGCAACAAAGTGGAACAGCTGCAGGTCGAGCCCATCAGCCAGGCGGCGGCCAACCAGCGCGCCGGCCGCTGCGGCCGCGTGGCCAACGGCATCTGCATCCGCCTGTACGACGAGAAGGACTTCAACGCCCGTCCGCGCTTCACCGACCCGGAAATTTTGCGCAGCTCGCTGGCGGGCGTGATCTTGCGGATGAAGTCGCTGCACCTGGGGCATGTGGAAGACTTCCCCTTCATCGAGCCGCCGCTGCGCAAGGCCATTGCCGACGGCTACCAGCTGCTCAACGAGCTGGGCGCGGTCGACGACGACAACCAGATCACCAAGCTGGGCATGGACCTGGCCCGCCTGCCGCTGGACCCGCGCGTGGGCCGCATGATCCTCGAAGCCAAAGACCGCCAGGCCCTGGCCGAGGTGCTGGTGATCGCCGCCAGTTTGAGCGTGCAGGACGTGCGCGACCGGCCGATCGACCAGCAGACCCAAGCCGACCAGAAGCACAAGCAGTTCGACGACGAGAAGTCGGAGTTCATGGGCACGCTGAAATTGTGGAAGTGGCTGGACGAGAGCCGAGGCGGCCACGGCCACCACGAGCCCGGCGCCCCTGAAAAGCACAAGCTCAGCCACCGCAAGTACGAAGCCCTGCTGCGCGACCACTACATCAATCCCCGCCGCGTGCGCGAGTGGAAAGACGTGTACAGCCAGCTGCACACCGTGGTGGCCGAGCACAACTGGCGCTTGAACGGCAGCCCCGCCACCTATGAGCAGGTGCACCTGTCGCTGCTCTCCGGCCTGCTGGGCAACGTGGGCTGCAAGTCAGACGATGAAGACTGGTACCTGGGCGCGCGCGGCATCAAGTTCTGGAAGCACCCGGGCGCCAACCTGAGCAAGAAGCCGGGGCGCTGGATCCTGGCGGCCGAGCTGGTCGAGACCACCAAGCTGTACGGGCGCGGCGTGGCCAACATCGAGGTACCCTGGCTGGTGTCCATGGGCGGGCACCTGCTGAAAAAACAGCTGCTCGAGCCGCACTGGGAAAAAAAGGCCGCCGAGGTGGTGGCGCTTGAGCGCGCCACGCTGTATGGCCTGGTCGTCTACAACAACAAGCGCGTCAACTTCGGCCTGGTCAACGAGCGCGAG
>JBEEJT010000149.1:0-4774 GCA_041169085.1 Pseudomonadota bacterium | reverse complement strand
CAAGATTCCTCGCCGAGTGTCTGCCATGTCTGTGTCAACCAACGCGCCTTCAGCGCCCCGCTTCGCTCACCGCACCCTGGTCCTGGCCGCGGCCGCCGCACTGGGCCTCTCGCTCACCTTGAGCGCTTGCGGTGACCGCGCCCAGGCCCAATCCCCCTCCACCGCCCAGGCCCCGCGTGCCACGCCCGTCGGCGTGGTGGTGATGGCGCCAGAGCACCTCGACATCACCACCGAGCTGAGCGGCCGCACCACCTCCCCGCTGGTCGCCGAGATCCGCCCCCAGGTGGGTGGTCTGATCCAGCGCCGCACCTTCACCGAGGGCGCGCACGTCAAGGCCGGCGAGGTGCTCTACCAGATCGATGCCGCCAGCTACCAGGCCAGCGTCGACAGCGCCCAGGCCGCGCTGGCCAAGGCGCAAGCCACGCTGTCCGCCAGCCAGCTCACGGCCCGGCGCCAGGCCGCGCTCTTGCGCATCCAGGCCACGCCACAGCAAACCTATGAAGACGCCGAGGCCGCGGTGGCCCAGGCCAAGGCCGATGTCGCGTCGGCGCAGGCCACGCTGGCCACGGCCCGCATCAACCTGGCCCGCACCCGCATCACCAGCCCCATCAGTGGCCTGGTCGATGTCTCCAGCGTGACGCCGGGCGCCCTGGTGACCGCCGAGCAGACCACGGCGCTCACCACCGTGCGCCAGATCAACCCCATCCAGGTGGACATCACCCAGTCCAGCGCCGAGCTGCTGCGCCTGAAGGCGGACCTGGCCCAAGGCCAGTTGCACCAGGTCAGCGAGGACGAGGTGGCCGTCAAGCTCATCCTCGAAGATGGCAGCACCTACCCGCAAGAAGCCAGGCTGCGCTTCGCCGGCGTGTCGGTCAACACCAGCACCGGCGCCATCACCCTGCGCGCCGTGGTGCCCAACCCCAACGGCCTGCTGCTGCCCGGCATGTACGTGCGTGCCGTGCTGGCCACCGCACAGGCCCAGTCGGCCCTGCTGGTGCCGCAACAGGCCGTGAGCCGCGACCGCAACGGTGGCGCCAGCGTGCTGGTGGTCGATGCGCAGCACAAGGCCGCCCAGCGGGCCATCGTGACCAACCGTCAGGTGGGCAACCGCTGGCTGGTCACCTCGGGCCTGCAGGCCGGTGACCAGGTGATCGTGGAAGGCAACGTCAAGGTCAAGGCAGGCGACGTGGTGCAGGCACAGGCCGTGTCCGCAGCGCTTGGCGCGGCCAAGGTGGCCGAGGCTGCGGCCTCAGCCACCGCACAGTGAAGGGGGCTGATCATGTCGCGCTTTTTCATTGACCGCCCCATCTTCGCCTGGGTGCTGGCCATCGTGGTGATGCTGGCCGGCGCCTTGTCGATCAACACCCTGCCGCTGGAGCAGTACCCCGACATCGCGCCGCCGCGCGTGACGGTGAGCGCCACCTATCCCGGCGCCTCGGCCAAGACCATCGAAGACTCGGTGACCCAGGTCATCGAGCAGCAGATGAAGGGCCTGGACGGCCTGCTGTCCATGCAGAGCACCAGTTCGTCGGCCGGTTCGGCCAGCGTCACGCTGAGCTTCGAGTCGGGCACCAACCCCGACGTGGCCCAGATGCAGGTGCAAAACAAGCTGCAACAAGCCCAGACTCGTCTGCCCACCGTGGTGCAGAGCCAGGGCATCACCGTCACCAAGACGGGCACCGATTTCCTGATGGTCACGGCCTTCGTCTCCAAGGACAACAGCGCCTCCAACATCGACATCGGCGACTACATCAACGCCAACCTGGTCGACACCATCAGCCGCCTCGAAGGCGTGGGCGATGTGCAGGTTCTGGGCACCGGCCATGCCATGCGCATCTGGCTGGACCCGGCCAAGCTGGCCAGCTACGCGTTGATGCCGTCTGATGTGAGCAGTGCCATCACGGCGCAGAACACGCAGGTCTCGGCCGGTCAGGTCGCCGGCTTGCCCGCCACCACCGGCCAGCAGCTGAACGTGACCATCACCGCGCGCAGCAAGCTGCAGACGGTGCAGCAGTTCAAGGACATCGTGCTCAAGACCGCCACCGATGGCTCGGTGGTGCGCCTGAGTGATGTGGCCCGTGTCGAGATGGGTGGCGAGAGCTACACCATCAGCTCGCGCTACGCCGGCCACCCTTCGGCCGCCCTGGGCGTGAAGCTGGCCACCGGCGCCAACGCGATCGGCGTGGCCAACACGGTCAAGGCCAAGCTCGCCGAGCTGCAGCCTGGCTTCCCCTACCACCTGGAAACGGTGCAGGCCTACGACACCACGCCCTTCGTGACGATCTCGATCAAGGAAGTGGTCATCACCCTGTTGGAGGCCGTGGCCCTGGTCGTGGCCATCATGTACCTGTTCTTGCAGAACTGGCGCGCCACGCTGATCCCGGCCATCACCGTGCCGGTGGTGCTGCTGGGCACCTTTGGCGTGCTGGCCACCTTCGGCTACTCGATCAACAGCCTGACGATGTTCGGCATGGTGCTGGCCATCGGCCTGCTGGTGGACGACGCCATCGTGGTGGTCGAGAACGTCGAGCGCGTGATGCGCGAAACCGGCGCCAGCCCCAAGGAGGCCACGCGCCAGTCGATGGGCGAGATCTCGGGCGCGCTGGTGGGCATCGCCCTGGTGCTGTCGGCCGTGTTCATCCCCATGGCCTTCTTCGGTGGCTCGACCGGCGTGATCTACCGCCAGTTCTCGATCACCGTGGTCTCGGCCATGGCCCTGTCGGTGGCGGTGGCCATGTCGCTGACGCCCGCCCTGTGCGCCACGCTGCTGCACCCCATCGCCCAGGGTGATCACGGCCCCCAGGCGCGTGGTGTGCTCGGCCGCTTCTTCACCCGCTTCAACCGCGGCTTTGACCGCACCACCGATGGCGTGCACGGCCTGGCCTCGCGTGCCGTGGCCCGGGGTGGCCGCATGATGCTGGTGTACGCCGCCATCCTCGCTGGGGTGGGCCTGATGTACGCCAAGCTGCCCACCTCCTTCCTGCCCGCCGAAGACCAGGGTGTGCTGATGGCCGAGGTGCGCCTGCCCTCGGGCTCGACCGACGAGCGCCTGATGAAGTCGGTGCTGGCCTTCGAGAACTGGCTGAGCCAGCAGGCCGACATCGACGGCTACATGACCCTGACCGGCCTCAATGGCGACCAGGCCACGGCCCGCGCCTTCATCCGCCTCAAGGACTGGGCGCAGCGCACCGGCGAAGGCCAGGCCGCCGCCGACATCGCCATGCGGGCCAACAAGGAGATGGCCGCCCTGCGCGACGCCCAGGTCTTCGTGATGTCGCCGCCCACCGTGCGTGGCCTGGGTTCGGCCGGTGGCTTCACCGTCGAGCTGCAGGACCGCGGCGGCCTGGGCCACGATGGCCTGGTCAAGGCCCGCGACCGCTTCTTGCAGCTGGCCCGCCAGAACCCGCAGCTCGCCAACGTGCGCATCAGCGGCCTGGACGACGCCCCGCAGTTCGGCATCACCGTGGACGACCACAAGGCCGGCGCGCTGGGGCTGGCCACCAGCGACATCAACACCACGCTGTCGTACGCGCTGGGCGGCACTTACGTCAACGACTTCCTCGACAACGGCCGCGTGAAGAAGGTCTACCTGCAGGGCGATGCGCCCTACCGCATGGCCTCGGACGCCATCATGGGCTGGTACGTGCGCAACAGCGCTGGCGACATGGTGCCCTTCTCGGCCTTCGCCTCGACCAACTGGACCTATGGGGCCCCGCGCCTGGAGCGCTACAACGGCATGGGCTCGTTCGAGATCGTGGGCGAGGCGGGCAAGGGCGTGAGCTCGGGCACGGCGATGGCCGCGGTCGAAGACATCGTCCAGCAACTGCCCCAGGGCGTTGGCATCGAATGGGCCGGCCAGTCCTACCAGGAGCGCCTGTCGGGCTCGCAAGCCCCGGCCCTGTACGCCCTGTCGGTGCTGGTGGTCTTCCTCTGCCTGGCCGCCCTGTATGAAAGCTGGTCCATCCCCTTCTCGGTGCTGCTGGTGGTGCCCCTGGGCGTGCTCGGTGCCCTGGGCCTGACCACCCTCGCCGGCCTGAACAACGACGTGTACTTCCAGGTGGGCCTGCTGACCACCGTGGGCCTGTCGGCGAAGAACGCGATCCTGATCGTGGAGTTCGCCAAGCACCTGCAGGAGCAGGGCGTGGGCCTGGTCGAGTCGGCCCTGGAGGCGGTGAAGATGCGGCTGCGCCCCATCCTCATGACCTCGCTGGCCTTCGGCTTTGGCGTGCTGCCCCTGGCCATCGCCACGGGTGCCGGCGCGGGCAGCCGCCGCGCCATCGGCACTGGCGTGCTGGGCGGGATGATCACCGCCACCGTGCTCGGCCTGTTCTTCGTGCCCGTCTTCTTCGTGATCGTGCGGGGCTTCTTCGAGCGACGCGCCCAGCGCCAGGCTCCAGCCCAAGCCACCCCCACGCCCCTTCCTGACCTGACCCCTGCCCAGGAGCAGCCATGATGCCTGCCCACACCTTGATCTCCACCCGTTCGGCCATCGCCCTGGCCACCGCCACCCTGGTGCTGCTGTCGGGCTGCGCCAACCTCGCCCCCGGCTACAGCCAGCCGCAGGCGCCGGTGCCTGCCAGCTGGCAGGAGCAGGGCACGGCGGTGGTGCCGGCGGCCCTGCCCGCCAGCGCGGCCAGCGCCGCCACCGCTGGCTCCGCCCCCACCGTGCAGCTCAACGCCGAGACGAGCTGGCGCGACGTGATCCGCGATGAGCGCCTGCGCGGCACCATCGACCTGGCACTGAACAACAGCCGCAGCCTGCGCCTGGCCGTGC
>JBEEJT010000148.1:0-42209 GCA_041169085.1 Pseudomonadota bacterium | reverse complement strand
CGGGCCCGTCCGCCAGCAGCGGCGGCTGGGAAACCCTGGCCATGCGCAAGGATGGCGGCAGCAGCTACTACGTGCGCGGCCACTTGCTCAACGACAACCTGGGCGGCACCGGGGCCGACTGGGCCAACCTCACGCCGCTCACGCAGGCCAGCAACAACCGCAGTGCGGTGTCCATGTTGCGCACGTTTGAGAACACCGTGAAGACGGCCGTGCTCGACCAGAAGAAGACGGTGAACCTGACGGTGACGGTGAGCTACGGCCAGCCGGCGCGCACCGACGTGGCCGACAAGGTGGCCAAGAGCTGGACGCCCAAGAAGGACGCGGCCGACATCGCCGCGATCATCCGCGCCGAAGCCAACGTGCCGCGCAGCATCAACTGCGTGGCCCACGTGGTGGCCGACGACGGCAGCCGCACCGCCTTGGTCAGCTCGGGCACGACCAACACCATCGACACCAACCTCGACCACTATTCGCTGGGCGGCGTGGCACGCAAGCCGATGAACATCAACAGCGCCAGCAAGGCGCAGCTCATGACGCTGGCCGGGGTGGACGACGCCGTGGCCGACACCATCATGAAGGAACGCAAGAAGGCTGCCTTCAAGGACCGCGAAGACGCCCTGGCCCGCCTGGGCGCGGGCATCTGGCACAACCTGGTCAGCACAGCGGGCATCAGCATCCGCTGCGAGTGAGGCCCCTGTTCAGCGCGGCACCTGGATCCAGGCCACGCGCTTGCCAGCGGGCTCGATCGCGGGTTGGGCGCAGTCCAGGCCGTCGGTGTGACTCAGGTTGCGCGCCGGGCCCCCATCGGCCGGTTGCAGCACCAGGTCGTGCCACTGCGTGACGCCCAGCTCGTCTTCGCGGCTTTGCACCTCGAGTTGCAGGCGAAAGGCCGGCGTGGCCCGGCCTTCGCTGCGCATCTTGCCGAGCACCCGGGCGGCGTGCGCCGCCTGCACGTCCAGCGGCACCACGGTGGGGGCGCCCCCACGCACGGGCCAGGCGCCCACCGGGTGGGCGTTGTTGCGCCGCAGGTAGATCACTTCGCCAGCGCTCACACCGATCAGCTTGCGCACGTCGGGCAGCTGCACCAGGCGCTTGGGCCTGGCCAGCGGCGCGTCCAGCCGCAGCAGCCAGTCTTCGCTCACCACATAGACCCGGCCTTGCTCATCGAAGACCGGCGACACCAGGCCACCGCCCTGCGTCCAGCGCACGGGTTCGGTGTCGCCAGCCAGGCTGGCCACCCACACGTCGCCGCGCACGTCGGCCAGCCCACGCAACTGCCCCGGGGCCAGCGACAGGCCGGTGATCTGCAACAGGCGTTCGATCAAGCTGAGCTGGTTGGGCGCGGCCGGTGGCGCCGCCAGCGCCACGCCAGGCCACACGCCCGGAGCACACACCCAGGTGGTGGCCCACAAAGCCAGGCGACGGCGACGAAGCAAAGGGGTGTTCACGGTGTGGCTCCAGCGGTGGGGCAAGCGGCCGACGGCAAGCGCAAGGCGAACAGGCTGTCGCTGCCCACCACTTCCAGGCCATCGAGTTGCTTGCGCTCGGTGTTGAACAGGCTGTAGCGCCCCGATGGCTTGCACAGCAGGAAGGTGACCGTGTCCTTGCCTTCCCAGGCCAACCAGGCGGCTTCGCCGGGGGCCAAGGCCCGCGTGCCCGCCGCGTTGACCCTGGCCATGGCCTTGTTGGCCACCAGCAGCCCGAAATCGATGGGCAGGAAGAGCAACTGGATGCCCACCAGCAAGGCCAGCAGCTGGCTGGCCAAACGCCAGGCGGCCTGCGGCTGGCTGGCGGCCCACACGTTGCGCAACATCGCCACCGACAGCACCGCCGCCGCCAGCAAGCCGGTGAAAAACACGGCCTTGGCGCCCTCGTCCAGCGCCAGGGCGCTCACCCAGCCCACAGTGGGCCCCGCGTGGCTGGCCATCAGGGCCAGGGGCTGCAACATCACCAGCTGGATGCAGGCCACCGTCCACAACACGCCCACCCACAGGCGCCGCTCGGGCGAAGGCGAGGGCGCGGCCCAGGTTTCGCGCCAGGCGGCAGGGCACAGGTGCCAGGCCAGCCGCCCCAGGGCGTACACGGGCATGGCCAACATCACCAGGCCAGGCACCCGCGAGGCCATGTAGATCAGGAAGTTGGCGCCCGCAAACAGGTAGCGCTCGTCGAACACCGCGAGGTCGGTGAACACGCCCAGCTGCGTGAGGTGAAAGCGCAGCACCAGGTAGCCCACGACATAGAGGGCCGATGTGGCCAGTGCCACATGGCCCGCCCAGCCCGACAACAGGCTCAACAGGAAGGTCCTCAGCGACGGCGTCGCCAACGTGTCGGCCATCTGGTGGTCGCTCGCCCTGGATTTCATGGAATGGAATCCAAAGCCTAGCGCATCAGGCCAGCCCCCCTCCATCCCTAGCTTGGTGCCCCGGGGCGATCGGGGCACCGTCACACCAGGCCGCCCTCCCGGGCAGCCCGACGCGGGTCACGGCTTGACCGTGATGTACTTGGTCCACTCGTCGGCCAACACCTTGTTCACCCAGGCAGTGGGGTGGTTGCCGTCCCAGAACACATAGTTGTTCACGTCGGCACACACCTTCACGCCGGTCGTGCCCATGCGCACCGGGTCCCAGGTGCCTTCGGTGCGGCAGGGCTCGGTGATGTTCTTGCCCTCGGCTTGCACCTTGGCGAACTGCTCGCGCATGAAGCCCAGCGTGTCGTGCGACATGATCTTCGCGTCGGGGTACTTCGTGCGCAGGTCAGACAAGGCCTTGGTCAGGTCCTTCTTGAACTGGTCCGTGCAGTACTTGGCCGACCAGATGTAGCCCGGCTGGAACAGGTTGTGCAGCTTGGCGCTGGGCGTCATGCTGATGTCGGGCATCAGGGGGATGAAGAAGTAGCGCGCGCCCGCGTCGTACAGGTTCTTCACCGCCAGCTTGACGTTGTCGACCACGTTGTAGCCGGTCAGCGGCGTCATGCCGATCAGGATGCGGTAGAAGTCGTCCGGGCCCGTCCAGATCATGTGCAAGGCCTGCGGGTCGGCCTTGGGGTTGTCAGGCTTGACCACGTACTTCGACAAGGAAGAAGCCTCAGGCACGACGCCCGGGTTGGCCAGGTATTCGTTGACCTGCACCAGCATGCCCATGGGGATGAGCAGCAGCGTGTCGTAACCGCTGGTGGCGCCGGCGAAGGCGTAGTTGACGAGGGGCAGCTTGAGGTTCTGCGCCAGGAACTCCACACCCACCAGGCCATCGCTGAAGCGGCCGTCGTAGTTGGGCGGGCCCGGGTCCGACTCGCCCCAGTTCTTGGTCGTGTAGTCGTAGAGGCGATGGATGTCGGACATGCTGTCGCCGAACACCACCAATCGCGAATAGTCGGCCACGGCGGCCGTGCTTGCTGCGGCCAGCGCGCTGACGATCAGGCGCTTAACCAGTTTCGAATAACCCATGAACTGCTCCATCAAAACGTGTGGGAATGCCCCTTATCTCTCCACACGTTGACGGGGCTGACAGCCACCCGATCAAGGGGTCGAGCCGTCGCCAACCACAGTTCACGAAGCCAATGTCGCCAAAACGACGTTTCTGGCAGCCCCTGTGACCAGGGGTCCACCCGCGCTGCCCCAATGGGGGGGGCGCGATTCACGCCCTTGCGGTTAACCCCCTCAGGGAAGGTGGGCTAGCCTGCCATCGGGCCCGCGTCTTCAGGCCTTCTTGATGAATTCCGACTTGAGCTGCATGGGCCCGAAGCCATCGATCTTGCAGTCGATGTCGTGATCCCCCTCGATCAGCCGGATGTTCTTGACCTTGGTGCCCACCTTGATCACCGACGAAGAGCCCTTGATCTTCAGGTCCTTGACCAGCGTGACGGTGTCACCGTCTTGCAGCACGTTGCCATGGGCGTCCTTCCAGACCTTTTGCGCGGCCGCCGCTTCAACGTCGGCGCCCACCTGCCACTCGTGGCCACATTCGGGGCACACCAGCTGCGCCCCGTCTTCGTAGGTGTAAGTCGAGGTGCATTTCGGGCAGGGGGGCAAGGTGCTCATGGCTGGGGCTCGCGTTCAGGCAAAGCCGCCATTGTCGGTCACGGTCTGCGGACCTCAGGTCGCGCACAGGCCGAACTGCGGCAACAACTCGTGGATCACGTAGGCGCGGTGGTGGTGCACCGCGTCATGGAAGCGCTTCCAGTTCGACGTCAGGAAGGCGTCGCTGAACTCGTACTCCCAATCCAGGTCGTTCTCCGGGTCGTCGCCCAATGCCGCCGTCTTCCACGAGCCGGGGCCATGGTCGACATAGCCCACCTGCTCGGCGCCAAACGAAAAGCGCCCGTCGGCGATGGCGGTGAGCCACACGCGGTGGCGGTCTTCGCCTTCGATCTTCAGGTTGGTGCGCAGCAGCTGGTCGATGGCCAGCTCGTCGGCCGCCAGCAGCGGGGCGTCCGGCAGGCTGACGTCCTTGGCCACGTAGCGCCGCACGACGTTGAAGGCCGCGCGCGCCGCCGTGAGGAAGTCGGTGGGGTTGTCGCGTTCCACCACTTCGCCGTTGGCACGTTTGAAGCGCCACTTCAGGAAGGGCAGGTCGGGCAGCGTCAACGCCCCGGCGTGGCCCAGTGGCATGTGGCTGGCCAGGTATTGCTCAATGTGTTGGGCCGGCCCCGTCAGGTCGTCGTAGACGTGGTGGTCCTTGTAGGCCGCATCGGGGTGCACGTGCAGGTCCTTCACCCGGTTGAGGTCGCAAATGGTGCCCACGAACTGCTGGTGAGCCCAGGTGTCCACAAAAGTGTGCAGGGCCACGCCCAGGCGGTGCAGCGCAAAGGGCGTGCCCTGGTCGCGCACGCAGTCGCGCATCATCTCGAACGCCACGTCGCTGCCGGGCTTGCACATGATGCGGTGCATGAAGGCCTTCGACGCCGCCACTTTCGGCGGCACCTGGTTGCCCGGCAGGAAGTGGAAGGGCAGCCACACCTGGCGGTTGTCGTTGGTGTCGGCGTTGTCGAAGAACTCCAGCGTCTTGTGTGCCGAAGACGCCCGCACATAACGCTCGCCCGTGGCGAAGCGGATGGGGCCGTCGTGCGTGGCGTCGTCCACGTACTGCGATGCGTGGGCCACGATGGTGGCGTCGGCGGCGCTCAGGCCACCCAGGCGAGCCACCACGTAAGTGACGGCATGGTGAAAGTCGATCTGCATCCCCACTCCTCCAAACCGGCCAAGCCCTGGCCAGACGGGGCGCCATCCTGGGTGGGCGCGGGCCGATGGTAGGCCAAAGAGTCGCCGCCCATTGCGCCAACGCAGCCCAGGCCCCTAGTTCGTAGGATGGGCCGATGCGACAGGCTGCCCCAGCATGAAGGCATCCCCCCTCTGCCTGCAACTGGAGCCTGAACATGCCCACCCGCCAGGTGCCGATCGGCACCCGCAAGCTGACCCTCGACGCCCGCCCCGATCGCCTCGACCTCCGCGACCGCCCTTATTTGCCGCCGCTGGCCAACCTGCCGGCGGTCAGCCCCTCGCACAGCGACCTGCAAGCCCACCTGCCGGCTTACGTGGCCGCCAAGCTCGTGCTCGACCAGGGGCAGGACGGCGCCTGCACCGGCTTTGGCCTGGCCGCCGCCATCAACTACCGGCTCTTCCTGGAGAGCCGCCTGACGGGCAGCGCGCCTTCGCGCATGGTCAGCGCCGCCATGCTCTACAAGCTCGCCCGCATGTACGACGAATGGCCTGGCGAAGACTACGAAGGCTCCAGTTGCCGTGGGGCGCTGCGCGGCTGGCATCGCCACGGCGTGTGCCGCTGGTCGCTGTGGCCCTATGAAACCGATGCCCAAGGCAATCGCCTCAAGGCCGACCCCGTCGAAGACGCCAAGCAACCCGACCACCCCGAGCGCAACTGGGACATCGACGCCCTGGCCTCCACCCTCGGCGTCTACTACCGCATCGACGTGAAGTCGGTGGTCGACATGCAAGCCGCCATCCACCAGAACGGCGCCATCTACGTCTCAGCCACGGTGCACGAAGGCTGGGACCTGGCCTTCAAGGGCAAGCTCGACAGCCACGACGACCTCCAACGCATCCGCGCCACGCCCAAGCCCAAGCGTCCGGGCGGCCACGCTTTCGCCCTGGTGGGCTACAACACCGAAGGCTTCGTGGTGCAGAACTCGTGGGGCGAGCGCTGGGCCTCGCACGGCTTCGCCTTGTTGCCTTATGAAGACTGGCTGACCCACGGCAACGACGCCTGGGTGTTCACGCTGGGCGTGCCGCGCCTGGTGCCCGCGGCGGCGCCGGTCGTGCCCCCCAAGGGCAAGGCCAAGAAGGCCGCTGCCGCCGAAGCCACCGAAGCCCCGGCCCTGGCGCTGCGTTCGCCGCGCTTTTTGGTGCCCTTCCAGAATGCCGACCAGGGCGGCTCGAGTGGCAGTCGCCCCAGCGGCCTCGTGGGCCTGGCCAGCGCGCCCGACGCGCTGAGCAACCGCTACCGCAACGTCCTGCCCGCCCACGCCCCCCTGACCAACGACGAGGCCTACCGCCACGCCATCGTGCTCGACCGGGGCCTGCCGATCAGCAACGACATCACCGCCGAATCCCCGCTGGCGGCCATCGATTCGGCCGTGGTCACGCGGCCCCTGGCCTGGCTGCAAAAGCACAAGAGCGTGAAGGTCATGGTCTACGCCCATGGCGGGCTCAACAGCGAAGCCGACTCGATCCAGCGCATCCGCGTCATCGCGCCCTACGCCCTGGCCAATGGCATCTACCCGCTGTTCATCACCTGGCGTTCCGGCCCCGGCGAAACCATCTCCGACCTCGTCGAGACCTGGGCAGAGAAGTGCGGCCTCACCGGTGGCGCGGCGCCCTCGCGCGGCTGGCTGGACCACCTCACCAACGTCACCGACCGCATGCTGGAGCCGGTCTTGCGCGGCCCGGGCGGCGCCATGTGGGGCCAGATGAAGGCCAACGCCGTGCGCGCCAGCGCCGACGAGCGCGGCGGCATGAGCCTGGTGGTCGACCGCCTGCGCCAACTGCAAGCCCAACTGCCCAAGCTGGAGATCCACCTGGTGGGCCATTCGGCGGGCTCCATCGTGTTGGGCGCCATGCTGCCCCGACTGCAGAAGGCCCAACTCAAGGCGGCCAGCGTGCGGCTCTTCGCCCCGGCCTGCACCACCCGCTTCGCGCTCGACCATTACGTGCCCGCCGTGCAGGCCAAGACGGTCGACCCGAAGACCTTCCACATCCACGTGCTGTCTGACGCCAACGAGCTCAACGACTCGGTGGGGCCTTACCGCAAGTCCTTGCTCTACCTTGTGAGCCGCTCCTTCGAAGACGCCCACAAGATGGCGCTGCTGGGCATGGCCAAGTGCTTCGACGCCAAGGCCTTGGGCGACGACGACGTCTGGGCCCGCGACCAGCTCGCCGACGTGCAGCGCTGGCAAGACTTCTGGGCCAGCCTCAAGCGGCCCGACAACCTCAAGGTGCTCAGCGCCAGCACGGTGATCAACGGCGGCGGCAATGGCAAAGGCAGCGAAGCCGCCACGCATGGCTGCTTCGACAACGCGGTCGACATCGTGGGTGACGCCCTCGGTGCCATCGTCAACCCTGATGCGCCCAGCCGGGTCAAGGTCGAACGGCTCGACTATTGAGCCTTTTGCCCCCTCGGCGCGTGGCCTGCCCGACACAGCGCGGGCACCACGCGCCCTGGCTCGGGTCTATAACCGTGGTCTGTTCATCCCGTCCCGTTCACGCCCCATGACCTTGCGCACGCCCCTCATCGCCGCCAGCCTGTTGTTGGCCTCGCTGGCCCACGCCGCCGACACCGCACCGGCCCCCGCCGAAGGCAGCACCCAGAAGCTGCCATCGGGCGTCGAAGTCACCCACGTGAAGGTGGGCAAGGGCGCCAAGCCCTGGGCGACGGCGGTGGTGCGCGTGCACTATGAAGGCACCCTGGCCGACGGCAAGGTGTTCGACAGCTCCTACAAGCGCGGTCAGCCCATCAGCTTCCCGCTCGACCGCGTGATCCCCTGCTGGACCCAGGGCTTGCAAGCCATGGCCGTGGGCGGCAAGGCCAAGCTGCATTGCCCATCCAAGACCGCTTACGGCGCCAGCGGCGCTGGCGGCGTGATCCCGCCCAACGCCGACCTGACCTTCACCGTCGAACTGCTGGGCATCGACGGCTGAGTTGTTTGCCCCCCGGCCCGCCTCCAGGACACCCCATGATCGCCTACGACGCCACCCGAGACGCGCTCTACCACCCCTGGAAACGCCCCACGGTGTTCCGACCAGGCGTGGCCTGCGACGGCGTGGCGCTGGCGGTCGAGGCCGCCCGGCTGGCCTACTGGCCCTTTGAGCGCGACCCGGCACAGCGCGCCGCCTTGCGCGAATCGCTGCTCGTGGCCGGCTTCGATGGCTTCACGCCCCTGGTCCACCCGGCCACGGGTTCGCAAGGCTATGGGGCGTTCCGCGCCGCCGACGGGCTGGCGCTGCTGGCCTTTCGGGGCACCGAGCCCGACGACCTGGCCGACATCGCTTCCGACCTGGCCTTCTCGCTGACCGCCTGGCCCGGCAGCGAAGCCCGCGTGCACCACGGCTTCGCCGACGCCGCCCACGGGCTGCTGCCCCAGGTGCAGGCCTGGCTCGCCACGCTGGGCCCCAAGCGCCAGCGGCTGCTGGTCACGGGCCACAGCCTGGGCGCGGCCATCGCCACGCTGGTGAGCGCCGTGGTCCACCCCGACGAACTGGTCACCCTGGGCTCGCCGCGCGTGGGTGACACGGGCTTTGCTCAGCTCATGGCGCAGCTGCCCATGAAGCACACCCGGCTGGTGGACGCCTGCGACCTCGTCACCGAAGTGCCACCCGCCATCCGCGTGCCGGGGCTGCTGGACCGGCCTTATGCCCATGTGGGCCTGGCCACCTACATCCACCCCGACACCCAGGCCACGGTCACCCCAGAGGTGGACACCGACAGCCCCGCCGTCAACGAGGAGCGGCAGCAAGCCCGCCGCGCCTACCTGCTGGAGCAGGCCTGGCGACGCGGCCACAACCTGGTGCGCGACCTGGCCGACCACGCGCCCATCAACTACGTGCGCGCCTTCTTTCGCGACTGAGCGGCCCGCGCGGCCACCGCAGCCCCCCTTTTCCCGGGAAGCTGTCGTGAATCGACCCTTGCCCCCGGGGCCGCGCCCCTGGTGCGTGGCCAGGCGTCCACGCATACTGTTTGCCGAACAACGTGGCGCGCCACGTCAAGCATCAGCAAACCCGGGAACACCCAGCCGCCGTCATGACACGCACCGTCCGCCCCTTGGCCACCGTGGCCCCCCTTGTTGCCCCCCTGGTCGCCAGCCTGGCCCTCATCTGGGGCGCCACCGCCCAGGCCCAGAGCCTGCCCGTGGGCTACGGCGAATCGCCCACCTTGCCGGCGCCCAAGGCCCAGCTCATCCCCACCACCAAGACCTACACCAGCCAGCCCTGGAAGGCCGGGGCCACCCCCGTGGCCGCCGCCGGCCTGAAGGTCACGCCCTTCGCGCAAGGCCTGGTCAACCCCCGCTGGGTCTACACGCTGCCCAATGGCGACGTGCTGGTGGCCGAGTGCAACACCCCGGCCAAGGCCTCGGGCAGCACCAACGTATTCACCGCCTTCGCCAACCTGTTCACCAGCCTGTTCAGCGGCGCCAACAAGAGCGCCAACCGCATCACCTTGCTGCGTGACGCCGACGGCGACGGCGTGGCCGAGGTGCGCACCCCCTTGCTGACCGGCCTGAACTCTCCCATCGGCATGGTGCTCGTGGGCAACACGCTCTACATCGCCAACACCGACGCGGTGGTCAAGGTGCCCTACACCACCGACGGCACCATCGCCATCACGGCCAAGCCCGAAAAGCTCACCGACCTCCCCTCGGGCGCCGGTGCCCGCCACTGGACGCGCAACCTCATTGCCAATGCCGATGGCAGCAAGCTCTACGTGGCCGTGGGCTCGGCGAGCAACATCGCCGAAAGCGGTCTGGCGGCCGACGAGGGCCGTGGCGCCATCTGGGAAGTCGACACCGCCACCGGCGCCAAGCGGCTCTTTGCCCAAGGCCTGCGCAACCCCGTGGGCCTGGCGTGGAACCCGATCACCCAGGAGCTGTGGACGGCGGTCAACGAGCGCGACCAGCTGGGCAACGACCTGGTGCCCGACTACATGACCTCGGTGCGCCAAGGCGACCACTTCGGCTGGCCCTGGAGCTACTTCGGCGCCAACGTGGACACCCGCGTCAAGCCCGCCAACCCCGAGGTGGTGGCCCAGGCCCGCACGCCCGACTTCGCGCTGGGCGCCCACACCGCCTCGCTGGGCCTGGCCTGGTCGGCCCCGGGCAATGGTCTGCCGGCCGCCTTCCAGCGCGGCATGGTGGTGGGCATGCACGGCTCGTGGAACCGCAACCCGGTGTCGGGCTACAAGGTGGTGTTCGTGCCGTTTGACGCGGCTGGCAAGCCGCTGCCCCAGGTCGTCGACGTGCTGAGCGGCTTCATCAACAGCAACCGCACCAATGGCCGCCCGGTGGGCGTGGCCTTTGACCCACGCGGCGGCCTGCTGGTGGCCGACGACACGGGCAACACCGTCTGGCGCGTAAGCTCCGCGCCATGACCTGCCAGCCCCTGCTCGACGCCATCCGATCCCTCACCCCCGACTGCCTGCATGGCGACGCCCGCCGCGTCTTCCATGGCCGAGGCGGTTTGCACCCCGGCTGCGAGCACTGGGCCCTCGACCTCTACCCCCCGGCGGTGCTGCTCACCAGCTACCTGCCGGTGACCGACGACGAGCTCGCCACCATCCAGGCCGAACTGAGCGCGCACTGGGCCGCCGTGGCGCCAGGCCAGCCGCTCAACCTCGTCTTCCAACACCGCGACGAGGTGCGCGCCGACACGCGGCTGCTGTGTGGCGCCTTGCCCGACCTGCACGTGGTCAGCGAGGGCGACGCCCGCTACAAGGTGCACCTGCTGCGTGGTTTCAACCACGGGCTCTTCCTGGACATGGCCGAAGGCCGCCGCTGGGTGGGCCAGTACGCCACAGACCACCCAGGCTGTCGCGTGCTCAATTTGTTCGCCTACACCTGCTCGTTTTCGGTGGTGGCGCTGCAAGGCGGCGCGAGCCAGGTCGTCAACATGGACATGGCGGCGGGGGCCTTGGGCATTGGCAAGCACAACCACCAGCTCAGCGGCGTGGGCCAGGGCGCGAGCTTTTTGCCGCACGACGTGTTCAGCTCTTGGGGCAAGCTGAACCGCCTGGGGCCGTTTGACCTGGTGATCGCCGACCCGCCCAGCTACCAAAAGGGCAGTTTCGTGGCCGAGAAGGATTACGCGCGCCTGATGCGCCGCCTGCCGGGCCTGCTGGCGCCAGGTGGCCACGCCCTGCTGTGTCTGAATTCACCCAAACGCGACGTGGCCTTTTTGCAAGACGGGATGGCCGCCGAGGCGCCTGAGTTGCGCTTCGTGCAGCGCCTGCCGAACCCGCCGGTGTATGCGGACACCGAGCCCGAGCGCGCGCTCAAGGTGCTGGTTTACCGCCAGGACTGAGCGCCCCAGGCACTCAAGTTCAACGCCAAATGGGCCGATCTCATGGCAGCACAGCCTTTCAGAATATAGGCGATCTGGCGGCTTTTGGGGGCCCGTTGCATCAAAGCCCCGAAGCGGGTGTTTCCACCCCAAATGTCACGCCACGACCGGCCTGTTTTATGCATGATGTGTCTCAGTGACCCCTGTGCAGTTGCGGAGGAAAGCGGCATGAACTGGTTCGACAACATCTCGTCGGATAGCGATCAACCGATCTCGGCGGCCTGGCTGATGCAAGGCCACTGGCGGTTTCAGCCCCACCCCTATGCCGACCCGCAGTTGTGCCGGTTGGTGGTTGACCTGGCCGGTGCCCGCGTGGTGGCCGCCCAGTTCCTGGCGCCGGGGCGCGTGAGCGACCTCGAATCCAGCGCGCTGGAAGACCTCACCGCCGCGCTGCACGCCGAAGGCGTGATGCAGAACCTCACCGCCTGGGGCTTCACCGCCTGCGACGCGCTGCCCACCTGGGCCAAGCCTTCGTTCAGCGAACAGCAGATCGAAGAGCTCGAGCGCATCGAGGGCTACCTGATCGAGGCCACCGACGACACCATCGACGAGGTGCTGCACCTGCGCGACGAGTTCTTGCGCGGCCTGGGCCTCACCGACCAAGACGTGGTGCGCGCCGCCCGCCAGCCCGACTACGGTCAGGTGGGGCGCAAAGGCGGTCGGCGGCTGAGCTGACGCGCCGGCTGCGGCGGCCTCAGGTCGCCAGCAGCTGGGCCAGGCCAGTTTCGCCCACCGGGGGCTGTGGGCACCACGGCAGCGTGAACAGGCGTGCCGCCAAGCCATTGGCCATGCGGGCCAGTTGCTTGCGCTCGCCCGCCAGTCGCGCCTGCAGCAGCGGGTCGTGGGTCCCAGCGGCCAGCACCGAGCGGTTGACCAGCCAGGCATAGGGCTCGATGCGGGCGCGGCGCAGGTCGTCTTGCAGCGCAGCCGCCTGCGACACCGGTGTGGTCTCGGGCAGCGTCACCAACAGGATGCGGGTGTAGCTTGGGTCTTGCAAGCGCATCAGGGGCGTGACCACGTGGGCCGTGCCTTGCCCCTCGAACTCGCGCACCATCTGGCGGTGGTAGGCGCCGGTGGCGTCCATCAACAGCAGCGAGTGGCCGGTGGGTGCCGTGTCGAGCACCACGAAGGCGCTGCGTGCCGAGGCCACGGTGCGCGAAAACGCGTGGAACACGGCCACCTCTTCGGTGCACGGCGACTGCAGGTCTTCCAACAACAGGGCACGCTCCTGCGCATGGAGGTGCGCGCCCCGGCTGGCCATCACCTTGTCGATGTAGCGCTGCGTCTCGACATGCGGGTCGATGCGGCTCACGTCCAGGCCCGGCACCTGGCCTTCCAGGGTCGCAGCCAGGTGGGCGGCGGGGTCGGTGGTGCTCAGGTGCACGGCGTGGCCGCGCTGCACCAGGCCCAAGGCCAAGGCCGCAGCCACCGTGGTCTTGCCCACACCGCCCTTGCCCATCACCATGATCAGGCCCTTGCCGGCAGCGGCCAGCTCGTCCACCAATGCGTGCAAGCCAGGCAGTCCCGTGTGTTCAAGCGCCAGCTCAGGCGCCATGCCGCTGGCCGGTGGGGTGGTTGGCGCATCGCTGAGCAGCGCGCGCAGCGCCACCAGGCCCACCGAGTCCACGGCCCGCAAGGGCACCTCGGCGTGGGGCAAGGCGCACAAGGCAGCGGGCTGCGCCGCCAAAGCGGCCTGCCCTTGCGCGGCAATGGCTTGCGCCACAGCGTCGCCCGCCACCGTCGGGTGGAACACGCCGTTGATGGCCAGGCGCTGGTGCACCAGGCCCATGGCTTGCAGCTCTTGTGATGAGCGCGCAGCCTCGGCCAGCGCGCCGGCCTCTGGTCGGACCACCAGCACCACCGTGGTCAGGGCGGGATCGCGCAAGGCGGCGAGCGCAGCGTTGAAGCGCGCCTCTTGCATCTTCAGACCCGAGTGCGGCCCCAGGCACGACGCACCCCGGTCGTTGTCCTTCAAAAAGCCGCTCCAGGCTTGCGGCAGGCTCAGCAGGCGCAGGGTGTGGCCGGTGGGGGCGGTGTCGAAGACGACGTGGTCCACCTCCACAGCGCCCTCGCTGAGCAGCGCCGCGAACTCGTCGAAGCAGGCGATCTCGGTGGTGCAGGCGCCAGAGAGCTGTTCGCGCACCGTGGCCTGCTCTTCGTCCGTGCTGGTGTGGGCCATCTGCCCCAGCACGCGCGCGCGGTAGCTGTCGGCGGCGGTGTTGGGGTCGATGTTGAGCACCGACAGGCCCGGCACCCCCGGCACCGGCACGGGCGTGTTGCGCAACGGGATGCCCAGCATCTCGTCGAGGTTGGAGGCGGCGTCGGTGCTGACCAGCCACACGCGCCGGCCGGCATCGGCCAGCTGGATCGCCGTGGCGGTGGACAGCGAGGTCTTGCCCACGCCCCCTTTGCCCGTGAAAAAGACGAAGCGGGTGCAGGGCTTGCCTGCCGATGTGGCCAGTTGGATGCTCATGCGGTGATCGTTGCCGCGTGCTGCGGCCGCGTCAAGCGACGAGGTCAAACTTCAGCCACAACACGGCAGCGGCAACGCTCACCAGGCGATGGCGGTGTACTTGGTCACCATGTACTCGTCGAGGCCCTGGCGTGCCCCTTCGCGGCCCAGGCCCGATTGCTTGACGCCGCCGAATGGGGCCACCTCGGTCGAGATCAGCCCGGTGTTGACGCCGACCATGCCGGTCTCCAAGGCTTCGGCCACGCGGTGCACGCGGCCGACGTCGCGGCTGAAGAAGTAGGCGGCCAGGCCGAACGGGGTGTCATTGGCCAGGGCGATGGCCTCGTCTTCGGTGTGGAAGCGCACGATGGCGGCCAGCGGGCCGAAGGTCTCTTCGCGGGCCACCTGGGCGTCAGCAGGCACGTGCGTCAACACCGTGGGCGCGAAGAAGTGACCCTGGGCCAGCTCGCCCTGGGTCAGGCGCTCGCCGCCCAGGCGCAACTGGGCGCCGCGTTGCAACGCGTCGTGCACGTGCTCGGCCACCTTGTTGCAAGCCGCCGCGTTGATCAAAGGCCCAGAGGTCACGCCTTCGAGCGTGCCGTTGCCCACGCGCAAGGCCTTGACGGCCGGCAGCAGGCGCTCGACGAAGGCGTCGTACACGGCGTCGTGCACGTAGATGCGGTTGGCGCACACGCAGGTCTGGCCGCTGTTGCGGAACTTCGATTGCATGGCGCCCTGCACGGCCGCGTCCAGGTCGGCGTCGTCGAACACGATGAAGGGCGCGTTGCCGCCCAGCTCCAGCGACAGCTTCTTGACCGTGGCGCCGCACTGCGCATACAGCAGCTTGCCCACCGGGGTGGAGCCGGTGAAGCTGAGCTTGCGCACGGTGGGGCTCTCGCACAGCGCACCGCCGATGGCGCGGGGCTCGCCGGTGATGACCTGCAGCACGTCCATGGGGATGCCGGCCTGGTGGGCCAGGTGGGCCAGCGCCAGGGCCGACAGGGGCGTGGCTTCGGCCGGCTTGACGACCATGGGGCAGCCGGCGGCCAGCGCCGGGGCTGCCTTGCGGGTGATCATGGCCAGCGGGAAGTTCCACGGGGTGATGGCGGCGCACACGCCCACCGGCTCGTGGGTGACCAGCAGCTTGCGGTCGGGCACGGGGCTGGGGATGGTCTCGCCGTAGATGCGACGGGCCTCTTCGGCGAACCAGGCGATGTAGCCTGCGGCGTAGGCCACTTCGGCACGGGCTTCGGCCAGGGGCTTGCCTTGCTCGCTGGTGAGCAGCAGGGCCAGGTCGTCCTGGTGGGCCATCATCAGGTCGTGCCAGCGCATCAGCAGCTTGCCGCGGGCTTGGGCGGTCTGGCGGCGCCAGGCGGGCCAGGCGCGCTCGGCGACGGCGATGGCGCGGTGGGTTTCGGCGGCGCCCATCAGCGGCACGTCGGCGATGTGCGCACCGGTGGCGGGGTTGTGCACGGCCAGGCGCTGGCCGCTGTCGGCATCACGCCATTGGCCATCGACACAGGCTTGTTGACGCAGCAGTTCGGGCGATTTCAGGCAAAGCATGGGCATCCACGCCGGCTCACGGCGTGCCTCAGGGTGGGGTGATCAGGGGGCCGAGCCGGGCTCAGCCCTGCTCTTGTTGCAGCGCCTGCAAGGCCAGCGTGGCCGCCTGGCGCACGTGGGCCTCGGCCGCCTGTTGCGCGGCTTCGGGTTGGCGGTCGCGGATGGCGTCCAGCAGGCGACGCATCTCGGCCGGGCCGCTGGCGCTGCGCTCGCGGCTGGTGATGGTGATGGCCCGCAAGCGGTTGATGCGCGCGTTCAGGCTCTGCACGATGCTCCAGGCCACCGACTCTTGGCCCGCCGCGAACATGACCTCGTAAAAGCGCGTGGTCTCGGCCAGCACGCCCGCGTGGTCGTTCTGGGCAAAGGCCGCTTCGATCAGCATGACGGCCCCCCCCATGCGCGCCAGGGCCTGTTCGTCGGCCAGGCGGGCGCACGCGGCGGCCGCATGGCCTTCGAGCAACGCGCGGATTTCGTAGATCTGGCGGGTGGTCTCGCGGTCGATGGTGGCCACCATGGGGCCTTGGCCTTGCGGGGTCTCGACCAGGCCTTCGGTTTCGAGGTGGCGCAGCACCTCGCGCACGATGGTGCGGCTGACCCCCAGCTCGTCGCACAGCGTGCGCTCGACCAGGCGTTGCCCGGGCTGGAAGTACTGCCCGATGATGGCGTTGCGCATCTTCTCGAGCGTGAGCTCGCGCAAGGTCTTCTGGTTGCGATCGATACGGAGGGAGCTACCGGCGGCTGGCATCCAACGACTCTTTAGGCTAAGGGGTGGGGAGCACATCGCCCCCCACCGCGTGGGGGCTTGGATCGGATTGTCGCAGCAGGCGTCAGAAGCTGTGGTTCAGGCCCACGCCATAGCCGTACACGCCGTCTTTTTCATAGGCCTTGAAGTGGGTCAGGCTGCTGTAGACGTAGGTGCGCTTGGACAGCGGGTAGCGGGCGCCCACCGAGGCCATCTCGTTGTGGGTGTCTTCGCCGATGCCCTGGCGGCCGATGCTGGCTTGCAGCAGCACCGTGGGCAACTGGTAGGTCACGCCCAGCGTGGCGGCACGCGCGGTGCTGTTGGTGCCCGGCGTGGCGCCCTTCCAGGTGCTGAGGTCGTAGGCGCCCATCACGGTCAGCGCGCCGAAGTTTTGCTTCAGGCCCAGGAACTTGACGGTGTCGCCATCGGCATTGCGGCCGGTCGACAGGGTGGCGTTGAAGCCGTTGGCGCCGTACTTGAAGGCGGCGCTCACGGGCTTGCTCTGGCCCGCGCCCACGGCGGTCGACTTCTCGAACGAGGTGTTGGCCGACAGCGAGAAGCCACCGACGGTGGGCGAGTCGTAGAACACGCCGTTGTCGAGGCGGAAGTACTCGGCGCTGCCGCCGTTGCTGCGGCGATCGACGGCGTAGTTGTAGTGCCAGAACTGCCAGGCCGGCGAGGCCAGGCGGTCGAAGTTGTCCCAGGGGTCAAAGGCCCAGTCGTTGGCGGTGACGGCTTCCATGGCGCGGCCCAGGCGCACATGGCCAAAGCCGCCCTTGAGGCCCACGGTGCTTTCGCCGTACCAGAAGGGCTTGTTGCTTTGCTCGGTGGCACCGGTGTCGGTCTCGAAGCGGGTGCTGAGCTTGAAGGTGGTCTGCAGGCCGCCACCCAGGTCTTCCTTGCCGCTGAAGGTCAGGTCGGAGCGCGACAGCGGGCCGATCTGGGTGCCCTTCTTGATGGCGATGCCGTCATAGCCACGGTAGGCAGCGATGTCCATGGTGCCCGAGAGGGTCACGTTGGACGACTGGGCACCGGCCTGGGCGCAAGCCAGGGCACTGCCCACGGCGACGGCAGCCATCAGAAAGCGATGGAGCGAGAAGGAGGAGGGGGACATGGACATCTTCCTTGTGGTTCAGGGTGGAGGACTGGGGAGAGGGAGATCAGCGGGCAAAGCTCCGCCTGCAGGGCCTCTGGCGGGCCCTGTGGCGGTGGGGGGTGAGGGGAAAGGTTAGGCGGCGGCGTGCACCTGGCTGTGGGCGTTCACCCAGGCGAGGTGGCCCTGCGAGCCCACCTGCCAGTCAGGCAGAGCACCGGGGCGCAGCGGCAGGCGGATGTCGAGGTCCTGGTTCCAGTTGGTGGCCAGGTGCACCTGCATCACGTCGCCGAGGTAGCTCAGGTCGGTCACGCGCACGGGGATGGAGGGGTGCTCGGCCCCCGGGTCGTGCAGCAGGTGCAGGCGGTCGGGGCGCAGCATCAGGGCGGCGTCAGCGCCGTTGGCCGCATCGCAGCGCAGCGGCGCGCCTTCGAGGCGGCGGCCATCGGGCAGCACGATGTCGGCCACGTCACCCCGGCGGGCTTCGAGCTTGACGGGCAGGAAGTTGCTGTGGCCGATGAAGCCCGCCACGAAGCGCGTGGCCGGGTGCTCGTACAGCTCGGCCCCGGTGCCCACCTGCTCGATGCGGCCTTTGTTGAACACGGCGATGCGGTCGGACAGGCGCAGGGCTTCTTCCTGGTCGTGGGTGACGTACAGGATGGTGATGCCGGTGTCGTGGTGGATGCGCTTGAGCTCGAACTGGATCTCTTCGCGCAGTTGCTTGTCGAGCGCCGACAGGGGCTCGTCCATCAGCAACACCGGCGGGTTGTAGGCCAGGGCGCGGGCGATGGCCACGCGCTGCTGCTGGCCACCCGAGAGCTGGCTGGGCTTGCGCTCGCCTTGCTGATCCAGGTGGACCAGCTTGAGCATGGCCTTCACGCGCTCGGCGATCTTGGTCTTGTCCCAGCCGCGCACACGCAACGGGAAGGCCACGTTCTCGGCCACGCTCAGGTGGGGAAAGAGCGTGTAGCGCTGGAACACCATGCCGATGTTGCGCTGGTTGGGCGGCACGTTGAGCAGCGACTTGGCCGCCAGCTGCACCGTGCCTTCGGTGGGGTCCTGGAAGCCGGCGGTGATGTAGAGCGTGGTGCTCTTGCCCGAGCCCGACGGGCCCAGGAAGGTCATGAACTCGCCTTGGCGGATGTCGAGCGACACGCCGTCGATGGCCACGGCCTGGCCGTAGGTCTTGCGCAGGCCGCGGATGCTGAGGAAGGGCGCATCGGCCAGGGGCTTGTCGGAGGTCTTCTCAATGGCCATGGTCGTCTTCTTTCTTGAACAGGGCGGCGATCAGCATGAACAGCAGGGTGATGCCGATCAGCACGGTGGACACGGCGGCGATCACCGGGGAGAGGTCTTGGCGCATGGCGCTCCAGATGCGCACGGGCAGGGTTTCCATGCCAGGGGTGGCCATGAAGATGGACACGACCACCTCGTCCCACGACACCAGGAAGGAGAACACCCCGGCGGCAAACAGGCTCAGGCGCAGCGCGGGCAGCGTGACCCGCCACTTGACCTGCCAGGGCGTGGCGCCGCAGATCAGGGCCGCTTCTTCGAGGGCGAAGTCGTAGCCTTCGAGGGCGTTGCTCAGCGTGATGATGGAAAACGGCAGGGCGATGATCAGGTGGCCGATGACGAAGCCGGTGAAGGTGCCGGTCAGGCCCAGCTTCAGGCACATGGCGTACAGCGCCACCGCCAGCACCACCACGGGCAGCACCATGGGGGTGATGAAGAAGCCCCGCAGCATCGCGCGGCCCTTGAAGGTGCCCCGCACCAGCGCCAGCGCGGTGATGAAGCCGATGCCCACCGACAGCGCAGTCACCACCAGCGCCACGCGGGTGCTGTGCCACATGGCTTCGAGCCAGCCCGGATCGGCCCACATCTCGCGGTACCACTGCAGCGTCCAGCCCGGGGGCGGGAAGATGAGCCACGGCGACGAGCCGAAGGACAGCAGCGCGATGAAAACGATGGGGGCGAGCAGGAAGACCACCACCAGCGCAGCAATGGTGCCCAGGCTCAGGCGCAGGGGCAGGCCCAGGCGGTCGTGATCAAGCAGCATGTTGACCTCCCTTCGCGGGGAAGAGCTTGAGTTGCAGGGCGTACAGCCCCAGGGTGATGACCAGCAGCACCAGCGACGCGGCACCGGCCAGGCCCCAGTTCAGCAGCGACTGCACGAGTTGGGCGATCAGCTCGGCCAGCATCATGTGGCTGGCGCCACCCAGCAGTGCGGGGGTGACGAAGTAGCCCAGCGACATCACGAACACCATCAGCGCGCCACTGGCCACACCGGGCAGGGCCAGCGGCCACAGCACCAGCCAGAAGGCTTGCCAGCGCGAGGCACCGCAGGTGGCGGCGGCCCGCAGGATGGCCGGATCCAGGCTCTTGATGGTGGCGTGCAGCGGCAGCACCAGGAAGGGCAGCATGATGTAGCTCATGCCGATGGTCACGCCGGTGAGGTTGTTGACCAGGGCCAGCGGCTCGCTGATCACGCCCCACTTCATCAGGGTCTGGTTGATGAAGCCGGTGCGCTGCAGCAGCACCATCCAGGCGTAGGTGCGCACCAGCAGGTTGGTCCACATCGACAGCAGCAGCACGCCCATCAGCAGGCGGCTCCAGCGGCCTGGCACGATGGCCATCAGCCAGGCCACGGGGAAGCCCAGCACCACCGTGACCACGGTGACGATGGTGGCCATCACCAGGGTGTTGTAGAGCACCTTGGCATACGTCCAGGTGCCGATCAGCTCGGCGTAGTGCTGCAGGCCCACGGTGGGCTCGGTGACGCTGCGCAGCAAAAGGCTGAGCACGGGCAGCACGAAGAACAGGGCCAGCAGGGCCAGCGCCGGGGTGAGCCAGGCGATGCCGCTTCGCCGTTTGGGCGGTGCGGCGGCCGGCATGGCCAGGGGGGCCAGGCGGGTCGTCAAGGTGTCAGTGGGCATGGGGTCATCCTCGTGGGGCGAGCGCCGTGTTGTGATGGTCATGTCGGCGCTCGCAGGTCAGCTCACATCAGCGGCGGCTTACTGGGCCTGCCAGGCGTACCAGCGCTTGGCCACCACGTCGCGGTTCTCGGCCCACCAGGCCATGTTCAGGTTGATCTGGCCTTTGGTGTAGTTGTCGGGCAGGGTCTTGATGGCTTCGGGCGACATCAGGGCCTTGGCGCCCGTGTTGATCGGGGCGAACGCGGTTTCAGAGGCGAAAGCGGCCTGGCCCTTGGCGCTGCTGGCCTGGGCGATGAACTTCATGGCCTGGGCCTTGCGCTTGCTGCCCTTGGGCACCACCAGCACGTCGGACGCGGTCAGGCTTTGCGACCACGACACGCCCACGTTCTGGCCACTGGTCTCGACCGAGTGCACGCGGCCGTTCCAGAACACGCCGATGGGCGCTTCGCCCGACGCCAGCAGCTGCTGCGATTGCGCGCCACCCGTCCACCACACGATGTTGGCCTTGATGGTGTCGAGCTTCTTGAAGGCGCGGTCCAGATCGAGCGGGTAGAGCTTGTCGGCGGCCACACCATCGGCCAGCAAGGCGAGTTCGAGCACGCCCGGGGCCGACCACTTGTAGAAGGTGCGCTTGCCGGGGTAGGTCTTGGTGTCGAACAGGGCGGCGAAGTTGGCCGGGGCCGCGCCCTTGTAGACGTCCTTGTTGAAGGCCATCACGAAGGCGTAGTAGAAGCTGCCCACGTAGTGGGTGCCCGAGAAGCGCGGGTCCAGGCCAGCCTTGGGCACGATGCTGTAGTCGATGGGCTCGAGCAGGCCATCCTTGGCGGCCTTGGCGGCGAAGTCGGCTTCGACGTCGACCACGTCCCAGGCCACGTTGCCGCTCTCGACCATGGCCTTGAACTTGCCGTAGTCGGTGGGGCCGTCTTGCTGCACGTTGATGCCGGTGGCCGCCGTGAAGGGCTGGGCCCAGGCCTTCTTCTGCGCGGCCTGCGTGGTGCCGCCCCAGGCGGTGAAGACGATGGGGTCTTGCTGCGCCTGGGCGCTGAAGGTGGCGGCGCCCAGCAGGCCCACCGCCAGGCTGGCGATGGCGTGACGACGGGTAGCGCGAGTGAGATCGGTCATGGTCGTGTGCTTTTCAGAGGGTGAAGGGGGCAGGAGGAGGGGCAGGAATCGGGGCCAAAGAGCGAGGGGGGATCAGGGCTGAGGCGAGAAGGACGCCGGGCGCATGACCTTGCTGTCCATCTCTTCGATCAGCGCCTGGATGTGCGGGATGAAGGCTTGCCAGGCGGGGTCGGCGGCCAGGGCGGTGCGGCGGCGCTCGCGGTCATCGAGGCTGTCGAAGGCCCAGATGTGGACGATCTGGTTTTGCGGGCCGATGTCCGAGTGGAAGTAGCCGACCAGGTGGCCCAGGTGCGCGCGCTGGATGGCGATGCCCTGCTCGCCCACGAGGGCCAGGTACTTGGTCAGGGCGCCGACTTTGAGGCGGTAGGTGCGGATCTCGTAGTACATCGTCGATCTCCAGGCTGATGTCGTGGCGGCTTCAGCGCATCACGAAGGGGTCGGGGATGGGGGCGTCCGAGGTGTTGATCCACACGGACTTGGTGCGGGTGTAGGCCAGCGCGGCCTCCATGCCCCCTTCGCGGCCCAGGCCGCTTTGGCCAAAGCCCCCGAAAGGCACGATGGGCGAGACCACGCGGTAGGTGTTGACCCACACGATGCCGGCGCGCAGCTCGCGGATCAGGCGGTGAGCGCGGGTCAGGTTGGTGGTGAACACGCCCGAGGCCAGGCCATAGGCGCTGTCGTTGGCCAGCGCGATGGCCTCGGCTTCGGTGTCGAAGCGGATCACGCTGAGCACGGGGCCGAAGAACTCGGTGCGCAGGCTGGGGATGTCGGCGTGCGGGCAGTCGAGGATGGTGGGGGCGACGTAGTGGCTGTCGGCCGCGAAGCCTTCAGGCGCGCTGCCGCCACACACCAGGCGGGCACCGGCCTCGATGCTGGCCTGCACCGTGCGCTGCAGGTGCTCGACTTGCTTGCGCGTGGCCAGCGGGCCCATCTCGGTGGCCGGGTCTTGCGGGCTGCCGATGCGGATGCGCGCGGCCTTGTCGGCCAGCATGCCCAGCAGGCGATCGGCCACGCCGCGCTGCACCAGCAGGCGCGAGCCCGCCACGCAGCTCTGACCGCTGGCGCCGAAGATGCCGGCCACGATGCTGTTGCAGGCGCTGTCCACGTCCACATCGTCGAACACCAGCACGGGCGACTTGCCGCCCAGTTCGAGCGAGGTGTCGGCCAGGTTTTCGGCGGTGTTGCGCACGATGTGGCGGGCCGTCTCGGGGCCGCCGGTGAAGGCCACCTTGTCGACCAGCGGGTGGCTGGTCAGGGTGCGGCCGCAGTCGCCACCGAAGCCGGTGATGATGTTGAGCACGCCCGGCGGGAAGCCCGCCTCGTGCACCAGCTTGGCGAAGGCCAGCAGCGGTGCCGGGCCTTCTTCAGAAGCTTTCAAGACCACGGTGCAACCGGCGGCCAGCGCGGGGCCCAGCTTCACGGCCGAGAGGAACAACTGCGAGTTCCACGGCACGATGGCAGCGATCACGCCCAGCGGCTCGCGGCGGGTGTAGGCCTCCATGTCGGCCTTGTCCACCGGCAGGTGGCGGCCTTCCATCTTGTCGGCCAGGCCGGCGTAGTAGCGGTAGTACTCGGCCACGTAGCCGATCTGGGCGCGGGTCTCGCGGATCACCTTGCCGGTGTCACGCGTTTCCAGCTCGGCCAGGTTCGGGGCTTCGCGGGTGATCAGGTCGGCCAGGCGGGCCAGCAGCTTGCCGCGTGCACTGGCGTGCAGGCCGCGCCAGGCCGGGTCGCGCAGGGCCCGGTGGGCGGCACGCACCGCGCGGTCCACGTCGTCGGCGGTGGCGGCGGGCATGCGGGCCCAGGGCTGGCCGGTGGCCGGGTCCACGCTGTCGAAGTGCGTGGTGCCCGGCTCGAACTGGCCGTCGATGTAGTGCGTGAAGGTCTGCAGCATGGCGTGGCCGGCTCGCGTGGGGTTACTGGAAGGCGGGCACCACTTGGGCGATGAAACGCTCCAGCGTGCGCTTCTTGGTCTCGAAGGGCATGCAGTTGTCGATCCAGAAGCTGTACTGGCTGTAGCCCTGGGCTTCGTAGTTCTTCAGGCGGGCGATCACTTCATCGGCTTGGCCGATGACCAGGGTCTCGCGCAGCTTCTCAGGGGCGAACTGCGGGAAGGCCGCGAGGTCTTCGGGGCGCAGGGGCTCCATCAGGCCTTGGGTGATGGGGCGGTCCTTCTTCACCCACTTCATGAAGTGGCAGTAGAAGGCCTGCAGGTCCTTCGCGGCCTGGGCCACTTCGGCCTCGTCGGCGCCCACGAAGGTGTGCATCAGCAGCATGATCTCGGGGCGCGGCACCTCGGGGTGGTTGGCGCAAGCGGCGTTGAAGCGCTCCATCAGCGAGGTCACTTCGGCATCGCCTGCGGCCAGCGGGGTGACCTGCACGTTGCAGCCACTGCCCACGGCGAAGTCGTGCGAGTGCGGGTCGCGGGCGGCGATCCACATCGGCGGGTGCGGGGTCTGCACGGGGCGCGGCTGCGGCGTGGTGGCCGGGAACTGCCAGTACGGCGTGTCGGCCGAGGCATCGCCCTTGAACAGCTGCTGCAGCAGGGGCACCATGGCGCGCATGCGGGCCCCGGCTTCCATGGCGTCCAGGCCGGGGAAGAGGCGCTCGTACTCGAAGGTGTAGGCGCCGCGGGCGATGCCCAGGTCCAGGCGCCCCTTGCTGATGGCGTCGACCAGGCCAGCTTCACCGGCGAGCTTGATCGGGTGCCAGAACGGCGCGATCACGGTGCCGGTGCCCAGGCGGATGGTGTCGGTCTTGGCGGCCAGGTAGGCCAGGTTCACAAACGGGTTGGGGGCGATGGTGAAGCCCATGCCATGGTGCTCGCCCACCCACGCGGCTTCGAAGCCACCGCGCTCGGCGATCTGCACCAGCTCGGTCATCTCGTCGAGCTGCTGGGTGATGGGGGTTTGGTCGTCGTAGCGTTCGACGTGCAGGAAGAGGGAGAACTTCATGGTGAGGCTCCAATCAGGTCGGGTCAGGCGGTGGCCAGGGGGCGCACTTCGCCCGCGTCCTGGTTGCCGATGTAGATGCCGAAAGCGTCTTGGGCACGCTCTTGGGCGTAGCGGTTGAGCATGCTCTGCAAGGCGGTGTTGCTCAAGGCCGAGGTGGCGAGTTGCGGCAGTTCGGTGGTGGGCACACAGCGCAGGCCGGCCGGCAGGCTGGTCTGGGTCGAGCGTCCACGGTAGACGATGCGCGAGCCTTCAGGCGTGTCGAAAACCGCAAACAAAAAGTCGACGGAAGCGTGTAGGCCTTGCTTGGCCAGGGTGCCCAGCAGGGCGGCCACATCGGCGCCGGTGGGCAGGTCGAGCCCTTGTTTGGTTTCGGCCAGCACGACGCCGTTCGGGGTCTCGATCATCGCGGCGGTCAGGGCGTGGCGTGCCACGGCCTCTTGCGCGGCCTGGGCCAGTTGGAAGCCCACATAGGCGCCCTGGCAGTAGCCCAGGGGGCGGGCGGTGCGCTGGCCCATGTCCTGCACCTGGCCGATCAGGATGGTGTGGTCGCCAGCATCGACACGCTGGTGCACGGTGCAGTCGAACCAGGCCACGCTGCCATCGATCAGCGGTGCGCCGGTGGTGCCGGTGCGCCAGGCAGCCTGAGCGAACTTGTCGGGCGACTTCGAGGCGAACAGGCCGCTGACGTCACGCTGGTCGTCGGCCAGGATGTTCACGGCGAAGCGGTCGGCCTGCATGAACACCGGGTGGCTGGCCGTGGTCTTGCCCAGGCACACCAGGATCAGCGCGGGGTCGAGCGACACCGAGGTGAAGGAGTTGGCGGTCAGGCCGCGCGGCGTGCCATCGGCGTCCACGGTGGTGACCACGGTCACGCCGGTGGGGTAGTTGCCCAGGGCTTGGCGGAAGGCTTTGGGATCGATGCTCATGCGGCTTCCAGGTTGTTGGCGCGGGCCTCGGCGGCCTGCATGAAAGCGTGCAATTCGCCGTGCACGGCGGGGGCGCCGGTCAGGCCCATCATGTGGCGCTCGCCGGCCAGCACGCGGCAGCGCGCACCCGGCACGATGGCGGCCATGGCCTCGCTCATGGCGGGGGTGGAGTTGGGGTCGAACTCACCGGTCATGAACAGGGCGGGCGGTTGCAGCGCGGCGAGCCGGTCTTCGTGGGCGCGGTCGCTGCTGGCGAACAGCGCGTAGGTGCGGGCATAGCCCACGGGGTTGACGTCGGTCAGCAGGCGGCGGCAGAGCTGCGCGGTGGTGTCGAGGTAAGGCGGCAGCGGGTCGCCAAACCAGCGCGCCAGCGTGGGCTCGATGCCGTCTTGTGTGCTGCTGTCTTGCAAGCTTTGTACACGCGCCATGACGGCATCGCGCTGAGCCTGCGTGCGGCAATACACGGCGTTGAGGGCACTGACGCTGTAGCAGCGTGCGGGCTCCCGCAATGCGAATTCCAGCGCCACCAGCGCGCCCATCGAGTGGCCCACGATGTGGGCCTTGGCCACACCGAGTTGATCGAGCAGGCGCTTGACCTGGTCGGCATAGTCGGCCAGCGACGGGGCCTCGGGCGGCAAGGGGCTGCGGCCGTGGCCGAGCATGTCGAGCGTGATGACGGTGTGATCGCGGGCAAAGCCCAGGACCTGCGGCACCCACACGTCTTGCTGCATGCCCACACCGTGGATGAACACGATGGGGGTGCCTTGACCGTACAGCGCGTAGCTGGTGCCGTCAGGCAGCAGGCCGCGGGCGCGGCTGGGAGGCGGCTGGAGTTCAGGCATTGTTTTGCAGCTCCGCCATGTCCTTGTAGCGGTCACCGATGCGGTGGTGCGGGCGGCCACCGATGGAGGCGCCCAGGGCCACCACGATCTCGTCCGGTGCAGGTGCATCGGTGATCGAGAACTGGATGGTGAGGTAGTGCGAGCGCATGCCTTCGTCGTGCTTGTGCATCAGCGGGATGGCGATGGGGCAGGCCGGGCCGCCGCGCACGTTGGTGAAGCTCAGGAAGCTCTTGGCGCCCACGGCGGTGCGGTAGTGGTTGCCGAAGCGCAGGGTGTGGGTGAGGGCCGAGGCGTGCTCGACTTCGCCGGAGGTGCCGACGATGGCGGCCTTGCCGTAGGCCTCGACGGCTTCGCCGGAGCCGACCATGCGGATGATTTCAGCGGTGAGCATTTCGCCGAGTTGCGGCGCGATCTCGCGGATTTCGGGGCCGAGGTCTTCGACGAAGCCGCGACCGGCCCAGGGGTTGCGCAGCACGGCGGCGGCGGCGAACAGGCGCAGGGGCTTGGGAGCGGCCTTGCCGCCTTCGATGAACGTGTCTTCCGTGTAGGTGACGATCTTGCGAAGTTCGAGAGTCATGGTCTGTTTCCTTCAGGGGGCGCGCTTTGTATGTTGGTATACCAAGCTGCGATGGATGCATTTGAGCAGGGCATGCCTTGGTTTGCAAAGCCCGTAGTTTCCCTTGGCATACCGTTGCTTTCGTTAGATTTCCCCTGGGGAGACCTGCCGTTTGCGTGTTTGGTATACCAAGCCGTGTGATGGCATACCAAGCATTTTGTGGGCCTGGTTTTTGTGCTGCGTGGTGGTGCGTGTGGGGGCTCAGATGAAGTGGCGCTGATGGTGGGATGCAGCGGGGGTGGGGTTGGTGCGCCAAGGTGGGTCTGGGTGCTGGTTGGTGGTGCGTTCGATTGGTTGAGCGGTGTGGTGAGCGCGCGGGGCGCGGGTGGGGCAGAGGGGGCCGTGGGCTTCAAGGTGGCGGTCCCGCCCACAGGCGGGACTGCCTTGCGCTGCTCGGCGGGGAGGTGGGCCGGCGAACTCGCTGCGCGGCGGATCTGCGATCCACCACTCCGCTCAAACAGCGCCGGCCAGTCAGTTGACGAAGCGTGCTGCGCACGCCACCTCCCCACCTCCGCTGCTCAGCACCACCTCAGGCGCCCACCGCCCCCTCCACCCCACCCTGTTTCGCCCCGCTCGTGGCGGGCGCCACATCGCTGAGTGAAGGGCACGGCTTGCGCGACTGGCCACACCGCCCGGTGGTGGCATGCGGAGCAATGTGGCGCCCGCCACGAGCGGGGTGAGCGAGGGGGATGGGGTGTGGGGTGGCGGGCCTGTGTGGGTGCCGAGAAGCGCAGCGCTGGGCTGGGCGCGCGTGAGCGCGCTTCGTGACTGACTGGCCGTCGCTGTTTGAGCGGAGCGGCTGCAGGCCGCGCAGCGAGTTCGACGGCCCCGGCCCAGCGCGAGCATCACAGGGGCGTGCCGTCGCAGACGGCACCACCCACTTGGCCCGCCGCACCGCGCCCCATCCCCCGCACCCCGCGCTGCCACAACAAAGCGCCTCCATGCAGGCACGACCAACAGCGACCTCAACATGAAAAAAAGCCCCTCCGCACAAGCGCACAGAGGGGCCCAACATCACCAAGAGAAATCGCGTTCAGTCGTTCAAAGCGTCACTCACCTTGACCAGGGATCCAGCTGGTGCCCGCCAACGGCACCTGCGCCATCGCCGCAGCTTCAACCGTCAAGGCCACCAGATCCTCAGGCTCCAGGTGATGCACGTCCTGCTTGCCACAAGCACGCGCCAGGGTCGTCAACTCCATGGTCAGAGTCTTGAGGTAGTTCTTCAGGTGCTTCGCACCCCAGGCCGGCTCCAGGCGCTTTTCCAGCGTGGCGTCTTGCGTGGTCACGCCCACCGGGCACTTGCCCGTGTGGCAGTGGTGGCAGAAGCCCGGTGCCGTGCCCAGTGCAGCGTAATCCGCCTCGGCGCTGTGCAGCTCACCACCTTGCTGGTAGGTGTCGCGGTTGCAGCCCAGGGCCATCAGCACGCCCTGGCCAATGGCCACGGCATCGGCACCCAGGGCCAAAGCCTTGGCCACATCGGCGCCCGTGCGGATGCCACCCGACACGATCAGCTGAACCGTGCCCTTCATGTCCAGGTCTTCCAACGCGGCCACAGCCTGGCGCACCGCCGCCAGCGTGGGGATGCCCACGTGCTCGATGAAGCAGGTCTGCGTGGCCGCGGTGCCGCCTTGCATGCCGTCCACCACCACCACGTCGGCGCCAGCGTGCACGGCCAGCTTCACGTCGTTGTAGACGCGGGTGGCGCCCACCTTCACGTAGATGGGCTTTTCCCAGTCGGTCAGCTCGCGCAGTTCCTGGATCTTGATGGCCAGGTCGTCAGGGCCCGTCCAGTCCGGGTGACGGCAGGCCGAGCGTTGGTCCACGCCTTCAGGCAGCGTGCGCATCTTGGCCACGCGCGGGTTCACCTTCTGGCCCAGCAGCATGCCGCCGCCGCCCGGCTTGGCGCCCTGGCCCAGCACCACCTCGATGGCATCGGCCTTGCGCACGTCGTCGGGGTTGAAGCCGTAGCGCGAAGGCAGGCACTGGTACACCAGCGTCTTCGACGAGCGGCGTTCTTCCTGGGTCATGCCGCCGTCACCGGTGGTGGTCGAGGTGCCCATGGCCGTGGCGGCCATGCCCAGGGCTTCCTTCACGTTGGCCGACAGCGCGCCGAAGCTCATGCCGGCCACGGTGATGGGCGTGTCCAACACGATGGGCTTCTTGGCGAAGCGCGTGCCCAGCACGGTCTTGGTGGAGCACTTCTCGCGGTAGCCCTCCAGCGGGTAGCGCGACAGCGAGGCGCCCAGGAAGACCAGGTCATCGAAGTGCGGCAGCTTGCGCTTGGCACCCAGGCCACGGATCTCGTACAGGCCGGTGTTCGACGCGCGGTGGATGTAGTCCAGCGTGCTGCGGTCGAAGCTGGCGGACTCTTCGCGTTGCAGACGGGCCTGGGGCTTGAAGGTGATCGGTTGTTCGTTGCTCATGTCGATTGCTCCGGTTGGCTGCGCCAAGCTGGTGGCCTCACTCGGCCTGATCCAGCGCACACCGCAGATCCGGCTTGGCCGGTCTGCTGGTGTGGCCCCCTGGAGGGGGCGCGCGCAGCGCGTAGGGGGTGGGCCTTCAATACGTTTGGTCCGCGTCAGCGTTCCAGTGATAGAGAGAACGGGCCGAAGCCACGCGCTTGAAGTCCTGCGGGCTGTGCTTCAGGCCAGCGGCGGCCAGCAGCTCGGTCAGCGCGGCGATGTCGCTGTCGCCCAGGGGCTCGAGTTGCGCATCGGCGCCCAGGCTCTTGATCTCGCCCTTCACGTAGATCACGGCTTCGTACAGCGAGTCGCCCAGGGCGTCGCCGGCGTTGCCGCAGATCACCATGCGGCCCGCCTGGGCCATGAAGCCCGAGAAGCTGCCCACCGAGCCGCCCACCACGATGTCGCCGCCCTTGAGCGAGATGCCGCAGCGCAAGCCCGCGTCGCCATCGATGATCAGCAGGCCACCATGGGCCGAGGCCCCGGCGCTGTTCGAGGCAAAGCCCTTCACGTGCACCTTGCCGCTCATCATGTTCTCGGCCACACCGGTGCTGGCGCTGCCGTTGATGGTCACGTCGGCCAGCTTGTTCATGCCCGCGGCGTAGTAGCCCGCGTGCCCGTCGATCGTCACCTTGACGGCGGCGTCCAGGCCCACGGCGATGTTGTGCGCGCCATCGGGGTTGGTCACGACGATGTGCTGGCCGTTCAGCTCGGAAGCCGGGCCGTGCAGGTGCTGGTTGAGCGGGCGAACGCCACCCTGGCTCAGGTCAAAGGTCAGGCTTTCCATACGTACATCTCCTCAGGGGCGGGTTCGAACACGGTGGCGTTCTTCACATCGGGCAGGTGGGCCAGCGAGCGGAACTCGGAGGCAATGGCCACGTAGTCATCGGTCTCGGCCACCACGGCCGGCTTGCAGGCGAAGGGGTCGCGGATCAGGGCCAGCTCGGTGCTGGTGCCCATCAAGAAGGTGTAGAAGCCATCCAGCGCCTCAAAGCCCTTTTGCAGCGCGGCGTGCAGGTTGTCGCCTTCGCGCAGACGCCACTCCAGGAAGCGGCAAGCGGCCTCGGTGTCGTTGTCGGTTTCGAACTGGATGCCGCGCGGCTCCAGCATGCGGCGCACGCCGTTGGGGTTGGACAGCGAGCCGTTGTGCACCAGGCAGAAGTCTTCACCGGCTGTGAAGGGGTGGGCGCGATCAGGCGTCACGGCGCTTTCCGTGGCCATGCGGGTGTGCCCCACCAGGTGGCTGCCTTGCAGCTGGCTGAAGGCGTAGCGGGCGGCCACTTCAGCAGGCGTGCCGATGTCCTTGTACAGGTCGATGCTGCGGCCGGCCGACAGCAGGTGCAGCTTCGGGCCATAGGCCTTCACGAAAGCCTTGACCGGCTCCACGCTGCCTTCAAAGGTGATGACGGCATGGTTGGCTTTGAAGCTGGCCTTGGCCTGCACCTTCAGCTCGGTGTTCAGCGCCTCCAGCAGGCCTTGCCAGTTGTAGTCGGTGCCTTCATCGGTCAGGCCCGAGTAGACACTGATCTTGCGCAGGCCCGAAGCCAGCGGATCGGTGAACACGGCCAGGCCGGCCGAATCGGGGCCACGCTCGGTCATGCCGATGAGCATGGGGACCATGAGCTCGCCGAGCTGGCTGCGCAGCGCGGGCTTCTTGAGGAGCAATCCAACGATTCCACACATGATGTGTTTCTTCCTTCTTCAGAAAAATTCCAGGTACTGCTTGACTTCCCAGTCCGACACGTGGCGCTGGTACTCGATCCATTCCATGCGCTTGAGCTTGATGAACTCGTCGGCCACAGGGCCCAACGCAGACTTGATCAGGGCATCGCCATCGAGCGCATCCAGCGCGGCGCCGAGGTTCTGCGGCAGCAGGCCGATGCCGGCATCTTTGAGCTGCTTGTCGCTCCACTCGTAGAGGTTGACGTTGCGCGGGGCGCCCGGGTCGAGCTTGCGGTCGATGCCATCGAGGCCGGCGGCGATCACGGCGGCCGTGGCCAGGTAGGGGTTGCAGGCGCCATCGGGCAGGCGCAGCTCCAGGGGCCCTTGGGCACGCGCACCATGGTCGAGCGGTTGTTGTCGCCGTAAGAGATGTAGGCCGGGGCCCAGGTGGCACCGGTCAGCGAGCGGCCCACCACCAGGCGCTTGTACGAGTTCACCGTGGGGGCGCACAGCGCGGTCAGCGCCGGGGCGTGGGCCAGCAAGCCGCCCAGGAAGTGGTACGCCATCGGCGACAGCTCCAGCCCGTTGGCATCGGCCTTGTCGGCAAACAGGTTGCGCTGGCCATCGCCCAGCGACAGGTGCATGTGCATGCCGTTGCCCGGGCGGTTGGCAAAGGGCTTGGGCATGAAGGAGCACACCAGGCCCATCTCGTTGGCGATCTCGGCGGCCGCCATCTTGAAGAACACGAAGTGGTCACACGAGGTGAGGCAGTCCGTGTAGGTGTAGTTCAGCTCGAACTGGCCGTTGGCGTCTTCGTGGTCGATCTGGTAGACGTCCATGCCGGTGGCGCGCAGCACGTTCGACAACTTCTCCAGGTAGGCACGGGTGCGCGACAGGCCCTTGTAGTCGTAGCAAGGCTTGGCCAGGGTGTCGCTGGGGTCGCAGGGGGCGATGCCGCCTTCCGGCGTGCGTTTGAGCAGCGAGAACTCGGGCTCCAGGCCGGTGAACATGGTCAGGCCACGTTCGGCCAGGCGGGCGGTCTGCTTCTTCAGCGTGACGCGGCTGTCATAAGCCCAGGGCTCGCCTTCCACGTGGCCTTCGCACACGATGCGGGCCAGGCCCGGCTGCCACGGCACCAGCGACACGGTGCTCAGGTCGCCACGGGCCATGAAGTCGGGGCCATGGGGCTCGATGCCCACGCCGCTGATGGCGAAGCCGGCAAAGCCCGCGCCTTCGCTCATCACGGTGCCCAGGTGCGACACCGGCACCGACTTGGCCTTGGCCACGCCGTGGATGTCGACGAACTGGGCCAGCACATACGACACGCCATTGGCGCGCAAGAAGGCCTGGGCGGCTTCCACGGTGTCGAAGCGGGTGGCGGGCACCAGGTCGCCCGGCGGGGCGTCCAGCGGAAGGGGGATGGCAGCGTTCAAGGTGAGGCTCCTACAGGTCGTCAGGACATTCGGTGGCGGGCGGGTGGCCCGCTGGCTGCACGCTGCTTCATGGGTCGGAAGCTTAGCGCGATGTTTCCTGTGATGCAACTCGCGTGCCTGCCAGGAAACACCATTTTGGTGAATGTCGCGGTGCGCCTCAGGCCGCCCGGCTTGGCCCAAGCCGTGCACCTACACTGCTGCCCAACAACGGTGGGCACACACCTTGAGGAGTCAGGCTTGGAACAGGACCAGGGCGCGATCGGCCCTTCACTGGAAGAAACCGTGGGCGCGGCCATCCGCGAGCAGCGCCAGAAGCACGGCCTCACCATCGCGCAGGTGGCCGAGCAGGCCGACGTGAGCCGGGGCATGCTCTCGAAGATCGAGAACGGCCAGACCACGGCCGGCATGGACACGCTGGCCCGCATCGCGCGGGCGCTGGGCGTGTCGATGTCAATGTTGTTCAGCAAGTACGACGCGACCACCACCTCGGCCCAGCACGTCAAAAAGGGCGCAGGCATGGAAGTGGTGCGCCGGGGCACCAAAAGCGGGCACACCTACCACCTGCTGGCTTACGACCAGGGGCCGGTGAAGGCGTTCGAGCCCTTCCTCATCACCATCGAAGACGACACCGAGCGCTACCCCACCTTCGAGCACCCGGGCAACGAGTTCCTCTACATGCTGGAGGGCCAGATCGAGTACCGCGTGGGGCAGGAGACCTACCTGCTGGAGCCCGGTGATTCGCTGTCGTTTCAGGGGGAAGTGCCGCATGGCCCTGAGCGGCTGGCCCAGTGCCCGATCAAGTTCTTGTCGGTGATCGTGTACCCGCAGCGGGTGGAGTGAGGTCAGACCCAGCGCAGCGACTCCGGTCGCCATGTGGCTGTCGCCTGACTGCTGGCGCCGGCAACCTGGGTCGGCGGCCACAGCAAGTCATCCAGCAGCGCCACGGTGTCACCCAGGCTGGCGGCCTCGATGCGGTTCTTGCTCAGGAAAGCCTGCCACTGGCGCAACTTGGCTGCATCCTCGCTGAACTGCGTGGTCAGCGCCAAGGGCCGCTCAGTGGGCAGGGCCGTCTGGCGTCGGGCAAAGGTGGCCGCCAAAGCGCTGGCCAATGTGGCGCCATCCAGCGTTGTGCGTCGTGCGATCACGGCCAGATCGAAGAAGTCCTTCATGCGGCTGTTCGCCTGCCCCAGCATCACCATCGCCTGGTACTTCTCGGCGATCACGGTGTAGACGGGATAGACCCGCAGCAAAGGTGAAGGGAAATCGCCAAGCAAAGTGGGGTAAGCCGCAGTCTGCGGCGCTGGGGTCACGGCATCACCAAAACCCACATCAACCTGCAGGGCGCAGCGTGCGGTGCCTAGGCGACCCACCATCGTGATGCGCGTCCCCCCGTAGGTGTTGTCCTCACGGATGGCGGTCGCTTTCACGGTGTCAGCATCAAACACGATGCCATCGCTGATGGCGATGCTGGCGATGTCGCGGAAGGTGGCGATCAGGTTCGCCTCGTCGTCGGGGCCAAAGCCCAGGAAGCCAGCGTCCCGCGTCGGGCGGTGCGGCATGTCGTACCAGAGCGCGAAGAGCAAGGCGCCCTTGAGCAGGAAGCGGTCTGCATGCGACGACAGGCTGACCCGAGCCAGCAAGCGCTCCATGGCGTAGCGATGGAGCACCTGGTTGAAGTCGTCGCCCTGCTGCTTGGCCAGAGTGAGCAATCTGGCCAGGACCGACGCTGCGCGGTTGCCGGTCATGCAGCGACTGCTTCCAAATAGGGCTGCATGACACGCTGGACCCGGTTGATCTGGGCGAAGTGGCGCAGATCAGTCATGGTGACCTTGCGGTGGCGCCAGGCCTCTTTCAAGGCCTCGAGTGCGACGTCAAGCCCCACCTTGTTGCGGAACTTGAAGCAATCGGTCACGGTCTTGGCTGCACTGTACACACGGATGGGGGCGCCGTGGTTGGTCACAGTCAGGATGCCTTCACTGTAGGCACGCGCCACGCAGACGTGCGATGCGCAGTGGCGGGTAGCCCGGCGCCGGGGTCTGGCTGCCTTCAGGCAGCGCCAACCAGACCTCGCGAGGCAGCTGCGTGCCGATCTCGTGAAACTGCAGGGCGCTCAGCAGGCACAGCACCCCCTTGGGCACGCGTTGGCAGACCTCGATCAGCGTCTGGTGCTCGCCCATGTCGGCGTCAGGCAGCCCATACAGCCCCCGGCCGATGCGCTGCAGCTTGCCGCACTGGTGCAGGCGGATCAGCAGTTGCGGTGACCAGCCGTGTTCACGCACATCTGCCGCCCGCAGCACGCGCCGACGCCGGGCCAATTCAAGGATGTGGTCAGACTGGTTCATGGCGAAGCAGTTTAATAAACGCATTACTTTTTATCAAGTGATGTGTTTTTTAAACAAGCTGCACCAAAGACTCAGGTCATCGCGACTCACGCAGGCAGGTGACCAACAAGCTCGCATCGGCCGATGTGGGGCTCAGGGTGGGCATGGCGCCCCGGGCATCCACCTGCAAGCCTTCGCCGGCATGAAGCTGGCCCAGCAGGTTGCCCTGGTCGGCCAGATCGGTCTGATCGACCTGGCTGCCGTCATCAGCACAGCCATACGCAAAGCTGCCCCGCAGCACCCAGGCCCAGCACAGCGCACCACGCACCGCCGTCCAGGCCCGGCCATCCACCCGCATCACCTCGGCCTGCGCCCCACCCCGGCGGGTCATCACGTTCCAGATCAGCGCGGGCTGCTCGGGCGCCTCGTTGGCCAGCCCCCATTCGCCCGGAAAGCGTGCCGCATCGCCTGGGGCGTTCAGATCCCAGGTCTGCGCCCCGCCCTGCAGGCGCAGCAGCCGCACCGGCCCGCCTGCCGCCAGCACGGCGGTGCGGTCCAGCCCGGCAAAGGTCGAAAACGGCGAGGCCTGGTTGACCTCGGCCAGGCTCAAACGCCACAGCGTCTGCCCATCGGCATCAGCGTTGGCGCTGGCAATGGGCCGCGTCCAGCCCGCGCCATTGCGCCAGCGCTCGCGCGGCAGGTCGTCCAGCGCCAAGCGCCGCAGCCCCACGGGCAAGGCCATCACGTGCATGGTCGGCCCCTGTCGATCAAGACACGGCGCCCAGGCCGTACTTGCCGGTCAGCAGCTGGCCGGTGCTGAAGCGATCGAGTGCATACGGCGCCAGCGACACCTCGGTGGGCAGGTTCAGCGCGCTTTGTGCCAGCACCAGGCCCACGGCCGGCGACAGCTTGAAGCCGTGGCCCGAGAAGCCATAGCCCACCACCAGGCCTTCCAGCCCAGGCACGCGGCCCAGCACCGGGTTCCAGTCGGGCGTCACGTCGTACACGCCGGTCCACTGCGAGGCCAGGCCGGCCGCCTCGTAGGCCGGGAAGCGCTCGGCCACCTGCGCGCCGATCTCAACGATGTAGTCCATCGAGATGTCGCCCTGCTCGTTGTTGGGCTCGCTCAGCGTCTCGCCCACGATGCCCTCGCTCACCAGCATCTGGTTGCCGCCGTAGCTGCGGCAGTACAGCATGCCCGGCGAGCCCAGGTCCTTGAACACGGGCATCTGGAAGGTGTAGGGGTTGCCTTCGCACTCCAGAGCCAGCACGGTGTGGCGCTCAGGCACCACGGGCGTGGGGATGCCGGTCCAGCGCTCGATGTCGGTGGCCCAGATGTTCTGGGTGCTGATCACGGTGTTGCTGCGGAAGGTGCTTTGCGTGGTCTCCACGCCGCAGACCTTGCCGTTGTCCACCAGCAGCTTTTCGACGCTCACGCCTTCCATGATCTTGACGCCCAGGCGGCGGGCCGCGCGGGCAAAGCTGGTGGCCACCAGGTAGGCGTCGGCAAAGCCAGCTTCGGGCTCGTAGCCGATCAAGGCGGCGTCATCAAACGTGGCGATGGGCAGGCGGTCGCGGGCCTCGGCCTGGCTCAGGAACTGCACCTCGATGCCCTTGTCGATCTGGCCTTGCAGGGCCGATTTCAGGGGGGCCAGCTTGGCGCCATCGGGCGCGCAGATCAGGTAGCCGCACTTGACCAGGCCACTGGCGGCGTCTTCGTCGCCCAGGTATTCATTGAAATTGGTGAACACCGACCACGAGCGGCGGGCCAGCTCCACGTTCTCGATCACCGAGTAATGCGTGCGCAAGATGCCCGACGACTGCGTGCTGGTGCCCGATCCGATCTGCAGGCGCTCCAGCACGAGCACCTTCTTGGCGCCCAGGCGGGCCAGGTGGTAAGCGACGGAAGAGCCGATCACGCCGGCTCCGATCACGATGGCGTCAAAGCTTTCCATCTGTGGCCTTTCAGGGGTTGTTCGTTGCGATGGGGTTCATCCTGGGGCCCACCTGGCACCGCGCTTGCAACTGAAGTGATTTGAATGCTGGTCTGCTGTTTTGCTTATATTGAAGCGGCGCTTCAGCAAACGCCTCAGCATCCCCCCAGGAACTCACCCCATGGCCGCCAGCAAACCCCCTGCCACCGTTCGCCGCACGCTCGACATGCCCGACTTGCGGGCGCTCGAAACCTTCGTGGCCGTGTGCGACGCCAACTCCATGGTGCTGGCCGCCGAGCGCCTGGGCCTGAGCCAAAGCGCCGTGAGCCAGGCCATCAAGTCGCTGGAAGAAGACCTGGGGCTGCAGCTGATGGACCGCGAGGTGCGCCCCGCCAGCCCCACCCACGCCGGCCGTGTGCTGCACGAGGTGTCGGCGCAGCTGCTGTCGCAGGCGCGGGCCGCCATGGACCACGTGCGCGCCACCGCCCGGCAAGAGCTGGCGCAGATCCGCCTGGGCTGTGTGGATTCGTTCGCCGCCACGGTGGGGCCGCAGCTGATCCGCGCCATGTCGGGCAAGGCGCGGCAGATCCAGATGTGGTCGGGCCTGACGCCGTCGCTGACCGAGCAGATGCTCAGCCGCGAGCTCGACATGGTGATCTGCACCGAAACCAGCGTGAACGACCCGCGCGTGGCCCAGCGCCTGCTGTTCTCTGAATCCTGGGTGGCGGTCTACCCCAAAGACCACCCCGTGCCCCCGCTCAGCACGCTCAAGAACCTGGCCACGGCCGCCGGCCACCTGCCGCTGATCCGCTACAGCCAGCGCTCGGTCACCGGCCAGCAGATCGACCGCTACCTGCGCCACGTGGGCGTGCAGGCCCCGCGCTGCTATGAATTTGACGCCACCGATCCGTTGCTCAGCCTGGTCGCATCCGGCCTGGGCTGGGCCATCAGCACGCCGCTGTGCCTGTGGCAGTCGCGCCATTACCTCGATGCCGTGCGCGTGGTGCCCCTGCCGCCCGCCCGCCTGGGCCAACGCCATTTCTTCCTGCTCTCGCGCGAAGGCGAATGGTCGGGGCTGGACGACGAGGTGGCCCGCGTCACCCGCGAAGTCATCCGCCGCGACACCGCGCCCAGCATCCGCAAAAGCCTGCCCGGCCTGCCCGAGAGCACCCTGTCCTGCAACGATGAGGAAACCCTGTGAGCCACCCCACGTTTGATTTCACCCCGGGCACCCTGCCCCTGCTGATCTCCATTCCCCACCTGGGCACCGAGATCCCGAGCGAGCTGCGCGCAGGCATGGCCGACGTGGCCGACCTCAAGCAGGACACCGACTGGCACCTCGACCGCCTCTACGCCTTCGCCAAGGCCATGGGCGCCTCGGTGCTGAGCGCCCGCGTGTCGCGCTACGTGATCGACCTCAACCGCCCGCCCGATGGCCAAAGCCTCTACCCCGGCCAGACCACCACCGGCCTGTGCCCCGTGGACACCTTCCGGGGCGAGGCGCTGTACACCGGTGACGCTGGCCAGCCAGGCCCCGATGCCGCCGAGCAGGCCCGCCGCCTGGCCACGTATTGGCAGCCCTACCACCAGCAGCTGCGCACCGAGCTGGACCGCCTCAAGGCCCAGCATGGTGCCGTGATGCTGTGGGATGCCCACTCCATTGCCAGCGTGCTGCCCCGCCTGTTTGACGGCCAGCTGCCTGACCTGAACTTCGGCACCGCCGACGGGCGCAGCTGTGCCCCATCCTTGATCAACGCCGTGGTCGATGTGGCCTGCAAGGGCCCCTACAGCCTGGTGGTGAACGGCCGCTTCAAGGGCGGCCACATCACCCGCCACTACGGTGCGCCCCACAGTGGCGTGCACGCCATCCAGCTGGAGATGAGCCAGCTGCTGTACATGCAGGAAGAGCCGCCGTTTGACTACCTGCCTGAGCGCGCCGAACGCCTGCAGCCCCTGCTGCAACGCATGCTGGAAGCGGGCCTGGCGCACCTGAAGGCGCTGCCGCAGGGCTGAGCTTGCACTGACTTGGCGCGTTTCTTGGCCTGTTTCCTGCCATGCACCAATGTCAACCTCAGGGAAACAATGGCATGGCGGTTGCATGAGCCCCCACAGAGGTCGCTGGAAGGTCTGGCGGCATGTTCTGTGGAGTCACCATGAAGCTGATCACCGCCGTGATCAAGCCCTTCAAGCTCGACGATGTGCGTGAAGCCCTGGCCAGCAATGGCGTGCAGGGCATCACCGTCACCGAGGTCAAAGGGTTTGGTCGTCAAAAGGGCCACACCGAGTTGTACCGGGGCGCCGAATACGTCGTCGACTTCCTGCCCAAAGCCAAGGTCGAGATCGCCGTGGCCGATGACCAGGTCGACACCCTGATCGACGTGATCAAGCAGGCCGCCCACACCGGCAAGATCGGCGACGGGAAGATCTTCGTCTCCGCCATCGACAGCGCCGTGCGCATCCGCACCGGCGAGACCGATGAGCAGGCCCTGTGAGGCCACCCCACCGAACCTGACAGGAGCACGACGATGAAACGTTTGACCACTGCGCTCGCCCTGGGCGGCGCCACATGGCTTTCGGGCATGGGATCGGCCTGGGCCCAGGCTGCCGATGCGGCCGCCACCACTGCAGCCACGGCAGTTGAAGCTGCCTCCGCCCCCGTGGTGGCCGCCGCCGCTGCCGCCGCCCCCACCGTCAACAAGGGCGACTCGGCCTGGATGATCGTGGCCACCTTGCTGGTGATCATGATGGCCGTGCCCGGCCTGCCGCTGTTTTATGGCGGCATGGTGCGCGCCAAGAACATGCTCTCGGTGATGATGCAGTGCCTGCTGACCTTTGCGCTGCTGGGCATGCTGTGGTGCATCTACGGCTACAGCCTGGCCTTCACCGAAGGCAACGCCTTCTTCGGCGGCTTCAGCAAGCTCTTCTTGCAGGGCGTGACGGCCGACAGCGTGGCCGCCACCTTCAGCAAGGGCGTGGCCGTGCCCGAGTTCCTGTACATCGCCTTCCAGATGACCTTTGCGGCCATCACCCCGGCGCTGATCATCGGCGCCGTGGCCGAGCGCGTGAAGTTCTCGGCGCTGCTGCTGTTCATGGTGCTGTGGTTCACCTTCAGCTACCTGCCCATGGCCCACATGGTCTGGTACTGGGCCGGCCCTGATGCCTACACCAGCGCTGCGGCGGGCGAGGCTGCAGGCGCCACCGCAGGCTTCCTGTTCCAGAAAGGCGCGATCGACTTTGCCGGCGGCACCGTGGTGCACATCAACGCGGCCATGGCCGGCCTGGTGGGCGCCTTCATGATCGGCAAGCGCGTGGGCTTTGGCAAAGAGCACATGGCCCCGCACAGCCTGGTGATGACGATGATCGGCGCCTCGCTGCTGTGGGTGGGCTGGTTTGGCTTCAACGTGGGCTCCAACCTCGAAGCCTCGGGCACGGCCGGCCTGGCCTTCCTCAACACCTTCCTGGCCACCTGCGCGGCCACGGTGTCGTGGACGGTGGTGGAAGCCTTCTTCAAAGGCAAGCCCTCGATGCTGGGCGCCGCCTCGGGCGCCATCGCGGGCCTGGTGGCCATCACCCCGGCCTGCGGCTTTGTGGGCGTGATGGGCAGCATGGTGATCGGCCTGCTGGCCGGCGCCGTGTGCTACTGGGGCGTGAATGGCCTCAAGCGCATGCTGGGCGTGGACGACAGCCTGGATGTGTTTGGCGTGCACGGCGTGGGCGGCATCCTGGGCGCCCTGCTGACCGGCGTGTTCGCCGCGCCCTCACTGGGCGGCACGGGCGTGTACGACTACGTCGCCAACGCTGTGGGCCCCTACAGCATCAGCACCCAACTCATCAGCCAGCTGTGGGGCGTGGGCGTGTCGGTGGTGTGGTCGGGCGTGGTGTCGTTCATCGCCTTCAAGATCGCTGACTTGACCTTGGGCCTGCGCGTGTCAGCTGACGACGAGCGCGAAGGGCTGGATGTGACGGCGCATGGGGAGCAGGCTTATCACCTGTGAGCCTGCGGCCCGCCGTCAGTGGAAGTCTTCTTCGCGCTGATGGCGGGCGCCGATCACGAGCACCAGCTCGGGCGTGCGGATGTCAAACCGGATGACGTAGCCCGTGGCGCCAAATGGGACGATGAGTTCGCGCAAGGTGGGCCGCTGCCCCACTTTGCGGAAGCTGTAAGGCGTGATCGCCAGATGGCTGTGCGCTGCGGTGCGGATGGCCTCGACTGCATCGAAGGCGCGCATGGCGTCTTCCACCGTCTCGGCCCGATCCAGCATGAAATCAAACAGCCGCTCCAGATCGGCCTCGGCCTCGGGCGTGAACTCGACCCGGTAGGTCATTTGCGCAGCTGCTTCACACGCGCCGCCACCTTGGCTTCCAGCTTCGACAACACGACATCCGCGGGAATGGCCACCTGGTTGCGCTCGTAAGCGGCCAGCGACGCGTCGCAGCGCGCAGCGAAGTCGGCTTGCACACGGCGATGCTCAATGGCACGCCGCACCGAGGCTTCGACAAACTCGGTCAGCGTTTCGCCAGGCAACAGCACGGCGTCCAGGTTGGCGCGCAGCTCGGGCTCCACGCGGACTTGGGGGATGACGGCGGTTTTCATGGGGGCAGTGTAGTGCGGACGCACTACAAATTCAAGTGAGCGTCTGCTGATGCTCCAGCACATGGAAGCGCTCGCGCGAGCTGGTTGCAGCGGGCAAACTGAATAGATATCTGAATAGAAATTTGGATGCGCGCCGCATGCGGTCAGTCGCCCACCCGATCGTCAAGACGGGGGCATGCGCCCACATCCTTGCATTGCCGGATGACCGCCAGGGCCTGCGGGAACCGCTGATCCAGGTCGTTGCCAGGGTCATCCAGCCAGGCCACCTGCGCCGCACACACGGCGCGCGCCGAGGCCGATGACAACTCCCCGGCAATTTTGAAGCGGCCCGCCACGTCGGCCACCGAGTTTTCTTGCATGACCTGCAGCACCACCCGAGTCGGCACGGCGTAATCGCTGGCTACCAATGCTGCATAGGCCTCGACATGCCGATTGATCTCGTTCAGCGCGGGCGCATTGCGGGCCCGCCAGCGCATCAGCGCCTCAGACTGGCCTTGCGACACCGATGGATGGTGCTGTGCGCACAGGTTCAGCACGTCCGCCCACTGCCGGCTGAACGTTGACAGCGTGGTCAACTCAGCCTCGTAGGTGGCTTGCGGCGAGCCTGATTGAATGTATTCCCGCCTGTAGCGCAGCGGCTGGGTGGGCTTGGGGAAGGCGCCAACGTGCAAGGTCTGCGCCTTCTCGACCCAGACGTCGTTCTCATCCTGGATGATCTCCCTGACCTCCAAGCCCTCACGGTCAATCTTCATGACCTTGCCAAAGTCGCGGCCCAGGTAGTCTCCCGGATGGGTCGGTTGCAGCGCCCCATCGGGCCGCTCCAACAAAGCCACCACCCGGCCACGCCACGTCACATGGCCCGCAGGGCGCAGTGTGTGCAAGGCGAACATCTCCATGGGCTGACAAGCCCGCGCCTTGTCCTCTGAAGGGGCCCGATAGGGGCACGCCTTGTCTGCGCGGCCCATCCAGAGTGCAGTGTGTGGATCTTGGTTCGAACGCGGTC
>JBEEJT010000147.1:0-4708 GCA_041169085.1 Pseudomonadota bacterium | reverse complement strand
CCGCGAAGATGCGCAGCGTGTCCTTCAGGGTGTCGACCGTGTCGAACAGCGGCTCCTTGTCTTCCTGGTTGTCCTTGTTGTAGGCCAGGGGCTGGCCCTTCATCAGGGTGATCAGGCCCATCAGGTGGCCCACCACGCGGCCGGTCTTGCCGCGCGCCAGCTCGGGCACGTCGGGGTTCTTTTTCTGCGGCATGATCGACGAGCCCGTGCAGAAGCGGTCGGCCAGGTCGATGAAGGCAAACGACTGGCTCATCCACAGGATCAGCTCTTCGCTCAGGCGCGAGACGTGCACCATCAGCAGCGAGGCCGCAGCGGTGAACTCGATGGCGAAGTCGCGGTCCGACACGCCGTCCAGGCTGTTTTGGCACACGGCCTCGAAGCCCAGCGTGCGGGCCACGCGCTCGCGGTCCAGCGGGTAGCTGGTGCCGGCCAGGGCGGCCGAGCCCAGCGGCAGGCGGTTCACGCGGCGGCGCAGGTCGGTCATGCGCTCGGCGTCGCGGGCAAACATCTCCACATAGGCCAGCAGGTGGTGGCCAAAGGCCACGGGCTGGGCCACCTGCAGGTGGGTGAAGCCCGGCAGGATGGTGTCGGTGTTCTGCTCGGCCACGTCCACCAGGGCGCTTTGCAGGGCGGTCAGCAGCACGCCGATCTCGTCGATCTCGCCGCGCAGCCACAGACGCACGTCGGTGGCCACCTGGTCGTTGCGGCTGCGGCCGGTGTGCAGGCGCTTGCCGGCATCGCCCACCAACTGGGTCAGACGGGCTTCGATGTTCAGGTGCACGTCTTCCAGGTCGAGCTTCCACTCGAAGGCGCCGCTTTCGATCTCTTGCGTGATCTGGGCCATGCCTTTCTGGATGGCGGCCAGGTCATCGGCCGAAATCAGGCCCTGGGCGCACAGCATGTCGGCGTGGGCGAGCGAGCCCTGGATGTCGGCCTTCCACAGGCGCTTGTCGAAGAACACGGAGGCCGTGTAGCGCTTGACCAGATCGCTCATGGGCTCGGAAAACAGGGCCGACCAGGCCTGGGACTTCTTGTCGAGTTGGTTGGTGCTCATGGCTGGGAATCCGGTGTTGGGCTGCGCGCGAGGGCGCTTCAAGCAAAATGCGCAAACCATGGATTCTAAAGATCCTGTCCACACCGGCGCCACCGGGGGGGCTGCACAGCCCGCCTGGACGCAATCCACCCAGTTCGCGCCCACCCAGATGGGGGCGGGCCTGCCTGCGGGTCGCCCTCAGCCGCCATCGCCCTTTGACGTCTGCCACGTGGGGGTCGTGTTGCGGGCGGTGGTGGGCGTGCAGATCGTGGTGCTGCTGGGCGTGGGCCATGGTGCCGAATCGCTCGTGCAAGCGCTGCATGGTTGGGCGCAGACCACCTTGTCCACTTTGCCGGCCTGCCTGCTGTGGCTGGGCCTGGCGTGCGCGGCCAAAGGCTGGCTGCGGGCCCGTGGGGAAGCGGTGCAGGCGGCGTTCGCCTTGGGGCTGGGCGCGGCCTGCGGCCTGATGGCCGGTGTGCAGAGCCTGGCGCTCGAAGCGTGGCTGCAAGGCGCGACCGTGCGCCCGGGCTGGCCCTGGGTGCCGCCGACGCTCACCGGGGCCGCCATGGCGGCCGTGGGCCTCGCCTGGTTGCGTCAGCGTGCCCACAGTGAATTGCCGGCCCACGCGGCGGCGCGCCTGTCGGAGTTGCAGGCCCGCATCCGGCCGCATTTCCTGTTCAACACCCTCAACACAGCCATCGCCTTGGTGCAGATCGATCCGCTGCGGGCGGAAGCCGTGCTGGAAGACCTGGCCGAGCTGTTCCGGCAGGCGCTGGCGGCGCCCCATGCCGTGGCCACCCTCGACGAAGAGGTCGATTTGGCCCGGCGCTACCTGGGCATCGAACAGCTGCGGTTTGGCGACCGGGTGCAGGTCCGTTGGGAACTCGACGCCGGGGCCGGTGGCGCCAATGTGCCGGCGCTGACCTTGCAGCCCTTGGTGGAAAACGCGGTGCGCCATGGCATCGAAGTTTCTTCTGACGGTGGCTGGATCGTCGTGCGCACCAAGATCCAGGGCGGACACGCGGTGCTGATGGTGAGCAATTCGGTGCCGGCCCAGCCCCAGGGCTCGGCCCTGCCAGGCCATGGCATGGCGCTGCGCAACGTGCGCCAGCGGCTCAAGCTCATGCACGATGTGGAATCCGAGTTCGACGCACGCCTGCAGCCGGCCACCGGGCCTGACCAGCCTGCGGTGTACATGGTGAAGGTGGTGGTGCCCTTGCCGCGTGGCGGCTCGGAAGGAGGCAAGCCGCGATGAACGAGCCGTTGAAGGTGGTGGTGATCGACGACGAGCCCTTGGCTCGCCTGCGCATCCAGAGCCTGCTCAAGCAGACCGGGGTGGCGCTGGACGTGGTGGCCGAACACGGCGAGCCCGTCTCGGCCCTGATGTGGTTGCGAGAGCAGGACGCCGCCGGCCGGTCGCCTGACCTGGTGCTGCTCGACATCCAGATGCCTGGCCTGGACGGCATGGTGCTGGCCGCACGCTTGCGCGAATTGCAGCGGCCCCCCACCGTGGTCTTCCTCACCGCCCATGCCGAGCACGCCCTGCGCGCCTTCGACCTGGCGGCGGCCGACTACCTGACCAAGCCGGTGAGGCTGGAGCGTTTGCAGGCCTCGTTGCAACGCGTGCAGGCCTTGCGCGCGGCCTTGCCGCCTGCAACGCCCGAACTGCCAGCCTCTCTGGAAGGCGAGGACGTCTTCATCGTGCAGGACCGGGGCAGGGTGGAGCGCATCCCGCTGTCGGCCATCGTCTACTTCAAGGCCGAGCAGAAGTACGTGAACCTGCGCACCGCTCAGGGCAGCCACGTCATCGACGGGTCGCTGACCGAGTTGGAGGGCAGGGTGGGCGACCGATTCATCCGCGTTCACCGCAACGCCCTGGTGGCGCGCCACGCCATGCGGGCGCTGGAGCGCCGCGCCGATGACGCTGACGGCGGTGAAGCGTGGGCCGTGCAAGTGCTGCCCACCCTGGAGTGGCTGGCGGTGTCGCGCCGGCAAGTGGCGGCCGTCAAAGAAGCCATGGCCGGCACGGCGTGAAGCCGTCCGGCCATGTGGGCTGGATCTGTGTGCGCGGGGTCAGAAGCCGAGGCTGGCCAGCAGGTCGTCCACTTCGCTCTGGTCGGCCACCACATCGGTGCGGCCTTCGTGGCTGACCACCGGCCCTTCCAGGGTCGGGGTGCTGGGCGTCTGGTGGTGGGCCGTCAAGGCGGCTTCCACTTTTTGGGCCTGTTCGGGCGGGGCGGCTTGCACCAGCAGCTTCACCAGCTGGCCTTCCAGGTCATTGGCCAGCCTCACCACCTTGGCCACCACCTGGCCCGTCAGGTCATGGAAGTCCTGGGCCATCATGATGTCGGTCAGGTGGCTGTCCACGCGGTGCGTGGTGTTTTCCACTTCCTGCACGAAGTTGAACACGGCGCCACTGGCCACGGCCTTCACCGGGTCGGCGGTGATCAAGGCGGCCAGCCTGCGGGTCTCTTCGGCAATGTGCTCTTGGTCGGCCTTGGCCGTGTCCACCAGGTTGAGCACCTTTTCTGCCGCATCGGCTGTCTTGGTGGCGATGTAGTTCAGGCGGCTGCGGGCGTCGGGCAGGTTGTCGACGTGGCTCTTCAGGTCGGGCAACACGCCCAACATGTTCATCGTGTCGTGCAGCTGGCGGGTCAACTGACCCAATTGCTGGAAGATCTCCGGCGAAGCGGCCGGCATTTGCATGTTCTCTGGCAGTTCGATGCTCATGGCCCTCTCCCCCTGAAGTTCAAGCCGTCGCGGCCAGTTTTTGCATGATCTTCTGCACCTTCTCTTCCAAGGTGGCCTTGGTGAAGGGCTTGACGATGTAGCCGGCGGCACCCGATTGCGCGGCGAGCACGATGTCTTCCTTGCGGGCTTCGGCGGTCACCATCAGCACGGGGATGTGCTTCAGGGTCTCGTCAGCCTTCACGGCCTTGAGCAGGTCAAAGCCGTTCATGTTGGGCATGTTGATGTCGCTGACCACGAAGTCGAACTTGCCGTTCTTCAGCATGTTCAGCGCCACGGCGCCGTCTTCGGCCTCTTCAGCGTTGTTGTAGCCGATTTCCTTGAGCAGGCCCCGGACGATCCGGCGCATGGTGGAAAAGTCGTCCACGATGAGGAATTTCATGTCAACGGGATTGCTCATGGGTCGTCCTTGTGTCGGGTCTTTGCGCTGTGCGCGCCGTCATTGCTGAGGTTTTATCGGCCGGTGATGCTCGGTCTTGAGGGCTTTATGCTCGGTTCGGCGCTCTCCGTGGCGGGCTTGTCGGCCTCGGTTTCGTCGTCGTCGATCGCCTCGGCCTTGGCGGCGTTGAAGAAGCGGTCTTCGGCGGCCCGGTTCATCACGATGATGCTGATGCGCCGGTTCAGCGGGCTGAGCGGGTCGTCTTTCTCGTAAGGCATGCTGGCCGCCAGGCCCTGCACGCGCAGGATCTTGTCGCCCGAAAGGCCGCCGGCCGTGAGCTCCCGCCGGGAGGCGTTGGCCCGGTCTGCCGAGAGCTCCCAGTTGCTGTAGCCCCGGTCGCCCGCGCTGAAGGGCTTGGCGTCGGTGTGGCCCTCGATGGTCAGCCGGTTGGGCACGTCTTCCAGCACATGGCCGATGGCACGCAGGATGTCGCGCATGTAGCCATTGACCTCAGGCGCGCCGCTGTCGAACATGGGGCGGCTCTGGTC
>JBEEJT010000146.1:0-7430 GCA_041169085.1 Pseudomonadota bacterium | reverse complement strand
AGTCACCTGACAGGCCGTAGAATCTCGGGCTGTCCCTAGCAAACCCTCCTGGAGGAGTCATGAGCGATATCGAAGCACGCGTCAAGAAGATCATTGCCGAACAACTCGGTGTAGCAGAGTCCGAAGTCATCGCAGAGAAGGCATTCGTTGCCGATCTGGGCGCTGATTCCCTGGACACCGTGGAATTGGTGATGGCACTCGAAGACGAGTTCGGCATCGAAATCCCCGATGAAGAAGCTGAAAAGATCACCACCGTGCAACTGGCGATCGACTACGCCAAGAACCACGTCAAGGCCTGATCGTTTCTCTCGTCTGATCAACCCGCATTCATAGCATGAGTCGTCGTCGCGTCGTCGTCACGGGTCTGGGTCTGGTGACCCCGGTGGGCAACAACGTCCAGGATTCCTGGACCAACCTGCTGGCCGGCCGCAGTGGCATCCAGACCATTTCCAAATTCGACGCTTCGGCGTTCTCCTGCCAGTTCGCGGGTGAGGTCAAGGGCTTCCAGATCGAGGATTACATCCCCGCCAAGGAAGCCCGCCACATGGACACCTTCATCCATTTCGGATTGGCCGCCAGCTGTCAGGCTGTGCGTGATGCCGGTCTGACCACGGGTGATGCGCTGAGTCCAGAAGTTGCCGAACGCATCGGCGTGATGGTCGGCTCTGGCATCGGCGGTTTGCCGCTGATTGAAGCCACCCACAACGAATACAAGGACCGTGGGCCGCGGCGCATTTCGCCGTTCTTTGTGCCCGCGTCCATCATCAACATGATCTCGGGCCACGTGTCCATCCAGTTCGGCTTCAAGGGGCCGAACCTGGGGGTGGTCACGGCCTGCACCACCGGTCTGCACGCCATCGGTCTGGCCACTCGCCTGATCCAGTGCGGCGACGCCGACATCATGGTGGCTGGCGGCTCTGAGGCCACCATCAGCCAATTGGGCTTGGGCGGTTTCGCCGCCGCCCGTGCGCTGTCCACCCGCAACGACGACCCGACCACGGCCTCCCGCCCTTGGGACAAGGACCGCGACGGCTTCGTGCTGGGTGAGGGCGCAGGCGTGATGGTCATCGAGTCGCTGGAAAGTGCCCAGGCCCGTGGCGCCCGCATCTACGCTGAAATCGTCGGTTTCGGCATGAGCGGCGACGCCCACCACATGACGGCCCCGGACGTTCACGGCCCCACCCGCTCCATGCGCAACGCGCTGCGAGACGCCGGCCTGAACCCTGAGCAGATCCAATACCTCAACGCCCACGGCACGTCGACGCCGCTGGGTGACCTGAACGAAACCAACGCCATCAAGGCGGCTTTTGGCGACCACGCCAAGAAACTGGTGGTCAACTCGACCAAGTCGATGACTGGTCACCTGCTGGGTGGCGCGGGTGGCATCGAGTCGGTGTTCACCGCACTGGCGATCCACCATCAGGTTTCTCCTCCTACCATCAACATCTTCAACCAGGACCCGGAATGCGACCTGGATTACTGCGCCAACAGTGCACGTGAGATGAAGATCGATGCCGCCCTGAAGAACAACTTCGGTTTTGGCGGCACCAATGGCACCCTGGTCTTCAAGCGCTTCTGAAGCCTTGAGCCGCCCTGAAGGGGCGTCACGGCTTCAGCCCACTGGGGCGTGGCCGTTGCGGCTGGGGTTGTTGGCCGGTTGCCCTTGGCCCAGAGCGGTCAAGGGTTTGGGCCTTTTGCCGTTTGTGCTGGGCTTGTTTTGGGGCCTGACCTGGCTGCGAGACCCAGACGGTGGCATGTCGCTTCGCCACGGCGCCATGGCGGCGCTCATGGTTGTGGCTGGCCTGGCCTTGGCCGGGTGGTGCCTGCGGCTGTGGGGCGAAACGACCCCTGCCAAGCTGAGCTGGTGGGGCCCTTGGCCCGGCGAGTTGAGCTGTCCCCTCCAAGACCAGGCGCCCCCTGACGGGCGCAGCCGCCCGGAGGGCTTCACCGTGGCGGACTCGCCTTGCCAGCCTGAGGTGCGGCTGCGCTGGGGCCCGCATTGGTGCGTGAGTTGGGGGCCGCAGTCTTCGCACTGGGCCTGGATCCACCTGAGAGACCACGAGGCTGACCGGGCTTTGAAAGTCCTGCTGTCCATTGGCGCAGGCGTCAAGCGCGAGTTGCCGCGAGAGTCGGCGTCTGCCAACGCCCCTTCTGGCGAAGGGCGCGGCGCGATGGCATCATGCGAAGCATGGACCGAGGCTGCGCGCCAACGCCGGGTGACCCAGTCGGTCGCGAACGGCCACCACGCCGCCAAATCGGCCAGCAAGGTCGACTGGGAAGACACCTTCCCGGCCACCGAATGGATGGAAGCAGAACCAGGGGCAGCGCTTGACGCAGGCAGAACGCATGGACCAGCAGGACGTCGACCAGGGCGATGAATCGACCGGCGGCGCCGTGCCTGCACACCTGCGGGCGCAGGCGGCGGGCGGTGGTCTTCGACTGGCGGCCAGCGTGCAGGCACAAGAGCAGGCCGATGCCGATGCCGCGCTTGTTGAGCGTGTGCAACGCGGCGACCAGCGTGCGTTTGAATTGTTGGTGGTGAAGTACCAGCGCCGCATCGAGCGCTTGATCGCTCGCATGGTGCGTGACGTCGACCTGGTCGAAGACATCGCCCAGGAAACCTTCATCCGGGCTTACCGTGCGTTGCCCAGCTTTCGCGGAGAAAGTGCCTTCTACACCTGGCTCTACCGCATTGCCGTGAACACCGCCAAAAAGGCGATGGCCGGCTTGCAGCGAGACCCTTTGCTCACGGAAGCCGCGCGAGGCCTGGGTGACGAAGACGGTGACGAGGGCTCCCGCCTGGAAAACGAATCGGTCGATGGCGAGACACCGGAATCACTGATGGCCAGCAGGCAGATCGCCGACACGGTCAATGCCGCCATCGAGTCGCTTTCTGAGGACTTGCGGCAAGCCATCACGCTGCGAGAAATCGAAGGCATGAGCTACGAAGAGATCGCCGAGTTGATGGGGTGCCCCATCGGCACGGTGCGTTCCCGCATTTACCGGGCACGCGAGGCCATCGCCACGCGTCTGCGCCCCTTGCTCGACACCCGCGAGGGTGAGCGCTGGTGATCGGGCGCTGACCGTGACAAGTGTCACGATCAGGTGAAACCCGGGTGAACTTTTTTCCTTCTCAGGTGTCTGATCTTCATCGGTGCAGTGTTTGGTCCCTCCCCGGGCTGAGCTGCACTTCATGTCCTTCGCCAACCTGGAGTCGTCCATGAGTGATCGAAACGTGTCAGCCTCCGAAGCCCTCTCAGCCCTGGCCGATGGCGAGGCGTCGGCGTCTGAGGTGGCGCGTGCCTGCGGTGCCTGGCGCAACGACCCTGAGCTGCGTGCCCGATGGCACGAATACCACCTGATCGGCGACGCCATGCGCTCGCCTGAATTGGCGGCCCCCAGCTCCAGCGCTGCCTTTTTGCAGAATTTCCGCGAGCGCCTGGCCCAGGAGCCCGTGGTGCTGGCCCCGGCTTCGGCGGCAGCGGCCGCGCGGCCTGCTGCTGCGGCACCGGTGCGGGCTTTGCGCCCCTTGCAGAAGCGCACCTGGACGGGCCCAATCGCCGTGGCCGCCAGCTTTGTGGCCGTGGTGGCTGCTTTGTTGGGCAACCAGGTGGCGCCCAGCTCGAGCTCGGGCGTGTTGTTGGGAGCGGCCACGCCCGTCGACAGCGGCTTGAGCGCTGGCCTGGTGGCACCGCATGTGGTGAGCCTGGCCGAAGCGGAGCCCAGCTTCAACCGGCCTGTTCAGGGTGCGCCCGAGTTGGTGCGCGACCCTCGGGTTGAGCAAGCGTTGGGCAATGCCCCCTTGGGCCACACGCCAGCCGAACTGACCTTCACCAACGCTGGCGCGTTGGCGCGGCAAGCCTCTTACGATCTGCGCTGAACCTGCGCTTGTCGCCTTCCAACCCGCGCATTGCGCGGGTTTGTTTTTTCTGCCGCCAGCCGGGCCTTGAACTGGGGTGGCTTTGGCCGCATCTGTTCGCGCAGCGATCTTTACTGCTCTTCACCTGTTGCCGCTGAACTGTCAGCGCAACATGCAGGTCGAACGTTTCAACTTCATCTCTCACCCGCTGAATCAAGAGGTCGAATCACATGGTGTCTTCCGTGTCGTCTACCCGTTCCACCACCTCCGTCGTCCGTCGCACCCTGGTGGTGGGCGCCGTGGTCTCCGCCGTCGGGCTGTTGTTGAGCTCCAGCCTGTTCCCCCATGCCTCGCAAGCACAGCAGGCACCTGCCGTGGCCGCGCCAGCTGTGGCACCTTCGACCAACCCCGTCATCGTCAAGGGGCTGCCGGACTTCACCGAACTGGTCGAGAAAGTCGGCCCCTCGGTGGTGAGCATCCGCACCACCCAGCGCGTGTCGGAAGACGAGGACGCTGGCGACGACGCCGACGCCCAGATGCGCGAATTCTTCAAGCGCTTCTTTGGCACGCCGATGCCGCAGCAAACGCCCAAGAAGAGCGCGCCCAAGAAGGGCGACAGCCAGGGTGAGGAACGCCCCCGAGGCGTGGGCTCCGGCTTCATCCTCAGCACGGATGGCCTGGTGATGACCAACGCGCACGTGGTGGACGGCGCCGATGAGGTCTACGTGAACCTCACCGACAAGCGCGAATTCAAGGCCAAGGTCGTGGGCGTGGACAAGCGCACCGACGTGGCCGTGCTCAAGATCGAAGCCAAGGGCCTGCCAGCCGTGCTGATTGGCGACGTCAACCGCCTCAAGGTGGGCGAGTGGGTGATGGCCATCGGGACGCCCTTTGGCCTGGAGAACACCGTGACGGCGGGCATCGTGAGCGCCAAAGCGCGCGACACCGGTGAAGAGATCCGCTTCATCCAGACCGACGTGGCCGTGAACCCCGGCAACTCGGGCGGCCCGCTGATCAACATGCGTGGCGAGGTGGTGGGCATCAACTCGCAGATCCTCAGCCGCTCTGGTGGCTTCATGGGCATCTCGCTGTCCATCCCCATCGACGACGCCATGAAGATCGCCGACCAGCTGCGCAGTGGCGGCAAGGTGGTGCGTGGCCGCATCGGCGTGTCGATCGCGCCGGTGTCCAAGGAAGTGGCCGATGCCCTCGGTCTGAGCAAGGCTCAGGGCGCGATGGTGCAGGGCGTGGAGCCTGGCACCCCGGCAGACAAGGCGGGCGTGGAAGCGGGCGACATCATCACCAAGTTCAATGGCCAGGTCATCGAGAAGCCGGCTGACTTGCAACGGTTTGTGGGCGCCACCAAGCCGGGCACCAAGTCGGCGATCGAGGTGTTCCGTCGTGGCGCGACCAAGCAGTTGAACGTGGTGGTGGCCGAGCTCGACGCGCCAAAGGCCAAGGGCGAGGGCGCCGAGAAGAAGGACAAGGCGGCCAGTGCCGCCAACGTGTTGGGCTTGAAGTTGAGCGACCTCAGCGCCGAGCAAAAGCGTGAGTTGCGCCAAAGCGGCGGCGTGCTGGTCGAAGCCGCCGAAGGCCCCGCCGCACGCTCGGGCCTGCAGGCCGGCGACGTGATCCTCTCGCTCGCCAATGTGCAGGTGGGCAGTGTGACGGAGTTCGAGCAGGTGCTGGGCAAGGTCGACAAGGCCAAGCCGCTGACGCTGCTGGTGCGTCGTGGCGAATGGGCGCAATACGTGATCGTGCGGCCAGCCGCCAAGTGATGGCTGGCGCTGTTTGAGGCAGACCCATGCGGCCCGAGGCTCAGGCTTCGGGCCGCTTTTTGATGTGAACCAGGTTTTTCGGACCCGATACCCGATCAATGAATGGGGTTGTTGGATGGCATCGACACAGGGTTCGGCTGTTGATAAGTGAAAAGTGGCTTCGGCTGGAGCCCTTACAATCCCCTACGGAGCCGAACCCTTGCGTGAGGCTCGCTGCAGCGCAGCATTTGCCCACAGGTGGCTGTGGATAAGTTGTTGATAACGCTGTCCGCCGACGCCCCCTGGTTGCTGCCCCATCGCCTCAGAAGCCCCATTTCATCGGGGTCTTCGGTACAATGGAGGTCCAACAAGCAGTTGCCATACGTTTTTGTTGGAAGGCGCGTCTCTCTCTTGGACGTGCCTTTTTTTTATGAATCACATCCGCAATTTTTCGATCATCGCCCACATCGACCACGGTAAGTCCACCTTGGCCGATCGCATCATCCAGCGCTGCGGGGGCTTGAGTGATCGTGAGATGGAAGCGCAGGTGCTCGACTCGATGGACATCGAGAAAGAGCGCGGCATCACCATCAAGGCCCAGACCGCAGCCCTGGAGTACAAGGCGCGTGACGGCAAGGTCTACAACCTCAACCTGATCGACACCCCGGGCCACGTGGACTTCTCCTACGAAGTCTCGCGTTCGCTGTCGGCCTGCGAAGGCGCGCTGTTGGTGGTCGATGCCTCGCAAGGTGTGGAAGCGCAAACGGTGGCCAACTGCTACACCGCGCTCGACCTGGGCGTGGAGGTGATCACTGTCCTCAACAAGATGGACCTGCCTCAGGCCGACCCGGACCGCGCCAAGGAAGAGATCGAAGACGTCATCGGCATCGACGCCAGCGACGGCATCCCGTGTTCGGCCAAGACCGGCATGGGCATCGACGACATCCTCGAAGCCGTGGTGGCCAAGATGCCGGCGCCCAAGGGCGACCCCGAAGGCCCGCCGCGCGCCATGATCATCGACGCGTGGTTCGACAACTATGTGGGCGTGGTGATGCTGGTGCGCATGGTCGATGGCGTGCTGCGCAAGGGCGAACGCATCCGCCTGATGGCCACCAACTCGGTGTATCCGGTGGACCACCTGGGTGTGTTCACCCCGAAGTCGGTCGATCGCGCCCAGCTCAATGCGGGCGAAGTGGGCTTCGTGATCTGCGGCATCAAGGAGCTGGCGGCCGCCAAGGTGGGCGACACCGTCACCCTGGAAAAGAAGCTGCCCAACAACGCCGGCCCGGCCACCGAGCCGCTGCCGGGCTTCAAGGAAATCCAGCCGCAGGTGTTCGCCGGCCTGTACCCCAGCGAATCGTCTGAATACGACTCGCTGCGCGATGCCCTGGAAAAGCTCAAGCTCAACGACAGCTCGCTGCGCTACGAGCCCGAAGTCTCGCAGGCGCTGGGCTTCGGCTTCCGCTGCGGCTTCCTGGGCCTGCTGCACATGGAGATCGTGCAAGAGCGCCTGGAGCGCGAGTTCGATCAAGACCTGGTGACCACCGCGCCCAGCGTGGTCTACGAGGTGGTGATGAACGGCGGCGAAATCATCGAGGTGGAGAACCCCTCGAAGATGCCCGAGGTGGCCAAGATCGCCGAGATCCGCGAGCCCATCGTCACCGTGCACCTGTACATGCCGCAAGACTACGTGGGCCCGGTGATGACGCTGGCCAACCAGAAGCGCGGCGTGCAGATGAACATGGCCTACCACGGTCGCCAGGTCATGCTGACCTACGAGATGCCGCTGGCCGAGATCGTGCTGGACTTCTTCG
>JBEEJT010000145.1:0-5967 GCA_041169085.1 Pseudomonadota bacterium | reverse complement strand
AGCACTGGCTGGAGGTGGCCGATTTCGTCGCCCCCTGCGTGCCCACCGGCCTGGCGGCCGGGCGCGTGGGCAACTTCATCAACGGCGAACTCTGGGGCCGCGAGGCACCGGCTGACTTGCCCTGGGCGATGGTGTTCCCGCAATCCGGCAGCGATATGGCCCGTCACCCTTCTCAGCTCTACCAGTTCGGCCTGGAGGGTTTGGCGCTTTTCGCCCTGTTGTGGGTCTACGCACGCACCCCACGCAAGCAGGGCGCTGTCGCCGCTGCGTTTTTGTTCGGCTACGGCGTGTTCCGCTTCATCGCCGAATACTTCCGCGAACCGGACAGCTTCCTGGGCTTGCTTGCCCTGAACATGAGCATGGGCCAGTGGTTGTGTGTCCCCATGATTGGGCTGGGTGCCCTGTTGTGGTTCATGGCCGCAAAAAAAGACGCCTTCCGACCCGAAGATCGGAAGGCGTGAAGAGGTCGGTGGCGTTTCGCGGACCCACTGACCCCCGCTGAGGAAGACCGCCCGGCTCTGGCGAACCTGGCGGTCACTGAATCACATGCAATGCGTGTGCCAGCCTCTCAGTGGGGCGCGCTGTCGCCAGGTGGCCTCATCCGTTCTCTTTCTTGCCAAGGAGTTCAGGCGGCCTGCTTGTGCGCCACGCCGTGGCGGGTGTACAGGAAGTCCAGCACGGCCTTGCGGCAGTGCATGTAGGTCGGGTCTTCGGCCAGTTCCACGCGGTTGCGCGGACGAGCCAGCGGCACGTCCAGGACTTCGCCGATGGTGGCGGCCGGGCCGTTGGTCATCATCACGATGCGGTCCGACAGCAGCACGGCCTCGTCCACGTCGTGGGTCACCATCACCACGGTCGATTGCGTGCGGGCCACGATCTTCAGCAGCTCGTCTTGCAGGTGGGCGCGGGTCAGGGCGTCCAGGGCGCCGAAGGGCTCGTCCATCAACAAGACCTTGGGTTCCATGGCCAGCGCACGGGCGATGCCCACACGCTGCTTCATGCCGCCCGAGATCTCGTTGGGGCGCTTGTGCGTGGCGTGGGTCATGTTGACCAGCGCCAGCGCGTCTTCGGTGCGCTTCTTGAGTTGATCCTTGCTTTCCTTGCCGCCGAACACACGCTCCACAGCCAGGTACACGTTCTGGAAGCAGGTCAGCCAGGGCAACAGCGAGTGGTTCTGGAAGACCATGGCGCGCTCGGGGCCGGGGCCGGCGATTTCCTTGTTGTCGCACAGCAAGCCGCCGCTGGTGGGCATGAGCAGGCCAGCGATCAGGTTGAGCAGCGTGGACTTGCCGCAGCCCGAGTGACCGATCAGGGCAATGAACTCACCCTTGTTGATCTCCAGGTTCACGTTCTGCAGGGCGTGGAAGCGACCCTTCTTGGTGTTGAAGACCATTTCAGCCTGGCTGACTTCGATGAATGCGGACATGAGGTTCTCCTGGTGAGGTGCCGACGGGGCTGAAAGGGATTACTCGAAGCTGAAGCGCTTGGCGATGGCCATCAGCAGTTGCTCGAGGGCCAGGCCGACGATGCCGATGACGAAGATGGCGATCAGGATGTGGGCCACGTTCAGGTTGTTCCACTCGTCCCACAGCCAGAAGCCGATGCCCACGCCGCCGGTCAGCATTTCTGCGGCCACGATCACCAGCCAGGCGGTGCCCACCGACAGGCGCACACCGGTCAGCATGTAAGGCAGCACCGAGGGGAACAGGATCTTGGTGACGATCTTCCACTCGCTCAGGTTCAGCACCTTGGCGACGTTGAGGTAGTCTTCCGGCACACGTTGCACACCCACGGCGGTGTTGATGATCATGGGCCAGATCGAGCAGATGAAGATGGTCCAGATGGCGGCAGGGTCAGCCGACTTGAACACCATCAGGCCGATGGGCAACCAGGCCAGGGGCGACACGGGGCGCAGCAGGCTGATCACCGGGTTCAGCATGGAGCTGATGATCTGGCTGCGGCCGATGATGAAGCCCATCGGGATGCCCACCAGCGCGGCCAGGCCGAAACCCATGCCCACGCGCTTGAGCGAGAAGAGGATGTTCCAGCCGATGCCCTGGTCGTTGGGGCCGTTGCTGTAGAACGGGTCGGCGAAGAGCTTGACCGCCTCAACCCAGACCGCGGCGGGCGTCGGGAAGGTGGTGCTCTTCATGGTGAGCAAGGCCCAAATGCCGATCAGCAGGGCGATGCCGGCCATCGGCGACAGCACCTTGAACAGCAGGGCGGACCAGTCCACCGGCGGCTTGGCGGGGCGGCTGGGCGGGGTGCTTTGGGCCTTGGTGGCCGCCGAAGCGGTGGCTTGAGCCTTGTCTGCGCGCAAGGCGTCGCTGGCTTCTGAGGGGCTGTGGAAAACGGCGCTGACCATGGTGAACTCCTGTCGATGAGCCTGGTTCATGGGGGCAGGCACCGGTTTTGGGGTGCCTGCCGTACTGGTTGCAAATGTCTGGCCAGCTCTCGCTTACGCCTTGATCTTGAAGCTTTCGGCGTACTTCTTCGGATCCTTGCCGTCCCAGACCACGCCGTCCATCAGCTTGCTGGTGCGCAGCACGTCCTTGGGGACGCTGATGTTCAAGCCGCTGGCAGCTTGCTTGTACAGGTCGACCTGGTTGATCTGCTTGGCCACGCCCAGGTAGTCAGGGTGGTCCTTCAGCAAGCCCCAGCGCTTGTGCTGGGTCAGGAACCACATGCCATCCGACAGGTACGGGAAGTTGACCTTGCCGTCGTTGAAGAACTTCATGTGGTTGGGGTCGTCCCAGGTCTTGCCCAGGCCGTTTTGGTAGCGACCCAGGATGCGCTGGTTGATGGCGTCCACGCTGGTGTTGATGTAGGACTTCTGGGCCACGGTTTCGGCCATCTTCATCTTGTTTTGCAGGCCGGCGTCGATCCAGCGGCTGGCTTCCAGGATGGCCATGATCACGGCGCGGCAGGTGTTCGGGTGGGCCTTGGCGAATTCGGCCGTGCAACCCAGCACCTTCTCGGGGTGGTCCTGCCAGATGTCTTGCGTGGTGTTGGCCGTGATGCCGATGCCATCGATGATGGCGCGGTGGTTCCAGGGCTCGCCCACGCAGAAGCCGTCCATGTTGCCCACGCGCATGTTGGCCACCATCTGGGGCGGCGGCACGGTGATCAGCTTGGCGCCCGACAGCGGGTTGATGCCCGCAGCAGCCAGCCAGTAGTGCATCCACATGGCGTGGGTGCCGGTCGGGAAGGTGCCTGCGAAGGTGTATTCACGCGGGTTGGCGGCCATGACCTTGGCCAGCGAAGCGCCGTCCACGGCGCCCTTGTCAGCCAGCGTCTTCGACAGCGTGATGGCCTGACCGTTGTTGTTCAGGTTCATCAGGACGGCCATGTCCTTCTTGGGGCCGCCGATGCCGAGGTGCACGCCGTACACCAGGCCATACAACACATGCGACATGTGCAGGTCGCCGTTCACCAGTTTGTCTCGCACGCCGGCCCACGAGGCTTCCTTGGACGGCACGATCTTCACGCCGTACTTCTTGTCGAAGCCCAGCACCGAGGCCATCACGACGGAAGCGCAGTCCGTCAGGGGGATGAAGCCGATCTTGACTTCTTCCAGCTCGGGCTTGTCAGAGCCGGCTGCCCAGACTGCAGATTGAAGACCAGGCACAGCACCGACGGCGGTGGCTGCGGCGGCAGTCTTCAGGATGTTGCGGCGGGTCATGTTGAAATCCTGCGAGTTCATGGCGAAAGCATTCCTGTTGCAAAACAAAAAAGACGTCTTGCCCGGCTGGCGGCCCTGAGGGGCAACCTTGCCGTTCAATGACGTCTTTGTCGGATGCTCGGTGTCCATCGATGGGCACCAAGTTGTTCGCTGGCTCCACGTTGAGCCTGCTTGCCTTCTGTACTGCAAGCGGTGTGCCAGCTTTCATCCGGGCCTGCGCCTCACGCAGTCGGTGCGTGCGCGACAGCCCTTTCGCCCGCAGTTGGTGGGACCATGCCCCAGTTCGAGTCGGGTTTGCACGGACACAGTGCGGAAATGGCGTGCAGCGCACTGGAGCTTGCACGATCGCGTGCAAAACAGGCGGCGTGACCCGTTTCAGGGCTAGGCACGTGATGGGTGCCGGTCCGTGCCCGTTGGTGCGTGTGGGTGCTTGTTGGTGCAGTGCCCGCCTGTGCGCGCACTGCATTGGGGGGCGCGTCAGCCGAGCAGCTCGGCGGCGTCGACCAGCCGCTGGGCCACATCGGCCAGCTTCAAGCCCTTGTCCATGGCGGCCTTGCGCAGGCGGGCATAGGCCTCGGGCTCGGTCAAGCCCTGGCGAGACATCAGCAGGGCCTTGGCCTTGTCCACCACTTTGCGCTCTTCCAATTGAAGCTTGGCTTGCGCCAGTTCGTGTCGCAAGCCTTCTTCGTGTTCGAAGCGTGCGATCGCCACGTCCAGCACAGGCTTGATGCGGTCGGTGGGCAAGCCCTGCACCACATAGGCCGACACGCCTGCGGCGATCGCCTTGCGAACATAGGTGGTGTCCTGATCGTCGCTGAACAAGACGATGGGGCGCCGTTCGTCGCGCGAAGCCAGCACCACGTGCTCCAGGATGTCTCGCCCCTGGGATTCGGCGTCCACCACGATGAGGTCTGGCTGGATCTGGGTCAGCCGTTCCGGCAGAAAGCTGTCGCCAGGCAAGGTCGCCACCAGGTTGTAGCCAGACTGCAGCAGGGCGATGCGCAGGGCGCGGGTGCGCTCCAGCTCTGCGGCTTGCGCTTCGTCTTGCTCGTTGGGCAGCGCCACCGGCAAGACCATGACCACTCGAAGGCTGTGTGCTGCGCTCATGCGGGGCATGATGCAACAACTGCGCCCGAGCGGGTGGCGTGCTGCCCACACTTTCGCCCACGTAAACTGGCGGGATGTCTGAAGCAGCAACGTCCTTGGCCCCCTCGCCCGTCCCGGAAACCGCCCAGCTGGTGCTGGGGATCGAGTCTTCGTGTGACGAAACAGGCGTGGCCCTGGTTCGGCTGGTGCCGGGGAACGTGCCGCAATTGCTGAGCCACGCCTTGCACAGCCAAATTGACATGCATCAAGCCTATGGGGGTGTGGTGCCTGAATTGGCCTCGCGAGACCACATCCGACGTGTGGTGCCGCTCACCCGCCAAGTCATGCAGGAGGCCGGGCACGCGCTGTCTGACATCGATGCCATCGCCTTCACCCGAGGTCCGGGGCTGGCGGGGGCTTTGCTCGTGGGGGCCGGGGTGGCTTGCGCCTTGGGCGTGGCCCTGAAGCGGCCGTTGCTGGGGGTGCACCACCTCGAAGGGCATTTGCTGTCCCCGTTTTTGTCGGCCGACCCGCCCACTTTCCCCTTTGTGGCGCTGCTCGTGTCGGGTGGCCACACCCAATTGATGCGCGTGGACGGGGTGGGGCGCTATGCCTTGCTCGGTGAAACGGTGGACGACGCCGCAGGCGAAGCCTTCGACAAGTCGGCCAAATTGATGGGCTTGCCTTACCCCGGTGGCCCGCACCTGTCTCGCATGGCGGAAGCCGGCCGGTCGGATGCGTTCGATCTGCCGCGTCCCATGCTGCACTCGGGAGACCTCGATTTCTCGTTCGCGGGCCTGAAGACCGCGGTGCGTACCCATTTGGTGCGCGAGGGGTTGCTCGACCAGACGGAGGCCCTGGCGGCCCCTGAGCGTCAAGGCTGGTTGGCCGATCTGGCGGCGTCGACCCAAGCCGCCATCGTGGAAGTGCTGGTGAAAAAATCGCTGGCGGCGTTGAAATCGACGGGCCTCAAGCGCCTGGTGGTGGCCGGCGGGGTGGGGGCGAACCGCGAGCTCCGGGCGCAACTGGGCAAGCAGGCCGAGCGTCGCGGCGTGAGGGTGCACTACCCGGAGCTGCATTTGTGCACCGACAACGGCGCCATGATCGCCCTGGCAGGCGCCATGCGCTGGGCTTCCGGCCTGGACGCACCGGCCCACCAGCCCTTCTTTGACGTGAAGCCGCGCTGGGACCTGACCACT
>JBEEJT010000144.1:0-32912 GCA_041169085.1 Pseudomonadota bacterium | reverse complement strand
CGACGAGCGCGACGTGCGTTGCGGCTTGGCCTGGCTGGGCTTGGCCAGTGGGCGCCTGGGGGTGACCGAATGCGCCGAGCGCGACTTGAGCGGTTGGCTGGCCCGCTTGCAACCCGCCGAGATTCTGTTTGACCGCGAGCGCACGCCTGCCACTTTGCAGGCGCTGTTGGCGGCACCCAAAGGCGTGGCCATGACGGCGCGCCCCACCTGGCAATTCGAGGCCGCGCTGGGCTTGCGCAAGCTGTGCGAACAGCTGGGGGTGCAGCACCTGCAAAGCTGGGGCGCTCAGGAGATGGGGCAGGCCCAGGCGGCTGCGGCCGTCTTGCTGACGTTTGCCGAACACACGCAGGGCAGGGCGCTGGCCCACGTGGCCACCTTGGAAGTGCCGCGCGCACAAGACCTGTTGGATTTGCCGCCTGCCACCCTGCGCAACCTGGAACTCACGCAAACCTTGCGTGGTGAAGACGCGCCGACCTTGCTCTCGCTGCTGGACACCTGCCGCACGGGCATGGGCAGCCGCGCCCTGAGGGCCTGGCTCACCCAGCCTCGCCGCGATCGGGCTGAGGCCCAGGAGCGTCTGGCTGGCATTGAAGCCTTGCTGTCGCCCGGGGTGGCTGGCCCCCGCTTCGATGGCTTGCGCGACGCCTTGCGCCACATGAGCGACGTCGAGCGCATCACCGCCCGGGTGGCCTTGCGGCAGGTGCGCCCTCGCGAGCTGGCAGGCTTGCGTGACACCCTGGCCCACTTGCACGAACTGCGTGCGCAGGTGCCCACGGGCGCAGCGCTGCTCGACGCGTGGTCTGCGGCCTTGACGCCCGACGAAGCCATCGTGCAGCGCCTGCAAGTCGCGCTGCTGGAGACGCCGGCCGTGTTGTTGCGAGACGGTGGCGTCATCGCGACCGGCTTCGACCCGGACCTCGATGAGCTGCGCGCCATTTCTGAAAACTGCGACGCCTTCCTGCTCGACCTGGAGGCGCGGGAGCGCGCGCGCACGGGCATCGGCAATTTGCGCGTGCAGTTCAACAAGGTCCATGGCTTCTACATCGAAGTCACCCAAAGCCACGCCGACAAGGTGCCGCTGGACTACCAGCGCCGCCAGACGCTCAAGAACGCCGAGCGCTTCATCACGCCTGAGCTCAAGGCCTTTGAGGACAAAGCCTTGTCTGCCCAGGAACGTGCTTTGGCGCGAGAGAAGGCCTTGTTCGACGCGTTGATCGACTTCCTGCAAAGCCACATCGCCACGCTGGGCGCCCTGGCCCGCGCGCTTGCTGGTCTGGATGCCCTGGCGACCTTGGCCGAGCGCGCCCACACCCTGGGTTGGTCGCGGCCCGAGTTCGTCAACCACCCTTGCATCGACATCACGGCCGGCCGCCACCCGGTGGTGGAGTCGCGGCTGATGGAGACGGGGGGCACGGCCTTCATCCCCAACGACTGTCGGCTGGACGTCAACCGCCGCATGCTGATCGTGACCGGGCCCAACATGGGTGGCAAATCGACGTTCATGCGCCAGGTGGCCCTCATTGTGCTGCTGGCGGCCATCGGCTCGCATGTGCCAGCCGGTGGGTGCAGGCTGGGCCCCATCGATGCCATCCACACGCGCATCGGTGCGGCCGACGACCTCGCCAACGCCCAGTCGACCTTCATGTTGGAGATGACTGAGGCCGCCGCCATCGTGCACGCGGCCACCGAACATTCGCTGGTCTTGATGGACGAGATTGGCCGTGGCACGTCGACCTTCGACGGCTTGGCCCTGGCTGGCGCAATTGCGAGTCACCTGCACGACCGCAACAAGGCCTTCACGCTGTTCGCCACCCATTACTTCGAGCTCACCGCGCTGCCGGAGAAGCATCCGCGCTCTGCCAATGTGCACGTGGGGGTGGCCGAGAAGGGCGACGACATCGTGTTCTTGCACGAGTTGCAGCCTGGTCCCGCCAGCCGCAGCTATGGCGTGCAAGTGGCCCGCTTGGCGGGCATGCCCCATGGCCTGATCCGCCAGGCGCGCGCCACACTGGAATTGCTCGAATCGCAGAAGAGCGATGCCCAGGAGCAAATCGATTTGTTCGCGCAACTGGACGCGGGCCCTTCGCCTCTGGATGCCTTGGACGAGTTGGCCTCTGGGGGGCGAGGCATGGGCAAGAGTGCTGCCGTGCTGGCGGGCACCGATGCCGGTGTGGCCTGGAGCGAATCCGAGGCCCAGGCGCTCGACCTGTTGGCCGCCATCGATCCCGATGCGCTCACGCCTCGCGAAGCCCTGGACGCGCTTTACCGCCTGAAGTCGGCCTTGTCGGCCTGAGTGAGGCATGCATCGCACCGCAAGGGTGCGAATCTTGCACGATGGCGGTGCGTTGACGGCAGAAGCGCCTCAGGGGCCCGGGAATCGGTGGCTTTGTCGTCCTGTTTCGTTGGCGCAGCAGGTGCGGCTTGGGCGACAATGGGCCCTTGGTTCGAACTGGTGACCCGAGATGACTTATTGCGTGGCGATGCGGCTGAATGCCGGCCTTGTCTTCCTGTCCGATTCCCGCACGAACGCGGGCATGGACCAGATCAGCACCTTCCGCAAGATGACGGTGTACGAGCAGGCGGGCGACCGTGTGCTGGTGTTGCTCAGTGCGGGCAACCTGGCCATCACCCAGGCCGTCAAGCAGCTCATCAGCAGCGAGTCCATTGAGGGCTCGGACGGCGAGCCGGCCACCATCTGGACGGCCAAGAGCCTGTTCGATGTGGCGCGCATCGTCGGGGCCTGCGTGCGCAAGGTGTACGCCCGGGACGCTGAGGCCCTCAAGAAGCACGGCATCGACTTCAACTGCAGCCTCATCATCGGCGGGCAGATCGGGAACGAAACGATGCGCCTGTTCAACGTCTATGCGGCAGGCAACTTCGTGGAAGCCGGCATCGACGGCGTGTGCTATTTCCAGATCGGCGAATCCAAGTACGGCAAGCCGGTGATCGACCGGGTGGTCACCCCCCAGACGCCAATGGAAGAGGCCGCCAAGTGCGCGCTCATTTCGATGGATTCCACCTTGAAGTCCAACTTGTCGGTGGGCTTGCCCCTGGACCTGATGGTCTACGAAGCCGACTCCCTGAAAGTCGACAAGCTGATCCACATCGACGAAGGCAACGCCTACTTCCGGATGATCCGCACGAGCTGGGGCCAGCGCCTGCGGCAGGTGTTCGACTCCATCCCCGACCCCACCTGGCACGGGGATCAGGCCGACTTGTCGAGCCACGCGCCCGTGCCTCAACACCAGGCCATGAACCCGCTGTGCAAGATCAGCGCGCCCAACGGCTGAGGTTCAGGCCGCTCGGCCTGGTTCAGGCGGCCTGAGGGGCGGCCACCGTGCCTGCCTCCAGGTCGAGCTGGTCGATGAGGGCACGCATCTCGCGCTCGCATCGGGCCATCAACTCGGGCACATCGTCGATGGTGAGTCCGGCGGTGGGAATGGGGGGCAGGGCGCGCATGCGCACCGTCCCGGCGTGCCATCGGTTGAGGTTGAGGCCTCGCGTGTAGTTGTTGGCGCACACCGGCACGATGGGCACGCCCGCGTTGATCGCCATCTGGAAGGCGCCCTTTTTGAGGGGGCCCATGCCCTTGCCGTGGCTGCGCGTGCCTTCGGCGAACACCCAGATCGACATGTCTTTGTGTTGCAGCGTGTCGGTCGTGGTGACCATGGCGCGCTTGGCCTGCCGGGCATTGCCGCGGTCAATCAAGACGTTGCCCGCCAGCCAATAGAGCTGCCCGAACAACGGGATCCACTTCAGGCTGGTCTTGCCCAGGCTCACCGTGCGCCTCGGCACGATGCGGCCGAACACGAACAGATCGTGGTTGGACAAGTGGTTGGCCACGATCACAGCCGGGCGTTCGTGGTGGGTGATCCCGTCGACTTCCAGGTGAGTGCGGATGCCCAGGATGCGCAAGGCCGGGATCGCGTAGACCCGGGCGCACAAGCGGCTGTTGTCTGGGTTGAACGGTCGGCACAGCCCAATCAGCAGGCCGATCACGCTGCCGATCACGAAGTGAACGGCCAGCAGCACAATGCGCAACAGGGAAAGCAAAACAGGCTCCGAAGAGAAAAGCGCAGGGCGCTGAGCACCTGCCGACGTTCTCAAAAGCGTCAGATCATACGCGGGTGACGCCACGACTTGGCAGGATCGACCAAGCGAGGGGGGCGCAGGCTGGCCAGACCGCCTATAATGCCGCTTTACCACCGCAGCGTTCGCCTCATGCGCGAGCGCTTATGCGCAAATGACCAAGTTTGTCTTCGTCACCGGCGGTGTGGTGTCCTCTCTCGGCAAGGGCATCGCTGCTGCGTCACTGGCTGCCATCCTCGAATCGCGCGGCCTCAAAGTCACCCTCATCAAGCTGGATCCGTACATCAACGTGGATCCAGGCACGATGTCGCCATTCCAACACGGCGAAGTCTTCGTCACCGATGACGGTGCCGAGACCGACCTCGACCTCGGCCACTACGAGCGCTTCATCACCACGCGGATGAAGAAGGCCAACAACTTCACCACCGGCCAGATCTACAAGTCGGTGCTGGAGAAGGAGCGCCGTGGTGATTACCTGGGCAAGACCGTGCAGGTCATCCCCCACATCACCAACGAGATCCAGGATTACGTGCGCCGTGGCGCCGGTGTCGGCACGCCCGACGCCGTCGACGTGGCCATCGTGGAAATCGGCGGCACCGTGGGCGACATCGAGTCGCTGCCCTTCATGGAAGCCGCGCGTCAGCTGTGCCTCAAGGCAGGCCCGACCAACGCCGCCTTCGTGCACCTGACCTACGTGCCCTTCATCGCGGCCGCTGGCGAGCTGAAAACCAAGCCCACCCAGCACACCGTGCAGAAGCTGCGCGAGATCGGTATCCAGCCCGATGCGCTGCTGTGCCGTGCCGACCGTGCGATCCCTGAAGACGAGCGCTCGAAGATCTCGTTGTTCACCAACGTGCCTGAATCGGGCGTGATCTCGGTGTGGGACGCGGACACCATCTACAAGGTGCCGCGCATGCTGCATGAGCAGCACCTCGACGACCTGATCTGCACCAAGCTGCAGCTCAACACCAAGCCGGCCGATCTCTCGCGCTGGGACAACCTGGTGTACGAGGTCGAGAACCCCAAGGGTGCCGTCACCATCGCCATGTGCGGCAAGTACACCGAGCTGTCGGACTCGTACAAGTCGCTCAACGAAGCGCTGCGCCACGCCGGCATCCACAACCACGCCCGCGTCAACATCGAGTACGTGGATTCGGAGTCGCTGACACCCGAAACCGCCGACACGCTCAAGCAGTACGACGCCATCCTGGTGCCCGGCGGCTTCGGCAAGCGCGGCGTGGAAGGCAAGATCATCGCCGCCCAATACGCCCGCGAAAACGGCATCCCCTACCTGGGCATCTGCCTGGGCATGCAAGTGGCCACCATCGAGTACGCCCGCCACAAGGCCGGGCTGGCTGGCGCCAACTCCACCGAGTTCGAGCCGCAAGGCCCGCACCCCGTCATCGCCCTGATCGACGAGTGGCTGGACGCCGACGGCACCGTGCAAAAGCGCGATGCCTCGTCTGACCTGGGCGGCACCATGCGCCTGGGTGCGCAGTCTTCGGACGTGAAGCCCGGCACCATCGCCCACGAGATCTACGGCGACGTGGTCACCGAGCGTCACCGCCACCGCTACGAGGCCAACGAGCGCTACCTCGACAAGCTGCAAGAGGCTGGCTTGGTCATCTCGGCCATCACCCAGCGCGAGAAGCTCACCGAAATGGTCGAGCTGCCGAAGTCGGTGCACCCGTGGTACGTGGGCGTGCAGTTCCACCCCGAGTTCAAGTCCACCCCCTGGGACGGCCACCCGCTGTTCAAGGCCTACATCAAGGCTGCGTTGGACCACCAGGCTGCGGCCAAGGCTTGAATCCCAAGGCTTGCATCTCACCAAGGTTGAACCATGAAACTCTGCGGCTTTGACGTCGGCCTGGAACACCCCTTCTTCCTGATCGCCGGTACCTGCTCCATCGAGGGGCTGGAGCTGTCGCTCGAGGTGGCGGGCCGCCTGCAAGAGGCTTGCAAGCCCCTGGGCATCCCGCTGATCTACAAGGGCTCGTTTGACAAGGCCAACCGCTCCTCGGGCACCACCGCCCGTGGGGTGGGCATCGAGAAGGGCCTGCAGATCCTCGACGAGGTGCGTCGCCAGACCGGCCTGCCGGTGCTGACCGATGTGCACGACGAATCGCAGGTGGCCGAAGTCGCCAGCGTGGTCGACGTGCTGCAGACCCCGGCCTTCCTGTGCCGCCAGACCGATTTCATCCGTGCGGTGGCCAAGTCGGGCAAGCCGGTCAACATCAAGAAGGGCCAGTTCCTCGCGCCCTGGGACATGAAGAACGTCATCGACAAGGCCCGCGCTGCCGCGCAGGAAGCCGGCCTGTCCCCCGACAGCTTCCTGGCCTGCGAGCGCGGTGTGAGCTTCGGCTACAACAACCTCGTGGCCGACATGACCAGCCTGGCCGAGATGCGCAAGTCCGGCGCCCCGGTGGTCTTTGACGTGACCCACTCGGTGCAAAAGCCGGGTGGCTTGGGCGGCGCCAGCGGCGGTGCCCGCGAGATGGTGCCCGTGCTGGCGCGTGCCGGCGTGGCGGCAGGCGTGGCCGGTCTCTTCATGGAGACCCACCCCGAGCCGGCCAAGGCCTGGAGCGACGGCCCCAACGCCGTGCCGCTCAAGCACATGAAGGCCCTACTCGAAACCCTGGTCGAGCTCGACCGCATCACGAAGAAGAGCGGTTTCCTGGAAACCGACTTCAACTGACCCGCTAAAATCGGCGGTTTGCCCACCCGGCAAGCCGCTTTTTGCTTTTCAAACTTTCAATTCTCTTGAGGAACAACGGATGAGCGCCATCGTTGACATCATCGGCCGCGAAGTGATCGACAGCCGCGGAAACCCCACCGTCGAGTGCGACGTGCTGCTGGAGAGCGGCGTCATGGGCCGTGCGGCCGTGCCGTCGGGTGCTTCGACCGGTTCGCGCGAAGCCATCGAGCTGCGCGACGGCGACAAGAGCCGTTACCTGGGCAAGGGCGTGCTGAAGGCCGTTGAGAACATCAACACCGAAATCGCCGAAGCCATCCTGGGCCTGGACGCCTCCGAGCAAGCCTTCCTGGACAAGACCCTGATCGACCTCGACGGCACCGACAACAAGGGCCGCCTGGGCGCCAACGCCATGCTGGCCGTGTCGATGGCCGTGGCCCGCGCTGCCGCTGAAGAAGCCGGCATCCCCCTGTACCGCTACTTCGGCGGCATGGGCGCGGTGCAGATGCCCGTGCCGATGATGAACGTCATCAACGGCGGTGCCCACGCCAACAACAACCTCGACCTGCAGGAATTCATGATCCTGCCGGTGGGCGCCCCGACCTTCCGCGAAGCCCTGCGCTATGGCGCCGAAGTCTTCCATGCGCTGAAGAAGATCCTGCACGACAAGCACATCAGCACCGCCGTGGGCGATGAAGGTGGCTTCGCCCCCTCCGTGGCCAGCCACGAAGAAGCCATCCAGCTGATCCTGCAAGCCATCGAAGCCGCTGGCTACACCGCTGGCGAGCAAATCGCCCTGGGCCTGGACTGCGCCGCCTCCGAGTTCTACAAGGACGGCAAGTACCACCTGGAAGGCGAAGGCCTGGTGTTGACCGCCGAGCAGTGGACCGACATGCTGGCCACCTGGTGCGACAAGTACCCGATCATCTCGATCGAAGACGGCATGCACGAAGGCGACTGGGAAGGCTGGAAGATCCTGACCGACCGCCTGGGCAAGAAGGTGCAGCTGGTGGGCGACGACCTGTACGTCACCAACACCAAGATCCTGAAGGAAGGCATCGAGAAGGGCATCGCCAACTCCATCCTCATCAAGATCAACCAGATCGGCACCCTGACCGAAACGTTTGCCGCCATCGAAATGGCCAAGCGCGCCGGCTACACCGCCGTGATCTCGCACCGTTCGGGCGAAACCGAAGACAACACCATCGCCGACATCGCCGTGGGCACCAACGCCGGCCAGATCAAGACCGGTTCGATGAGCCGTTCGGACCGCATGAGCAAGTACAACCAGCTCCTGCGCATCGAAGAGGACCTGGGCTCGGTGGCCGTGTACCCTGGCCGCAGCGCCTTCTACAACCTGCGCTGATCGCCTTGTGCTGTGGCGTCATGCCACAGCCACCCTGGGCCAAGCACCAAGCCTCCTTCGGGAGGCTTTTTTGTTGTGCGCTTGGCATGTGGCGCTGGCCGCATAATGTCGGGATGCGTTTCGCCACCCTGGCCCTTCTCGCCTTGATTGCTGTCGTGCAAGCCGAACTTTGGTTTGGCAAGGGCGGTTTGCCGCGTGTGGTGTCCTTGCGTGGCCAGGTGCAAGCCCAGCAAAAAGACAACCTGGAAGCGCGGGCCCACAACGACCAGTTGCGTGCCGAGGTCAACGACCTGCGCGAGGGGCTGGAGATGGTCGAAGAAAAGGCTCGCACCGAGTTGGGCATGGTCAAGCCGGACGAGATCTACGTGCAGCTGACCTCACGTCCCTTGCCGGTGCCCACCCCGGCGGCGTCTGCGGTGGCCAGCGGCACCCGCTGAGGCCGTCATGCCGGCTCGTTCTGACCGGGCCTTGGCCGGCTGGCTCTTGGCCGTGGGCCCTGACGATGCACTGACACGCCTGTCGGTCAACCCCGATGCCACGCCATCGGGTGAAGCCGGCTCGGCCCAATGGGCCTGCCTGAGTGAAGCCGATGTGTTGGCGGACAGTGCTTGCCTGGCCCAACTGGCGGCCCGTCATGGCGCTGCCCCATTGGCCACCTTGTTGATCGAATCGCCAGCGTTGGGGGAGAACGCCTGCCGAGCTGTGTTGGCTGCGGCTGGCTGGCCGTTTGCCGCCCTGAGCCTGGCTGACCCCGCCTGGCCACAGCAAGCGGAGGCGGTGGCGGCCCACGCCCTCATGCGGGCCAGGCAACCCGCTGAGGCCAAACGCGCCCGCTGGCGTTGGGTGTGTGAAGACTGCGACGACGCCGAGTGCGAGCGACATGGCTGGCTGGGGGCGCAGCGGTGACCCAGCCGCTCACGTTGCTGTGGCGTGACGAGCGCATGGTGGCCATCCACAAGCCCAGTGGCTGGTTGGTGCACCGCAGCGCCCTCGACCCGCACGAAGACCGGATCGTGCAGACCCAGCTGCGAGACCAGTTGGGCCAATGGGTCTACCCTGTGCACAGGCTCGACAAGGGCACGTCCGGGGTCTTGCTGTTGGCGCTGGACGCCGACATGGCGCGCGAACTGACCCAGGCCTTTGAGCGGCGTGTGGTGAACAAGCGCTATGTCGCTCTGGTGCGCGGCTGGCCAGCGGCAAGCTGGTCGGTGGACCACGCCCTCAAGCCCGACGACGCGCCTGAAGACGCGCCTGAGCAAGACGCCACCACGGCGTTTCAGTTGCTGGCGAGGCTGAGTTTGCCCGTGCCCGTCGACCGCTACCCGACCACGCGGGTGGCCTTGGTGCTGGCTGAACCGGAAACGGGGCGCCGGCACCAGATCCGCCGCCACCTCAAGCACGTGGCTCACCCGATCATTGGCGACGCCACCCATGGCAAAGGGCCGCACAACCGGCTTTGGGCCGAACGCCTCGGCACCCATCGCTTGTGGCTCCACGCCTGGCAGTTGTCCTTGCCGCACCCTTTGACGAAGGTGCCTTTGTGCTTCACCTCGGCCTGCGCCCTGGCGGACAACGCCGATTGGCAACACTTGCTGGCCACCTGGGATTGGCAGCCTGAGGCCGCCAACCTCGGCCAGCGGTCGGCTTGGCAGTCTTGGTCTGCGGGTTCAAGCCGCTGACCCAGCCCGGCGCCTCAGCTCACTGCAGCCGGTCGGAGCCAGGTGCAGCGTCAGCGCCATCGGTGAACAGCTTGGCCGCATCGATGGGGTCAAACAGGTAGTGCAGGCCGCAGAAATCGCAGCCGATGTCGATCTTGCCTTGCTCGGCGAGGATGGACTCGATCTCGTCCACACCCAGGCCGCGCAACATGTTGCCCACGCGCTCACGTGAACAGGTGCAGGCAAAACGGGGGGCCGTCTCGCCGATTTGTGGCTCGAAATAGCGAACGTCCTCTTCCCAGAACAGGCGACGCAGGATGGTGGGCGCGTCGAGCGTGAGCAGCTCTTCTTCCTTGAGCGTGGCGGCCAGGTGGGCGATGCGATTGAAATGCTCGTTGAGGCCGATTTCGTCTTCGTTGCGGTGGCCGCCCAGGTTGTTTTCGCCTTCCACAGGCAGGCGTTGGATCAGCAGGCCCGCTGCCACTTCGTCGTTGGCCGCCAGCACCAGCCGGGTGTCAAGCTGTTCAGACTGCAGCATGTAGTGTTCCAGCACCTCGCTGAGCTTGTGCAGGGGCTCGCGCTGGTCGCCGTGCAGGGGCACCACGCCTTGGTAAGGCTGCTGGCCTGGCAGGCGGTCCTTCGGGTCGAGGGTGATGGCGCACCGGCCCTTGCCGTTCACATTCACCATGGTTTCCAAAGGCAGGTGACCGAGGTCGGTCGCGGGCAATTCGCCAACCACCTTGGCGGTTGCGCGGAAGCTCAAGTCGGGCTGCACCTCGACCACGGCCAGCTTCACCGGGCCATCGCCAAAGATCTGCGTGACCACCGAGCCGTTGAATTTGATGTTGGCTTGCATGAGCACACCTGCGGCGCTCATCTCCCCGAGCAACTTGCGCACGGGGGCCTCGAACGGGTCGGTGTCGGCGCGGCGGCTCAGGGCCTCTTGCCAGCCATCGGTCAGGCGGACCAACATGCCGCGCACGGGCAGGCCTTCAAACAGGAATTTGTGCAGTTCACTCATGGTGGCTTTCAAGCCTTGGGGGCGTCGACCCGGACGAGGTCGGTCTTGTAATTTTGTGCCTTGCGCACATAGATGGCGGTGCCGATCTGCATGCGGGCGAAATCGGCTTCGGTCAGCGGGCGAACGGCTTTGGCGGGCGAGCCCATGATGAGCATGCCGTCTTCGAAGGCCTTGCCTTCGGTGACCAGCGCACCCGCTGCCACCAGACAGTTCTTGCCGATTTTGGCGCCATTGAGCACCACGGCCTGGATGCCGATCAGGCTGCCGTCGCCCACCGTGCAGCCGTGCAGCATGGCCTGGTGGCCCACGGTCACGTCGGCGCCGATGGTCAGGGGGAAGCCCACATCGGTGTGCAGAACAGCCGACTCCTGCACGTTGGAGCGTGGCCCCAGCACGATGGGCTCGTTGTCGCCACGCATGGTGACGTGCGACCACACGCTGGTGCCTTCTGACAACGTGACTTGGCCGATGACATCGGCCGACTCGGCCACGTAGGCCGTGGGGTGGACGTCAGGGACTTGGTCCTGGATGCGGTAGATGGCCATGGCTGTGGGGCCCTTGCAAGGGCCAGGCGAAGGGGGAGGGGGCCAATTCTAGAGCGCTGGCTGGCTCTATGATGGCAGCTTGAACCGCAAGATTGCACGAGGTGTCACATGAAGACCGTGGGTGACCGGCTGGAGCCCTTCCAGGTGGTGGGCGTCAAGCCTGGCTTTCAGAACGACGTGGAGCATGGCCACTCGGCCTTCGAAGACATCACCGAGCGCAGTTTCCCGGGCAAGTGGAAGGTCATTTATTTCTACCCCAAGGATTTCACCTTCGTGTGCCCGACCGAGATCCAGGGTTACGACCGTTTGACCAAGGCGTTTGCCGACCACGATGCCGTGCTCATGGGCGGCAACACCGACAACGAATTCGTCAAGCTGGCTTGGCGTCGCAGCCATGCCGATCTGCGTCAATTGCAGCACCACAGCTTCGCCGACATCACCGGTGCGCTGATCGACCAGTTGGGCGTGCGTGACCGGCACAGTGGCGCGGCCATGCGGGCCACTTTCATCGTCGATCCCGACAACGTGATCCAGCATGTGTCGGTCAACAGCGGTCTGGTAGGGCGCAATCCCGAGGAAACCTTGCGGGTGCTCGATGCCCTGCAAACTGGGGCTTTGTGCCCTTGCAACCGCCCGGTGGGTGGTGCCACGATTTGAGTGTTCTTTCGCTGTCATGTTGATCTTGTTGTCCCCGGCCAAAAGCCTCGATTACGAAACCCCCCCGACCACCGATTTCCACACCGTGCCAGACATGGTCAAGGAGTCGGCGCAACTCATCGAGGCGCTCCAGCAGTTGTCCGTGCCTCAAGTCGCGCAGTTGATGGACCTGAGCGACAACCTGGCCACCCTCAACGTGGGGCGCTTTGCGGCCTGGAAGCCCCGCTTCACCGCCAAGAACAGCAAGCAGGCCGTGTTGGCCTTCAATGGTGATGTCTACGAGGGCCTCGATGCCCCCTCGCTGCCAGAACCTGACCTGATGTGGGCGCAAGACCACCTCCGCATCCTCAGCGGCTTGTATGGTTTGCTCAAGCCTTTGGACTGGATGCAGCCCTACCGCCTGGAGATGGGCACCAAATTGGCCAATGCCCGCGGCAAAGACCTCTATGCGTGGTGGGGCACGCAGATCACGGAAGCGGTCAACGCCGTGTTGGCCAAAGAGGCCGCGCCGCTCGTCGTGAACCTGGCTTCTCAGGAATACTTCAAGTCCGTCAAACCGAAGTTGTTGAAGGCGCCGCTGGTGGAATGTGTCTTCGAAGACTGGAAGGCAGGCCAATGGAAGGTCATCAGCTTCCACGCCAAGCGCGCGCGCGGCTTGATGGCCCGGCACCTCATCCAACAGCGCGCCACGAAGGTGAGTGAGATCCAGAGCTTTTGTGCTGAGGGCTATGGGTGGGATGAGGCTGCGTCCAATGGCTCGACGCTGGTGTTCAGGCGTCGTCTGGCCGCTTGACGGGCATCACAAGCATGGCGTTGGCCGACTCCTCGTCGTTGCAAGGCTGGCTGGCCTTGGAGTTGTCGCGCGGCTGCAGCCCCGGCAGCCTCGTGAAGGCGATGTTGGACAGCGGGTGGTCGCTGGATGACGCCACCGCGGCGCTCTTGTTGGCCGCAGCGCGCGCTGAGGACGTTGCCGCGATGTCGGCCAGCCCGACGCCTCGGGCAGGGGGGGCGCATGGCCCCGATCTGTCGGGGGCGGAAGGCAATGTGGTGCGCGCGGGCGACCGCGATGTGCGGGTCTTGCTGACGCTGCACCAGCCTCGGGTGGTGGTGGTTGCGGACCTCTTGAGTGGCGACGAATGCGAAGCGCTGATCACGCAGGCCGAGGGCCGCTTGAAGCGCTCCCAAACGGTGTCGTCACAAGAGGCGTCCACCGCGGAAGTCAATGTCGCGCGCACGAGCGAAGGCATGTTCTTCGAGCCGGCTGAAACCGAGCTGGTGGCCCGACTGGAGGCCCGCATCGCCGCGCTGGTCCAGTGGCCGGTGGACCATGCCGAAGGGTTGCAATTGCTGCGCTATGGGCCAGGGGCGGAATATCGCCCTCACTTTGATCACTTCGATGCCGCCACGCCTGGGGGGCATGTGGCTTTGCAGCGCGGTGGGCAACGGGTGGGCACTGTGGTGGTCTACCTGCGTGCGCCCGCCGAAGGTGGGGCCACGGTGTTTCCGGACGTGGGGCTGTCTGTGCGTCCCCAGGCTGGACACGCGGTGTTCTTTGCTTACCCGCAGGCCCATGGCAAACATGGCGTGCTGCACGGGGGCGCACCCGTCACGGCTGGCGAGAAGTGGATCGCCACACGTTGGCTGAGGCAGAAAAAGTTTGTTTGATGGCGAAATCTTGTCAACCGCCTTCTCAGGGGGCACGTTGAAGACGGACAGGCTTAGAACCAAGACCTGACCAACCATCCACACACTGGAGTTTTCACATGAAAAAGCTGATTGCTGCTCTGATCACCTCGATGTTCGCCATGGGCGCTTTCGCTGCTGAAGCCGCTGCTCCCGCTGCCGAAGCCGCTGCTTCTGCTCCCGCCAAGAAGGCCAAGAAGGCTCACCACAAGGCCAAGAAGGCTGCTGCCGCTGCTTCGGAAGCCGCTTCGAAGTGAGATGGCTGGGCTTTCGCGTCCTGAGGGGCGCGGAAGCCAGACAAAACAAAGCCCGGTCTGGCCGGGCTTTGTTGTTTGTGGGCCGTATTGTTCAACGGCTCTTGGCCGTCGCCGTGGGCTTGCGGCCTTGACCGTTGCTTTGGGCGGGGCGGTCTTGACGTGCCGGCCGGCCGCCACCTTCACGTGGGCGATCGCCTCGGCCGCCATGTGGGCCACGGCCGCCGCCACCACCACCGCCACCGCCGCCAGCACCCTGGCGCGAGCCCGGTGCGCCATGCAGCACTCGGCGTCCCAACTGGATGGGCTCCGGCTTGGCGGTGGGGTCCGGTTCGAAGCCTGGCACCTCTTCCTTGGGGATGCTGCGCTTGATCAGCTTTTCGATGTCGGCCAGGAATCCGGCTTCGTCCACGCACACCAAGGACAGGGCCTCGCCTTCGGCGCCAGCCCGGCCGGTGCGGCCGATGCGGTGGACGTAATCCTCCGGCACATTGGGCAGTTCGAAGTTGACCACGTGGGGCAACTGGTCGATGTCGATGCCACGTGCGGCGATGTCGGTGGCCACGAGCACCTGCAGTTCGCCGGACTTGAAGTCGGCCAGGGCCCGCGTGCGGGCGCTTTGGCTCTTGTTGCCATGGATGGCCATGGCGGAGATGTCTTGCTTGACGAGATATTCAACCAGTCGATTGGCGCCATGTTTCATGCGCGTGAATACCAGCACTTGGTGCCAATCGTTGGTTTTGATCAAGTGCGCGAGCAGGTCTTTCTTCCTGTCTCGGTCAACGGGGTGAACTTTTTGCGCAATGGTGTCCGCTGTCGCATTGCGGCGTGCCACCTCAATGGATTTCGGTTGGTGCAGCAAGCGTTCGGCCAGCGCCTTGATATCGTCGGAGAAAGTCGCTGAAAACAGCAGGCTTTGTTTTTTGGCCGGCAAAATGGCCAAAACCCTGCGAATGTCGTGAATAAACCCCATGTCCAGCATGCGGTCGGCTTCGTCGAGCACGAAATATTCAACGGAAGACAAATCCAGCGTGCCTTGCTGGTGGTGGTCCAACAGGCGGCCAGGCGTGGCCACCAAGATGTCCACGCCACGGCGCAAGGCGTCGATCTGCGGGTTCATGCCCACACCGCCGAACATCACCATGGAGCGCAACGGCAGGTATTTGCCGTAAACGCGCACCGATTCTTCAACTTGTGCGGCCAACTCGCGGGTGGGTGTGAGGATCAGCGCGCGGATCACCGGGCGGCTGCCCGCCGACCTGCTGGGCTTTTGCGACAGCAAGTGCAGGAGTGGCAGCGTGAAACCAGCGGTTTTGCCTGTGCCGGTTTGGGCGCCAGCCAACAAATCGCCACCTTCCAAGACGGCCGGGATTGCTTGCGCTTGAATCGGAGTCGGCTGGGTGTAGCCCGCCTCATGGATGGCGCGCAGCAGGGGTTCAGATAAACCCAGGCTTTCAAAAGACATACATCAGGCCCATGAAAACTGTAGACGGCGACTGCACTTCAGCTTTCCGGGCCTGGAAAGACGAAGTCAACCGAAATGCGAACGACCCGTGCGGAGAGTTTGACCTCATGCCAGCAGGGGGTTAACCGTTCATCGTCAAATTGTAGGGGCTTGCATCCTCTTTTCATAGTACGAAGGTGGATCCGGCTCTATATCGAGGTGCAAAGGTGTATCAAGGTGTGACACCGTTGCGCGTCATGAGCCAGAAGAACCAGGGGCAAGGCCCCCTAGAATCGCGGGATGACTTCCACGGTTCTCGCGCGCAAATATCGACCGACTGGCTTTGACGCCATGGTCGGACAGGGCCACGTTGTTCAGGCCTTGAGCAATGCGCTGACAAACAAGCGTCTGCACCATGCCTACTTGTTCACGGGCACCCGCGGCGTGGGCAAGACCACCGTCTCCCGGATCCTGGCCAAGGCGGTCAACTGTGTGGGGGAAAACGGACAAGGCGACATCACCGCTCGGCCATGTGGCGTGTGCCAACCTTGCCGCGACATCGACGCCGGGCGTTTCGTCGATTACGTGGAGCTGGACGCAGCATCGAACCGCGGCGTGGAAGAAATCTCGCAACTGCTGGAGCAGGCGGTCTACAAGCCGGTGGTGGGGCGCTTCAAGGTCTACATGATCGACGAAGTGCACATGCTCTCGAACACGGCCTTCAACGCCATGCTCAAGACGCTGGAGGAGCCGCCTGACTACCTCAAGTTCGTGTTGGCCACGACAGACCCGCAGAAAGTGCCGGTGACGGTGTTGTCGCGTTGCTTGCAGTTCAACTTGCGCCCGATGGCGGTGGACACCGTGCGTGAACACCTCGCGCAAGTGCTCCAGCAAGAACAGATTGCGCATGAACCCGATGCCCTGCGCCTGCTGGCGCGTGCGGCGCGAGGCTCGATGCGCGACGCCTTGTCGCTCACCGACCAGGCGATCGCCTTCGGGGCAGGCGCCTTGCAGGAAGCCACCGTGCGCCAGATGTTGGGCACCGTCGACCGCGTGCATGTGCAACGCATCGTGGCAGCGCTGTCGGCCCGGGATGCGGCCGCGATGGTTGGCAACGTGGAAGACTTGAGGCAGCTGGGCCTGTCTGCGGCCGGCACGCTGGAAGACTTGGCGGTGGCGTTGCAGCGCATGGCGGTGTACCAGGCGGTGCCCGCCACACGCGAGCCGGAAGACCCGGATGAGCGTTTGTGGTTCGACCTGGCCGGCCAGTTGGCGCCGGATGAAACCCAGCTGTATTACAGCCTGACCCTGCAGGCCCGCGCTGAGCTGGCGTTGGCGCCCGATGAGTACGGTGGCCTGACCATGGCTTTGCTGCGCTGCCTGGCATTTGCCCCGGTGAAAGGGGGGGGCGCCCCCCCAAAAGCCTCGGGCCTGGCTGAGCCTTCACCGGTTCAAGCCAGGCCGGCCCTGGTGTCACGGCCCGTTGAGCGGCCCGTTGAGCAGCCAGCAGTACGCCCCGTTGAGCGCCCTGCAGCTGTGGTGGCACCCGTGGCGCCCGCCGCGGTGGCAGCCGCAGTGCCTGCGCCCCAAGCGGTGGTGCGGGCGTCGGCCAGTGCGCCTGCACCGGTGGCGCCCAAGGTGGCGGCCGCCAGCTCCGACGGCCCGCCGCCATGGGCGGACATGGACATCCCCCCGGGTGAGCCGGATGCTGCGCCGGCCGCGCCGATGCCTCAAGCCGAGGTGCGTGAGCCACCGCGCCGTGCTGCGGTGGCGGAGCGTGCGCAGGCAGAGCCACCCGTGGCCGCTGTCGCCACCAGCGTGGCTGTCGAGCCCGTGCGCGACGAGCCCGAGCCCCCGCCCCCTGACGACACCGAGCTGGACCGCCTGTGGCACAGCCAGGTCATGTCCTTGAGTCAGCAGGGGCTGGTGGTGGCCCTGGTGCGTGAACTGGCGATGCAGGCGCAATGTCTCGAACACGAGCCTTTGGTGGCTGGGGGGGCTTCCCCGGCCGTGTGGGTGGTGCGCGTGGAGCGCGAGAGCCTGTGCACGGACGCCAACATCGAGCGCCTGCGGGCGGCTTTGGGCACCTTGGTGGCTGGTGACGCGGTCTTGCGCATCGAAAAGGGCAGGGTCAAGCACACGCCGGCCACGAAGGAGCAAGCCATCCGTGAAGCTCGCCAGCGTGCCGCACAGCGCATGATCGAGCACGACCCGCTGGTGCGTCAGCTGATCGCGCAATTCCCCGGCGCACAGATCGTGGCAGGCTCGGTTCGCCCGCAGTGACTCGGCGACAATGTCGGCCGGAATGTTTTTCACCTCCAAGACGGAAAGGATCTCCCCATGATGAAGGGTCAACTCGCTGGTCTGATGAAGCAGGCTCAGCAGATGCAGGACAACCTCAAGAAGGCCCAGGATGAATTGGGGCAAGTCGAGGTGGAAGGGCAGTCTGGCGCCGGTCTGGTAAAGGTGGTGATGACTTGCAAGAACGACGTCAAGCGCGTGACCATCGACCCCAGTTTGCTGGCGGATGACAAGGACATGCTGGAAGACCTCGTGGCGGCGGCCTTCAACGACGCCGTGCGTCGTGCCGAGCAGACCAGCCAGGAAAAGATGTCCAAGTTGACCGCTGGCTTGCCGCTGCCCCCGGGCATGAAGTTCCCGTTCTGATCCGCTGGGCCGAGCAGGGCGACAAGACATGGCCGATTCCACGCTGGACAACCTCATCAACGGCTTGCGCTGCTTGCCTGGCGTGGGGCAGAAGTCGGCGCAACGCATGGCCTACCACCTGTTGCAACACGACAGGCAAGGCGGCATCCAGCTGGCTCAGGCCCTGGTGGCTGCCATGCACGAGGTCAAGCACTGCTCTCGTTGCCACACGTTCAGCAGCGAGCCCTTGTGCGCCACTTGCAGCGACGTCACGCGAGACCCCGCGCTGTTGTGTGTGGTGGAGACGCCGGCTGACCAGGCTGCGCTGGAGCGCACAGGCAGCTACAAGGGCTTGTTTTTCGTGCTCACCGGACGCTTGAGCCCGCTCGATGGCATGGGCGTCAAGGACATCGGGCTGAGTCAGCTCTTGGCGCGCATCGACGAAGGCGAAGTGCAGGAAGTGGTGCTGGCGACCAATTTCACGGCCGAAGGCGAAGTCACGGCCCACGTGGTGGGCGACCAGTTGCGACAACGGGGCGTGCGGGTGACCCGCCTGGCGCGTGGCGTGCCTGTGGGCAGCGAGCTCGAATACGTCGACCTCGGCACCATCGCCCACGCCTTCATGGACCGGCGCTGAACCAGCTCGGCTGAGCCCGCCTGGGTGGCCTCACGTTCGGCGTGGGCGCACCCTGCGCGCCATTCAGGCTACTCGCTCAGTGCGCGCTGGCGACCTTCACGCGGCCGCCACGGATGGCCGCAGGCACGCGGGCCCGCGCCGGGGTGCGTGAGGCACTGACGCGCGAAGCGGCCTTGGTGCTGGCCACGGCCACGCGTTGGGGGCGGCCATTGCGAGCGGCAGGCGCCTCGGCCTTGGCCACGCGAGCGCCGCGGGTGTTGGGCACATAGGCCACCAAGGACTGACCGGGCTTGAGGCTGGCCGAAGTGGACATACGGTTCCATTGGGCCAACTGGATGGGGCTGACCTTCAGGCGCTTGGCCATGGCGGTGATGGTGTCCCGGCGGCCAGACGCGCGCACGGCGATGCGACGCATGGGCGGCAGGTCGGGCGCGAGGCTCATCACCGCGTTGTCGGCCAGGGCTTCGGAGACGTCTTGCTCGCGGTGAGCGGCCCGAGGCACCAGCAGCGTGGAGCCGGCCTTCACAAGCATCTTGGCCGGGATGCGGTTGATGTCCTTGAGCGAGGCTTCGCTCATGCCCACCTGGCGTGCGGCCTCGGCTGGGCGCATGGTGCGGGGCACCACCCAGGCCGTCCAGCTGGCCAGAGGCCCCTTGTGCTGGTTCAGGTTGTGCACGAACAGGCCGGCGTTGTCGTAGGGCAGCAGCACTTGCGGGGTGCCAGCCGCGAGGATCACGGGCTTGTTGAGCGAAGGGTTGAGCGCCTTGAACTCGTCCAGCGGCAGGCCTGCAAGCCGAGAGGCCAGGGTGGCGTCGATGTCGCGCTGCAGCGGCACGCTGACGAAGTACGGGTGGTTCTCGATGGGGGTGAGCGTCAGGCCGAAGCTTTCGGGCCGCTCGACGATGCGCTTGATCGCGTGCAGCTTGGGCACGTAATTGCGCGTTTCCGGCGGCATGTTGATGCTCAGGTAATCCGTGGGCAGGCCTTGCTTGATGTTGCGGTTGATGGCCCGCTGCACATTGCCTTCACCCCAGTTGTAGGCCGCGAGGGCCAGGTGCCAGTCGCCGAACTGCTTGTACAGGCGCTGCAGGTAGTCCAGTGCGGCGCGGGTCGATGCGAGCACGTCGCGGCGGTCGTCACGAAACAGGTTCTGCTTGAGTTCAAACGTCTTGCCCGTGGCGGGCATGAACTGCCAGATGCCAGAGGCTCGGGCGGACGATTCGGCTTGCGGGTTGAAGGCACTTTCCACGAAGGGCAGCAAGGCGAGCTCGCTGGGCATCTTGCGGCGCTCGATTTCGTCGACCACGTGGAACAGGTAGCGGCTGGCGCGGCCGGTCATGCGCTGCATGTAATCGGGGCGTGCCGTGTAGCGGCGTTCGTGGTCGCCGACCAAGGGCGAGTCGAGTTCGGGCAGTGCAAAACCGGCGCGCAGGCGGTTCCACAGGTCGGCGTTGGCCAGGGCGTCGCTCAGGTCAATGGGGGCGTCGGGCCGCAAGGGGTCCGAGACGGTGCCCACGGCTTCCTTGGCTTCGTCCTGGGGCGCATCGGCGGCCACGGGCTCGGCGGCCACCGGGACGGCCACCGGCGCTGCTGCTGGCGCGGCTACCGACACTACAGGTGCCGGGGCGGCTGCCAGCGTGGGCGCAGGCGTGGCTGCAGGGGCGACGATGGCAGGGGCCGTCACGGCCACCGTCGGCTCCGCCGCGGAAGCCGCAGCGGGCACCGCCTTGGCGGCAGGCGCCACAGCAGGCGTGGCGACGTTCAACGGGGGCGTCGTGGGTGGGACCGCTTCAGGCACGGTCGGCACGGCGCTGGCGAGTTCAGGCTGGGGGGCGAGGGCAGCGGCGCCAATGTCCACGCGCAGGCCGGACGTCGGGTCCTGCGTGGAGGGGTTGCGCTGGGCATAAGGCTTGCCATTGGCGGTGGGCACGCCGGCCGAAGGCGGCGCGGTGTACAGGAGCGTGTCCATGTCGAGGCGAGAGGCCGCACTCTTGTTGCCCACGGGGGTGCCACACGCACTCAGCAACAGGGCGCCCAACAGGCTGACGCTGGCCAGCACACCACTGCGGCGCGCCTGGCCGGTCTGGGTGGGGCGAAGGCGCATGCGCAGGCCGTGGTTCAGAACGTGTTTTTCCATCGTCTCAGCTCGGTGAAGACTGCCAATGAGGATTCGTCTGGTGCGCCGTGACGCACGGCGCTGTCGATCACTTCCCGCTGCGTGCAACGCAGAAAGGGGTTGATCGCCAATTCAAGCGCCAAGGTGGTGGGCAGGGTGGGGGCCCCTTGGTCCCGCAGCGCCAGGCAGCGTGCCTGGTGGGCGGCCACTTCAGCGTTGCCGGGTTCGATTGCCCTGGCAAATTTGAGATTCCCGAGAGTGTATTCGTGCGCAGGGCAAATCTCGGTGTCCATCGGTAATTGAGCCAATCGCGCCAGGCTGGCGTGCAGCGCAGGTGGCGAGCCATCGAAGATGCGCCCGCAGCCGGCAGAAAACAGCACGTCGCCCAGGAAAATCAAGGGGTGGCCAGAGGGCGAAGAAGCGGCTGGCACCAGGTAGGCCAGGTGCTCGGCGGTGTGCCCGGGCAGGCTCATCACGGTGAATTGCAGCCCACGCCAGTCGACGGTGTCACCCTCGTCCACGGGGTGGGTCACGCCACGGTCCAGCAAGGAGCGCTGTCCCCACACGGTGGCGCCGTGGCTTTGCAACGCCGACAGGCCGCCAATGTGATCGGCGTGGTGGTGGGTCACTAGAATGGCGGACAGCTTCAGGCCATGTGTGGCCAAAGCCTGGTCGACAACGGCCGCATCACCCGGGTCCACAACGAGGGCTTCCTGGCCATCGTGCAGCATCCAGATGTAGTTGTCGGTGAAGGCGGGAATGGCAACGAGCTTCATGTCCAGATTCAACCCGATTATAGATTTGCACCCTTGGCTGGCGCTGCCGCCAGGCCAGGCACTGCTTGATTGGGAGCAAGCTCAGATGGATCGCCTGGTGGCCAATGTGTTTGGCTTCCACGCGCTGCAACTGGGCATGCCTGAACTCGACGGGCTGCGCGCCAACCGCATGCAACACCGCTGGCTGGCGCTGGACGCCGCCTACCAGGACTGGTCGACCAGCGGGCCGCAACAAGCCCCGACGGCCTTGCGCTGCGATTTTGAAGCTTTGCCGTTCCCGGCCAACAGCATGGACCTGGTGGTCATGCCCCATGTGCTGGAGCTGGCGCGCGACCCCCACCGCACCTTGCGTGAGGTGGAGCGCGTGCTGGTGCCGGAGGGCAGGGTGGTGATCGCGGGGTTCAACCCGGCCAGTTTGTGGGGCTTGTGGCAACGCATGGGGCGCTGGGGGGTGGACTCGGCCCTGGTGTTGCCGCAGGCCGAATTCATCACCTATTGGCGCTTGCGCGATTGGCTGCGCCTGCTGGATCTGGAAATCGAAGACGGCTGCTTTGGTTTTTACCGGCCGATGCTGCGCAGCGAGTCCCACCTGCAGCGCCTGCGCTGGATGGAGCGCGCTGGCGAGCGCTGGTGGCCCGTGCTGGGCGCCGATTATTTTGTGGTGGCGCGCAAGCGTGTGAGAGGCATGAGGCTGGTGGGCAAGGTCCGCCGCAACCGGATCGCCGCGCCTGCCGCCCCGGCTGTGGTGGCCCAGCGCCAGCAGCATCCCTGAACCTGAATGGACAACATGCAAGACAACAACCTGCCTGCGGTGACGCTCTACACCGACGGCGCGTGCAAAGGCAACCCTGGCCGAGGCGGCTGGGGCGTGTGGATGGTCAGCGGCCCCCACGAAAAGGAAATGTGGGGGGGCGAGCGCGTCACCACCAACAACCGCATGGAGCTCACGGCGGTGATTCAGGCGCTCACGGCGCTCAAGAAGCGTTGCCGCATCACGATTTACACGGACAGCGAGTACGTGCGCAAGGGCATCACCGAGTGGATCACCGGCTGGAAGAAGCGGGGCTGGAAAACCGCCGACGGCAAACCGGTGAAGAACGACGACCTGTGGCGCCAGCTGGAGACCCTGGTGGCTCAGCACCAGATGGAGTGGCGCTGGGTGAAGGGCCACTCGGGTGACCCGGGCAACGAGCGCGCCGATGCGCTGGCCAACCGCGGCGCCGCCGAGGCCTGAGTTGAACTTTTGGCGAGGGCGCGCGCAGAACGTGGTGCGCCGCCTGCCGAGATCCCTGACAATACGGGGATGAGTGAATCTGCATCTCCCGCACCGAAAATCGCGTTCGTCTCCCTGGGCTGCCCCAAAGCCTTGACGGACAGCGAATTGATCCTGACCCAGCTGCGCGCTGAAGGGTACGAAACCAGCAAGACCTATGACGGCGCCGACATGGTGATCGTCAACACCTGCGGCTTCATCGACGACGCCGTCAAGGAAAGTCTGGACACGATCGGTGAGGCCCTGGCGGCCAACGGCAAGGTCATCGTGACCGGTTGCCTGGGTGCCAAAGCGGGCGAGGGCGGCGCAGACAACCTGGTGCGCCAGGTGCACCCCAAGGTGCTGGCTGTGACCGGCCCGCATGCCACGCAAGAGGTGATGGACGCGGTGCACATCCACGTGCCCAAGCCCCATGATCCCTTCGTGGACCTGGTGCCCGAAGCGCGGGGCGTGGCCGGCATCAAGCTCACGCCCAAACACTACGCCTACCTCAAGATCTCGGAAGGCTGCAACCACCGCTGCAGCTTTTGCATCATCCCCAGCATGCGCGGCGACTTGGTGTCGCGCCCCATCGGCGACGTGCTCAACGAGGCCCGCGCCCTGTTCGAGTCCGGCGTCAAGGAGCTGCTGGTCATCAGCCAGGATACCAGCGCCTACGGCGTGGACGTCAAATACCGCACCGGCTTCTGGGACGGCAAACCCGTCAAGACCCGCATGTACGACCTGGCCGCCCAGCTGGGCGAGATGGCCCGCCAGCACGGCGCCTGGGTGCGCATGCACTACGTCTACCCTTATCCCCATGTGGACGAAGTCGTGCCGCTGATGGCCGAAGGCCTGATCCTGCCTTACCTGGATGTGCCTTTCCAGCACGCCCACCCGGATGTGCTCAAGCGCATGAAGCGCCCGGCCAACGGCGAGAAGAACCTCGATCGCCTGCGCCGCTGGCGCGAGATCTGCCCCGAAATCGTGGTGCGCTCCACCTTCATCGCGGGCTTCCCGGGTGAGACGGAAGAAGAGTTCAGCTACCTGCTCGACTTCCTCAAGGAAGCCGAGATCGACCGCGCCGGCTGCTTCGCCTATTCGCCGGTCGAGGGCGCGCCGGCCAATGAGCTGGCCGGTGCATTGCCGGACGAGGTGCGCAACGAGCGTCAGGCCCGCTTCATGGCCGTGGCCGAAGCCGTGTCGGTGGCCAAGCTGCAGCGCCGCGTGGGCGCCACCATGCAGGTGTTGGTCGACAGCGCGCCGGCCTTGGGTCGCAAGGGCGGGGTGGGGCGCTCGTATGCCGACGCGCCGGAGATCGACGGCACCGTGCGCCTGCTGCCGCCCGAGAAGGCCAGCAAGACGCTCAAGGTGGGTGAGTTCACCCGCGCCCGCATCGTGGCGGCAGAAGGCCACGACCTGATCGGCCTGCCCATCTGACGCCCTCGGCTAGACCATGACATGAGCAAGCGCAGCACCGATTTGATCCACCACGGCTACGTGGCGCCCGAAGGGTTTCGAGCGGTGGTGCCGCCGGTGCACAAGGCTTCCACGGTGATGTTCGCCAACACCCAGGCCTTGGCGACCACGCAATGGAAGGACAAGAGCGGCTACACCTACGGCCTGCACGGCACGCCCACGACCTTCACCCTGGAAGAACGTCTGGCCACCCTGGAAGGGGGGCGGCACGCCTTGTTGGCGCCTTCCGGGCTGGCTGCGCTGGCCTTGGTCCATCAGTCGTTGTTGAAGGTGGGCGACGAGGTCTTGCTGCCGGACAACGCCTATGGGCCGAACAAGGAATTCGCCAAAGGCGAATTGGCCCAGTGGGGCATCCGCCATGCTTTTTACAATCCGCTGGATGCGGCCGATCTGGCGGCCCGGATCACGCCGGCCACTCGCCTGGTTTGGCTGGAAGCCGCAGGCTCCGTGACGCTGGAGTTCCCGGACCTGATTGGCTTGGTGCAGGTCTGCCGACAACATGAGCGGGTGGTTTCTGCGCTGGACAACACATGGGGCGCGGGCCTGGCCTTTCAGGCTTTCGACTTGGGGCTGCCGGTCAAAGGGGGCTCCCGTGGGGTTGACGTCACGGCCCACGCCCTCACCAAATACCCATCGGGTGGCGGTGACGTGCTCATGGGTTCGGTGGTGACGCGCGACGACGCCCTTCACCACCAACTCAAGATGACCCACATGCGCCTGGGGCTGGGTGTGGGGGGCAACGACGCCGAATTCATCCTCAAGGGCTTGTCGAGCGTTCACCTGCGCTACGCCGCCCATGATGCGGCCACGCGCCAGGTCACGTCCTGGCTGTTGCGGCAGGACGCTTTCAGCCAGGTCTTGCACCCGGCACTGCCCGATTCACCCGGCCATGCACATTGGGCTCGCTTGTGCAAAAGTGCGGCCGGGTTGGTGTCCATGGTCTTCGATCCACAAGATTGGCCTCAGGCCCGCGTGCACGCTTTTGTGGACGCCCTGCGGCTGTTCAAGATCGGCTATTCCTGGGGTGGGCCCGTGAGCCTGGTCATGCCCTACGGTTTGCAGGGCATGCGGCAATTCGGCGCCTTGGCCGGTCACCGTGGCACGCTGGTGCGCCTGTCGATTGGCCTGGAGCAGGCCGACGACCTCATCGCCGACCTCGATCAAGCGCTGGCGGCGGCCTGACGCCGCCCACCTTCACTGCCCGGCGGCGTGCAGCGCGTTGCCGGCCGCGATCGGGTCACCCGTGCGGGCGTAGTTTTCCACCCAATCGCCGTAGCTGGGCATTTCGCTTTGCTTCCAGGGGTGAAAGCCAGGCTTGTAATAAGCGAAGTAGTAGCCCAGCGTGGCCGGGAACAGGCCCTTGGGGCCCCAGAACCACCACAGGCCCTTGGCCCACAGCTTGGCGCGCTGCCAGCGGCTGAAGCCATCGACTTCGAACATGTGGTTCATGATGCGCGCCACCGTGAACGGGAAGCCAATGCTCACGGCGAGCATCGAGATGTTGCGACGGAAGTAGCCCGCCTTGGCCACGTCCACCAACACGTCGAAGGCCACGGCCTTGTGCTCGACCTCTTCGATCGCGTGCCAGGCGTACATGGCGCGCACTCGCGGGTCGCATGCCGCCAGCAAATCCTTGCGCTCGAAAAAGCAGGTGCACATCATCGAGGTGAGGTGCTCCAGGGCCGAGGTCGCCGCCAGGCGCTGGGTGGGGGTGGTCACCTTGGGGATGTCCACGAACAACGACTGTTCGAGCTCGGCGTTGATGGCGTCCACGTCCACGCCTTGCGCCTTCAACCGGTCGTTGAACTGGCGGTGCACCAAGCTGTGCTGCGCTTCCTGACGGGTGAAGTCGCGGACTTCTGTGGCGAGCTTGGGCGAAGTGATCTGGTCCTTGAAGGCCCGCACGCTGACAATGAAGAACTTCTCACCCGCCGGGAAGAGGGTGGACATGGCGTCAAAAAAGCGTGTCTTGAACGCGTCACCACCCACCCAGTGGCGTGGGATGTCCTGGTCGAGACCGAAGTCCAGGTTCTCGCGGACGACGATGGGGGCGTGTTCCGTGGTGTGGCCAGAGCGGGGGCTTTGCATGGTGTTCTCCTGGTAACGGCTGGTACCGGTGCGCAAATGTAGCGCGTTTTCGGCTTTTGTGCAGCACTTTGGTACTGCGGAGTTCCACCTGACTTGGCTTTGCCGCCGCTCCTCACTCCTTGCCACTGGAAGACACCTTGTTGCGCATCAGGCGACCCTTTTCGCGCTCCCAGTCCCGGTCCTTGATCGTGTTGCGCTTGTCGTGCTCGGCTTTGCCCTTGGCCAGCGCGATTTCCGCCTTCACGCGGCCGCCTTTCCAGTGCAGGTTCAGCGGCACCATGGTGAAGCCTTTTTGCTCGGTCTTGCCGATCAGGCGCCGGATCTCCGCGCGGTGCATGAGCAACTTCTTGGTGCGGTCGGCATCGGGGCGGATGTGGGTCGATGCAGAGCGCAGGGCGTTGATGCGCAAGCCAATGAGGTAGAGCTCACCGTTCTTGATGACCACGTAGCCGTCCGTCATCTGGACCTGGCCTTCCCGGATGGCCTTCACTTCCCAGCCTTCCAGCACCACACCGGCTTCGTAACGCTCTTCGATGTGGTAATTGAAATGGGCTTTGCGGTTTTCTGCGATGGTCATGAAGCGGCCTGCTGAACGGGCTCTTTAAAATACCGACATTCTATGAAGCATGTCCACAAGTCTGTCCTCCTCTGGTACTCCCCACGCGAAATGTTTGCGTTGGTGACCGGTGTGCAGGACTATCCGCAGTTCTTGCCCTGGTGCGACCGCGCCCAGGTGGTCCAGCAGCACGACGACGGCGTCACCGCGCAGGTGTCGATCGCGTTTGCCGGCGTGCACCAGGCCTTCACCACCCGCAATGTCCATGTGGACAACCATGCTGTCCACATGAAGCTGGTGGACGGGCCGTTTTCCAGCCTGGAAGGCAGCTGGGTGTTTTCGCCGCTGCAAAAGCCGGTGGGCCCTGGTGGTGAGGCGGGCGACCCTGCAGACGCCGCCGCCTGCAAGGTGGAGTTCACGCTGGCGTATGCGTTTTCCAGCCGAGCCTTGTCCTTGGTGGTCAGCCCCGTGTTTGACCGCATCGCCAACACCTTTGTTGAAGCCTTCGTGAAGCGGGCGGAGCAGGTCTATGGCAAGCGCTGAGCTTCAGGTGGAAGTCACCGTCGGGGTGGCGCCTGGCGAAGTCTGGCGACGTGTGGTGGGCTTGCCAGCGGGTTGCACGGTGGCCGTGGCCCTGCACGAAGCCGGTGTCTGGCAAATCGCCGGCCAGCCTGGCCCTGATCAAGCCTGGGCTCAGGGTTGGTCTGTCGGCGTTTGGGGGCGCAAGGCGACGCTCACCCAGGTGTTGCGAGATGGCGACCGGCTGGAATTGGTTCGGCCGTTGAAGGTCGACCCGAAAGAAGCCCGGCGTGTGCGCTACCGCGCTCAGGGCGAGAAGCTGCCCAAGGGCTACCACCCGCCAAAAGACAGAGACCCGTCGGGGCGTTGAGCCCCGAGCCGCCTCACTCGCAGTTGTTGGCGATCACGCCTTGCGCGCGTTCGGTCTCTTCGGCGCGGCCCTTGTCGTCGAGCACTTCACGCTCGCCGTTGCTGCCAGTGCGGGTGATGCGCATGCCGTCTTGCAGCGAGCGCAGGTAACCACGCGCGCGCTGGCAGTGGTCGGCCTTGGCAGCTGCCGTCTTTTCGTCGTCGGCCTTCTTGCGCGCCTGCTTGGCTTCTTCAGCCTTTTTCTTGCGGGCTTCCAGTTCCGGGTCTACCGTGGCGGAAGCGGGCAGGGCCGCCCCCGAGGCGGCTGACGCTGGATCAGCGGCCGGTCGGTTGACCGGAGGCTTGTAGCCCAAGGGGCGAGCCAGGATGGCCTGTTCAGGCGTGCCGGGGGGCGGCGGGCGGTCGCTGTACTGGATGGTGCCATTGGCGTCCTTCCACTTCCACTGCACGCCAGCCTGAGCCGGCGTCACCAGCGCAGACAAGCTCAACAACACACCGGCCAGGGCTGCGCTGCGCGCAAGCCTGGCGGCCGCGGGGCCTTGGCCCAGCGATGAACGATTGAGGCGGACACTTTCCATGTGGCGCAGTTTAGTGCCGGGCCCACAGCCGAGGCGTGACCGTGGTCTCATTTGTCACGGCAGTTACCCTTAACCAGGGTGCCGGAGCCACATGCGGCGCTCCGCGTATAATCCGCTTTTGCGTCTGGAGATTTTTCATGCGCCTGCTTGGCAAAGCCCTCACGTTTGACGACGTGTTGTTGGTGCCCGCTTATTCCCAGGTGTTGCCCCGCGACACCTCGCTGGCCACCCGTCTGTCCCGCAACATTCAGCTGAATCTGCCACTTGTGTCCGCCGCGATGGACACGGTGACGGAAGCGCGCCTGGCGATCGCGATCGCCCAGGAAGGCGGCATCGGCATCGTGCACAAGAACCTGACGCCCAAACAGCAAGCTGCTGAAGTGGCCAAGGTCAAGCGCTACGAATCCGGCGTGCTGCGTGACCCGATCACCATTTCATCGGGCGTCAAGGTGCGCGACGTGATCGCCCTGTCGCAACAGCACGGCATTTCCGGCTTCCCGGTGGTGGACGACGGCAAGGTCGTCGGCATCGTGACCGGGCGCGACCTGCGCTTCGAGACCCGCCTCGATGTCCCGGTGCGCGAAATCATGACGCCGCGCGAGCGCCTGATCGTGGTCAAGGAGGGCACTTCGCCCGCTGAAGCCAAGGCCCTGATGCACCAGCACAAACTGGAGCGCGTGGTCGTGGTGAACGACGCCAACGAGCTCAAGGGCCTGGTGACCGTCAAGGACATCACCAAGCAAAACAGCTTTCCCAATGCCGCGCGCGATGCCCATGGCAAGCTGCGCGTCGGCGCTGCGGTGGGCGTGGGCGAAGGCACGGAAGAGCGCGTGGAGCTGCTGGTCAAGGCCGGCGTTGACGCCCTGATCGTCGACACCGCGCACGGCCACAGCCATGGCGTGATCGAGCGTGTGCGCTGGGTCAAGCAAAACTTCCCGCAGGTTGACGTGATCGGCGGCAACATCGCCACTGGCGCGGCTGCCCTGGCTTTGGTCGAAGCTGGCGCCGACGGCGTCAAGGTCGGCATCGGCCCGGGTTCGATCTGCACCACCCGCATCATCGCGGGCGTGGGCGTGCCTCAGGTCACCGCCATCGACAACGTGGCCACCGCGCTGCAAGGCACGGGCGTGCCCCTGATCGCCGACGGCGGCATCCGCTACTCGGGCGACATCGCCAAGGCCATCGCCGCTGGCGCTTCGGCCGTGATGATGGGCGGCATGTTCGCCGGCACCGAAGAAGCCCCGGGCGAAGTGATCCTGTACCAAGGCCGCTCGTACAAGAGCTACCGTGGCATGGGCTCGATCGGCGCCATGAAGGCCGGCTCGGCCGACCGCTACTTCCAGGAAGCCGACGAGCAGACCAACCCCAACGCCGACAAGCTGGTGCCGGAAGGCATCGAAGGTCGGGTGCCCTACAAGGGCTCGGTGGTCACCATCCTGTACCAGATGGCCGGGGGTCTTCGCGCATCCATGGGCTATTGCGGTTGTGGCACGATCGAAGACATGCGCAACCAGGCCGAGTTCGTTGAGATCACGGCGGCCGGCATCCGTGAAAGCCACGTCCACGACGTGCAAATCACGAAGGAAGCGCCCAACTACCGCATGGAGTGAGCCAGTGGCCGCCGGGTGCCCCGCACGTGGGTGCCCCAGGTCGCGGCCCGCTTTTCCTCCACACCGCACCGGCTTCAAGCCGGTGCCTTTTTTTGTTGTTGACCGCCATGGCAAACCCAGCAGGCCGCCAGGCCGCCATGCCCTTCATCATGATCACGGTGCTGCTCGACATGATGTCGATCGGCATCATCGCGCCCGTGCTGCCCAAGCTCATCGGCTCGTTCATGGCTTCGGGCTCGGACACTTCCATGGGCTATGGGGCCGCGCAAGCGGCCTTTGCCATCGCGCAGTTCTTCAGCGCGCCCATCCTGGGGGCGCTGTCTGACAAATATGGGCGCCGCCCGGTGCTGCTGCTGGGCTTGTTCGGCATGGCGGTCAACTTCTTCGTCACCGCGCTGGCCACCGAGTTCTGGATGCTGATCGCGGTGCGGGTGATGGGGGGCGCGGTGTGCGCCAACATCGCCGTGGCCAACGCCTACGTGGCCGACATCACCCAACCCCAAGACCGTGCCAAGAACTATGGCCTGCTGGGTGCCATGTTCGGCGTGGGCTTCATCCTGGGCCCAGTGACGGGCGGTTTGCTGGGTGACATGAACATCCACTGGCCCTTCTTCCTGGCGGGCACCCTGTGCCTGGTCAACTGCGTCTATGGCTTCTTCGTGCTGCCCGAGTCGCTGCCGCAAGATCGCCGCCGCGAGTTCGCGCTGGCCCGCGCCAACCCCTTCAGCGCGCTGGCCCGCCTGCGCAGCCTCAAGGGTGTGGAGACACTCATCTGGATCATGGGGCTGTCCATCCTGGCGCAGTTCTGCCTGCACACCAGCTGGTTCCTCTACACCGAGTTCAAGTTCGGCTGGTCGCCGCGCGACAACGGCCTGTCGCTGTTCGCCGTGGGCATGATGGCCGTGCTGGTGCAGGGCGGCTTGCTGCGTCAGGTGCAAAAGCGCGTGGCGCTGCACCACATCGTGCGCATCGGCCTGGTGTCGTCCACCGTGGCCTTCTTCGCCTGGGGCGCGGTGCCCGAGGGCTGGATGATGTACGTGGTCATCGTGGCCAACGTCTTCGGTTACATGGTGCAGCCAGGCATGCAAAGCCTGGTGGCCAACGCCGTGGACCCGTCTCGCCAAGGCGAAAGCATGGGCGCGGTCTCGTCCATCAACAGCGTGGCGGCCGTGGTCGGCCCCATGTTGGGCACGCCGCTGTTGGCGGCCGTCTCGCATTACCCGCAGGGCGACTGGCACCTCGGGGCCCCGTTTTACCTGTGTGCGGCCATCCAGGCCATCGCCGCTTTCATCGGGCTGCGCCATTTCGCGCGCCACCGCCAGGAATTCCATGCGCAGCGTGTGAGCCATTGACGCCAACCTGGCCTGCAAGCGCACAATCTTCACCTTCGACTCGACCGACCCTCCCGAGCCCACCATGCACGACAAGATCCTGATCCTCGATTTCGGCTCCCAAGTCACCCAGCTGATCGCCCGCCGCGTGCGCGAAGCCCACGTGTACTGCGAGATCCACCCGAACGACGTCTCCGAGGACGTGATCAAGGCCTACAACCCCAAGGCCATCATCCTGTCAGGCAGCCACGCCTCCACCTACGAAGACCACCAGCTGCGCGCCCCGCAGATCGTGTGGGACCTGGGGGTGCCAGTGCTGGGCATCTGCTACGGCATGCAGACCATGGCCGTGCAACTGGGCGGTGAAGTGAGCTGGTCGGACACCCGCGAGTTTGGCTACGCCGAGGTGCGCGCCCATGGCCACACCAAGCTGCTCGATGGCATCGCCGACTTCACCTCGGCTGAAGGCCACGGCATGTTCAAGGTGTGGATGAGCCACGGCGACAAGGTCACCAAGCTGCCCGAGGGCTTCTCGCTGATGGCCTCGACGCCCAGCTGCCCGATTGCCGGCATGGCCAACGAGGCCAAGGGCTACTACGCCGTGCAGTTCCACCCCGAAGTGACGCACACGGTGCAAGGCGCCGCCATGATCACGCGCTTCGTGCGCGACATCGCCGGTTGCTCGGGCGACTGGATCATGGGCAACTACATCGAAGAAGCCGTGGCCAAGATCCGCGAGCAGGTGGGCGACGAAGAGGTCATCCTGGGCTTGTCGGGTGGCGTCGATTCGTCGGTGGCCGCGGCCCTGATCCACCGTGCCATTGGCGATCAGCTGACCTGCGTGTTCGTGGACCACGGCCTGCTGCGCCTCAATGAAGGCGACATGGTCATGGAGATGTTCGAAGGCAAGCTGCACGCCAAGGTCATCCGCGTGGATGCGTCGGACCTGTTCCTGGGCCAGCTGGCCGGCGTGACCGACCCCGAGCGCAAACGCAAGATCATCGGCGGTTTGTTCGTCGATGTGTTCAAGGCCGAGGCCGAGAAGCTCAAGCAAAGCGGCCAAGGCCACAAGGGCGCGACCTTCCTGGCGCAAGGCACCATCTACCCCGACGTGGTGGAAAGCGGTGGCACCAAGACCAAGAAGGCCACGACCATCAAGAGCCACCACAACGTGGGCGGCCTGCCTGAGCAGCTGGGCCTGAAGCTGTTGGAGCCGCTGCGCGAGCTGTTCAAGGACGAGGTGCGCGAGCTGGGCGTGGCCCTGGGCCTGCCGCCCGAGATGGTCTACCGCCACCCCTTCCCGGGCCCGGGCCTGGGCGTGCGCATCCTGGGCGAGGTCAAGCCCGAGTACGCCAAGCTGCTGCAGCGCGCCGACGCGATCTTCATCGAGGAGCTGCGCGCCACCATCGACCCGCACAGCGGCAAGAGCTGGTACGACCTGACCAGCCAGGCCTTCACCGTCTTCCTGCCGGTCAAGAGCGTGGGCGTGATGGGTGACGGCCGCACCTACGACTACGTGGTGGCGCTGCGCGCGGTGCAGACCAGC
>JBEEJT010000143.1:0-42409 GCA_041169085.1 Pseudomonadota bacterium | reverse complement strand
GCACTGAAGACAGTGGCGCTCGACGTGGGGTATGGCAGCGTCAGCGCCTTCTCGCGCGCATTCATGCGCCATGCGGGCAGGACGCCCACGGCTTGGCTATCAGAAGGAGTAACAGCGTAGAGTTGGCTTGAATGACTCCGACGGCCCCTTCGTCGCTTGGGTATGACGGGCGGCAATCGGGCTGATACCGGAAGCTACTCTGGGCATGCTCTGTGTCAGGACCCGCTGCAAAGCTGCCCGTGGCCCGCGCCATTGTCGAACGCTGCCGCCGCCGCTCATGGTCGCATCACCCTCGCCAACACCATCGTCACCACCAGCGTGGGCAACGTCGCCCCCCATTGCGGCGCCCAGGCCGTCAGCGCGTGGAACATCCCAATGCCCAGCAGCCACAGCCCCGCCGACGGGATGTCGACCTTCGGCAGTTGCACACCGTCAGCCGCCTCACCCGACCGCCCCGCCAGCCGCCCGATGATCACGCCAAACAGCGGCACGAACACCGAGCTCAGCATCAGCAAGAAGGGCTCGATGCCGTGCATCGGCAGCACGCAGGCCAGCGCCGTGCAGGCCAGGGCCATCGGCACACCAAAGCGCCTCACCGAGACCTTGGGTGCCAGCGTGTTCAGCGACACCGCCGCCGAATACGTGTCGCCATAAGCGTTGTCCACCTCGTCCAACAAGATCAGGCCCAGCGCCAGCAGCCCGCCTTGCGCCAGCAGCAGGGTGCCCACCAGCTCGCCGCCCGGCGCCGACACGCTGGCCACCAGCACGCCCAGCGCGTAGCACCACGCATTGGCCAGCGCATAGCCGATCCAGGTGCCGCGCATCGTGCCGCCGGCGCTGCGGCCGTGTCGCGCGTAGTCGGCCACCAGCGGCAGCCACGAAATCGGCATGGCCACCACCAGGTCAATGGCCGACAGCAGGCCCATGCTGCCGTCGCCCGGGCGGTTCATGAAGGCTTGCACGCCTTGCTGCTGCAGCACGCCCCAAAAGTGCCAGCTCAGCCACAACAGCGACAAGATCACCAGCGGCAGGCCGATGCGGCTCACAAAGCCGCGCACCAGCGTCAGCATCGAGCCGCTCATCAGCAGCGCCAGCAGCACGCCCCAGGGCAGGGTGCTGGCCAGCACCGATACGTTGGCCACGCCCGCCTGGTTGGCCAGCGCCCGCGTGCCCTCGCCCATGATCACCAGCTCGAAGGTGGTCCAGCCCACCAGCTGCACGATGTTGAGCAGCACCGGCAGCCGGGCAAAGCCCGAGCCGTAAACCGTGTGCATCAGCCCCGCGCTGGACAAACCACGCTCGCAGGCCAGCCGTGCCGTCCAGGCCAGCAGGCCGGCCCCCACCACCGAGCCGATCGCAATCGCCAAGAGCGCGTCACGCGTGCTGGTGGCCGGCACCAGGTAGGCACCCACCTGCATGACCAGCAGGCCCACGCCCAGGCTGAACCACAGCGCGGCCTGCGAAAAGCCGTCGAACACGCGTTGATCGGCAGGCACCGGCGCCAGCGCGGCGGTGGGCAGGGGGGTGGAGGCTTGGGTCATGGTGTCAAGGGCAGGGGATGCGTTGCAGGGGCAGAGGGGCCACGCCGTGGTTCAGCGGGCCGCTGCCGGCGCCAAGGCGCACGTCGGCTGCGGCTTGCAGGGCGGTGCGCACGTAGGCATGGGCGCCTTCGATGGCGGCGCGCAGGCTGTGGCCCATGGCCAGGTGCGCGGCGATCGCCGATGACAGCGTGCAGCCCGTGCCGTGCAGGTTGGGCGTGGCGATGCGCGTGCCGCGCAGCCACCAGCGGGTGCCATCGGCGGCGCCAAACAGGTCGGCCACCTCGTCGCCGGCCAGGTGCCCGCCTTTGAGCAGCACGGCCGGGGCGCCCAGGCGCAGCAGGTCGCCCACGGCGGCGGGCATGTCGGCTTTGCTGTGCAGCGTGCGGCCCAGCAGCAAGGCGGCTTCGTCCAGGTTGGGCGTGATCACGGCCACGCGGGGGAACAGCAGCGTGATCAGCGCCTGCATGGCGGCGTGCTCGATCAGCACGGCGCCGCTGGTGGTCACCATCACCGGGTCGAGCACCACGGGGGCCAGGCGGTGGTGGTCGATGGCGTCGGCCACGGCCTGCACGATCTCGGGCGCGTGCAGCATGCCGATCTTGGTGGCGTCCACGCCGATGTCTTCCACCACCGCGTCGATCTGGTCGCGCAGCATAGCGGTGGGCACGGCGTGGATGGCGCGCACGCCCAGCGTGTTCTGCGCGGTCAGGGCCGTGATCGCGCTCATGCCATAGCAGCCCAGCGCGGCAAAGGTTTTGAGGTCGGCCTGGATGCCGGCGCCGCCGCCGCTGTCCGAGCCGGCGATGGTGAGCACGCGGGGGTAGCGGAAGGTGCCGGAGGGGCTGGCGGGCGGTGTGGCTGTCGTCATGGCCAGCGGATTCTAGCGATCCGCTCAGTCGGGGAAGCGCTCCACGTGCGTCTCGCCCCGGCGCCCGGCGTACACCACGTGCCGGCCAGTGATCCACACGGTGTAGGCGGCGCAGCCCGCGCGCTGCGACAGCCGCTTGAACTCGGGGTACATCACCTGGCCTTGCTGGGCCCCGCGGATGGCTGCCCGCAAGGCATCGCCATCGAAGGCCTCGGCCACGCCATGGGTTGGGCGCGCCAGGCTGCAATCCACGGTGTCGCCTTCGGGCAGGTAACAGGTGGCGCGGCCGCTGCGGTAGTCCACGTGGTAGGACTCGACGCCCGCAGCCACCAGCCGGCCGATCACCTCGCCGAAGTGGATCGTGCCTTGGTTGGAGGCCTCAAGGGTGTCGCGGATCGTGTTCAGGGTGTGCTCGTTCATGGGGGGCTCTCAGGTGCAGGGTCACTCAGGCGGTGGGCAGGTCTTGGAGTTGGTGGTGTTGCACCAGGGCTTGCATGGCCCGCATCAAGGCCTGGCGCTCTTTGACGGGCAGGTGGCCAAAGAAGTGGGCGTCGTTGGCATCGGCCAGGGAGGCCAACTTGGGCACCAGGCGCTTGCCTGCGGCGCTCAGCCTCAGGCTTTGTTCGCGGGCGCTGCCCTCGGCCAGGTGCCGCTGGGCCAGGCCGCGTGCCTCCAGCCGCGTCACCAACTTGGAGGCAGCGCCTTTGGTGATGCCCAGCGTCTGGATCAGCTCGGCATGGGTGGTCTCGTCTTGCGACCACAGTGTGCGCAGGGCCACCCACTCGGTGACCGTCACGCCTTGCGCTTCCAGCAGCGATTGGAAGCGCGCCGAGACATGGTTGGAGACGAAGCGCAACCAGAAGCCCAGGTGTGCCTCCAGCGGAGCAGGGGTGTTCGAAGGTGTGTATTGGCTCATCAGGTTTCCTTGGAAACTTTATGCAGTTTAGTTTCCTGGGAAACTTAAGTCAAGTCGGCTCATGATGTGGGCGCATGGCCCCCGGCTTCAATCGACCAGGCCGCCCGCCCGCCCCACACTCGGCGCCACCCCGAACCACCGCTTGTAGGCCTGAGAAAAGCTCGACAGGTCGCTGAAGCCCATGCGCTCGGCGATCTGCGTGAGCGACAGCGTGGCGTCGCCCAGCAGTGCCTGGGCCTGTTGGCTGCGCACCTCGGCCAGCAGCGTGCGGTAGGTCAGCCCCTCGTCTTGCAGCCGCCGCTTGAGCGTGCGGTCGCTCAGGCCCAGGGCGCGTGCGGCCTGCGGCAAGTCGGGTGCGGCGTGCAGGGGCGCGGCGGCCAGGTACTGGCGCAGGCTTTCGGCGGTGCCCAGGCGGGTGCGGCGGCGTGCCATCAGCTCTTCGCAGGCGCGCTCGCACATGGCCACGGTCACCGGGTTGGCTTGCGGCAGGCGCAACGCCAGCAGGTGGGGCTCGAACAGCAGGCTGTTGTGCCCGGTGCCAAACTCAGGGCGGATGCCGGCCATTCGCTCCAGTGCTGCGTTGCGGCTGGCGCCGCGTTCGGCCGGGTGCGCAAAGGTGAAGCCCGACAGCCTGAAGGCCGGCCCCAGTGTCTCTTTCATCAGGCGCGAGGCGGCGGTCACATCCCGCTCCACCAGAAAGCGCTGGATCGCCGGCTCGACCATCGGCGCCTTGAAGTTGACGCTGTACAGCGCGCCGTCCATGTCGCCTGTGATGTGGCAAAACGCGAAGGTGAGGGGGATGTAGCGCAAGGCCATGGCCAGGGCCTCGCCCGCGGTGGCGCTGCTGACCAGGCCCAGGCCCCACAGCCCGTACGAGGCGAAGTTGTAGCGCATGCCCACCTCTTGCCCCAGGCCAGGCTGCTTGCACGCGCGCAAGAGGTTGCCCACCACGCACAGCTCTTGGTTGGCCTCCAGCTCGATGGCGGGGTCAGCCAGGTCGGCCACCGTCAGGCGTGATCGGGCCAGCAGCTTGGCGGGATCCAGCCCGAGCTCCTGACCGAACTCGACCAGCAGCCGCACGCTCGCGGCATTGCGCTTGAAATCCCAGTGGTTCATGCCAAGTTCAAGAGGGGGGTGAACACCGATGGCGTTGGCCCAAATCATAAAGCCTTTGACCTCCGTCAACATTCCCTGTTCGGGCCGCCTTGCGCATGATTCGCCGCTGACGAGACAGGCCTCGTCAGCTTTCTCGGACGTTCCAACATGCACAACACCGGCCCCTTCCACACCCTCATCATCGGCACAGGCTTTGCCGGCATCGGCATGGGCATCGCTTTGAAGAAGGCGGGCCTGGGCGATTTCCTCATCCTGGAAAAGCAAAGCGATGTGGGTGGCGTGTGGCGCGACAACACCTACCCCGGTGCCGCGTGCGATGTGCCTTCGCACCTGTATTCGTTCTCGTTCGAGCCCAACCCGAACTGGTCGCGGGTGTTCGCGCAGCAAGGCGAGATCCACCAGTACCTGAAACACTGCGCCAGGAAGTACGGCCTGCTGTCGTCCATCCGCTTTGGCTGCGAGGTGGCCCAGGCCCGCTACGACGAGGCGCGCGCGATGTGGACCGTCATCCTGACCAATGGCCAGGCCCTGCAGGCGCGCCACCTGGTCACGGCCACGGGCCAGCTCAGCCGCCCGGTCTACCCCAAGATCGAGGGCATCGACAGCTTCGAGGGCCATGTGTGCCACTCGGCCCACTGGGACCACAGCCACGACCTGACGCGCCAGCGCGTGGCGGTGATCGGCACGGGCGCCTCGGCCATCCAGTTCGTGCCCGCGATTGCCGACCGCGTGAGCCAGTTGACGGTGTTCCAGCGCTCGGCAGCGTACATCCTGCCTCGGCCCGATGGCCCGTATGCCGGCTGGCGCCAGACCATGTTCAAGGCCCTGCCCTGGACCATGAAGCTGCACCGCGCCCGCATCTATGCCCAGTATGAAAGCCGGGCGATTGGCTTCACGCGCATCAAGGGCCTGATGGAGCTGGCGGTGGGCGCGCCCTTCCGGGCCCTGCTGCGCCGGCAGGTGGCTGACCCGGCGCTGCGTGCGCAGCTCACGCCCGACTACCCCATCGGGTGCAAGCGCATCCTGTTGTCCAACGACTACCTGGCCACCATGGCCAAGCCCAACGTGAAGCTGGTGACGCAGGGCATCCGCCGCATCACGCCCACGGGCATCGAGACGACGGACGGTCAGCACCACCGCGCCGATGCCATCGTGTACGGCACGGGCTTTGCGGCCACCGAGTTCCTGGCGCCGATGACGATCACGGGCCGCGACGGCCAAGACCTCAACGCCGCGTGGCGCCATGGGGCGCAGGCCTACCTGGGGCTGACGGTGCCGGGCTTCCCCAACTTCTTCATGCTCTACGGCCCCAACACCAACCTGGGCCACAGCTCCATCATCTACATGCTGGAGAGCCAGATCGCGCATGTGATGCGCTGCATGAAGGCGGCACAGCAGGTGGGCGCCAGCGCGGTCGAGGTCGATGCACGGCGCTACAGCAGCTTCAACGCCCGCGTGCAGGCCCGCCTGCGCGACACGGTGTGGCAAGGCTGCATGAGCTGGTACGTGGACGCCAACGGGCACAACAGCACCAACTGGCCGGGCTTCACGTTTGGCTACCGCTGGCTCACGCGCTACTCGTCGCTCGATGCCTACCGGTTCACACACACTGCACCCATCGCCACCGGTGGCGCCACCGCCACGGCCGCTTGAGCCTGCTTTCAACGTTTCAAAGAAGTCCAACGTGAACACCCGCCGCTACCCCAACATCCCTCAGGATCGCGCACGCGCCATCAAGTCCACCTTCATGGCCGAGGGCGCGCTGTGCGCGGCCACCCTTTACCTGCCCAAGGACACGCCGCCCGAGCAGCAGCTGCCCGCCATCATGGTGGTGGGGGGCTGGGGCAGCGTGCAGATGGCCTTGACCTCGTCGTTCACCTTGAGCTTCGTCGATGCCGGCTACGCGGTGATGGAGTTTGATTACCCCGGCTGGGGCGACAGCGGTGGCTTCCCGCGCCAAGGCATCGACCCCTGGCGCCGCACCCGCGTGGCCGACACGGCGCTGGCGCACCTGAAGTCGCAAGCACAGGTGCTGGCGCACGACATCACGCTGTGGGGCACGTCGTTTGGTGGTGGGCATGTGGTCGACCTGGCCACCCAGCACCCGGAGCTGAAGGGCGCCATCGTGCAGGTGCCGATGCTCGATGGCCTGGCCGCGATGTTCGCCACGCCGATCGGTCGGCTGGTCAAGATGATCGGCCTGGGCGTGCTGGACCTGATCAAGCCGGGCGCACCTGTGCACTTGCCGACCTTGTCGGAAGAAGGCGGCTTCTCCACCATGGACCGCGATGGCGGCTTGCAGGCGCTGGAGGCCGCCCTGGCCGCTCACCCCGACCGCAAGTACGACAACCGCGTGGCCGCCCGCTCGGTGCTGCCGCTGCCGCTGTACCGCCCGTGGACGCGCCTGAAAGACGTGAAGATCCCGATGCTGATGATCGGCGCCACGGGCGACACGGTGGCCCCCTTCGTGTCGGACAAGGTCAAGCGCGTGGGCAACCCCAACGTGCAGGTGATCGAGGTGGCAGCCAACCACTTCGATCCTTACTTCGAGCCGCTGTTCCCGCAGATGCTGGCGCACCAGTTGAAGTTCTTGCGGCGTTGATGGGCGCGGGGTGGGCATGGGGCATGGCTGCGCATCGCGGCCGAGGCGACAATCACGCCCTGCGCCCTCTGCCCCCCCGCCTGCCCTCATGAACGACACCGCCCCCCTGTCCACTGCTGCCCCTTTGACGGGCCTGCCTGAGTGGCCCCGCGCCTACCCGGCCACCGGCGCGACCGCCACGCTCAAAAGCTGCAACGACGACTTCATCGTCACCGAGCTGCCGCTGCAGTTGCCCTCGGGCGAGGGCGAGCACCTGTGGCTGGACATCGAGAAGAACGGCGCCAACACCGCCTACGTGGCCCAGCAACTGGCCGAGGCCGCCGGCGTGACCGAGCGCGATGTGGGCTACGCCGGCCTGAAAGACCGCTACGCCATCACCCGCCAGTGGTTCAGCATCTACCTGCCCACGGGCAAGGCGGGCGTGACGCCGGATCTGACGGCGTTGCAGCACCCCGAGTTCAAGGTGCTGGGCCAAAGCCGGCACATCAAGAAGCTGCGCCCGGGCGATCTGCAGGGCAACCGCTTTCGCATCGTGCTGCGCGAGGTGGTGGGCGACCGCGCCGCCATCGACGCCATCTTGCAGGCCATCGCCACGCGAGGCGTGCCCAACTACTTCGGCGCGCAGCGCTTCGGCTTTGACGGTGGCAACGTCGAGCAAGGCCGCGCCATGCTGGCCCGCGAGATCCGCGTGCGCAACCCGAAGAAGAAGGGCATCTACCTGTCGGCCGTGCGCTCGTTCGTGTTCAACGAGGTGCTGGCGCAGCGCATCGCGCAAGGCCTGTGGGGCCAGGCCCTGGCAGGCGACGTGATGGACGATGCTGGCCGCCCCACCGGCCCGCTGTGGGGGCGCGGCCGCGTGCCCACCACCGATGCCGCGCAGGCCCTGGAGAACGCGGTGGCCCAGCGCCACGCCACCTTGTGCGATGGCATGGAGCACGCCGGCTTGGAGCAAGACCGCCGCAGCCTGGTGTCCATGCCGGCCGACCTGACGTGGGACTGGCCGCAGGCTGATCAGCTGGTGATCGAGTTTGTGTTGCCGGCGGGGAACTACGCCACGTCGGTGTTGGCAGAGGTCCTGCAGGCGACCGAGCCGGATCGGCATGAAGAGGGTGAGGCGCCCGCGGCCGCCGAGTGACCCCGCTCAGTGCTCGGCTTGAAGCAGCGCCAAGGCTTGTTGCATGGCTGGGTCGCTCGTGGATCCGGCTTCGGCCTGGGATGAGGGGTCTGGTGCCTGGACGTCGGGCGTCAGCCCTTGGCCCTGGACAGGCACACCCCGTGGGCTCAGGTAGTGGGCGGTGGTCAGTTTGATCGCGGTGTCTTTGTCCAGCCGCCGCCACGTTTGAACACTGCCTCGGCCAAAGGTCTTGCTGCCGACCAGCTTGGCCCGGTCGTTGTCTCGCAGCGCCGCAGCGATGAACTCAGCACCAGAAGCCGTGCCACCATTCAAGAGCACCACCAAGGGTAAGTGCTTCAACTCGTCCGGCCAGGCATCACGCTTGGCATTCGGGTTCCGAAGCACTTCGTCCCGGTCGGCCACCCAGCCCTGATTGGACTCGGGCAAGCGACCACGCAAGGTGCCAATGGGCGCGCCGGGGGGCAAAAGCATCGCGGCCAACTCGACAGCGGTCGTCAACAGGCCACCGGGAGAGTGGCGGAGGTCCAGCACGATGCCGCGCAATGGCCGGGCCGCCTGCAGTTGGCGAAACGCTTGGCGCACGTCGGGTGCCGTGCTCGGGGTGAAGTTGCGGACACGGATGTAGCCGACGTCTTGTGCGGCCCGCGAGCTAGACACCGATTTGACGTAGACCTGCTCTCGGGTCAACGTCAGGGAGCGATGCGTGGCTTCTCCCGGTCGCCTGATCACCAAGGCAACCTTGGAACCTGGCTTGCCACGCAACGCTTTGAAGGCGTCTTGCAGCTCCGTCTCTTCCATGCTGCGGCCATCGATCTCCAGAAGAATGTCCCGAGGGCGCAGCCCGGCCTTGTCTGCCGGCGAACCCTCCATGGCCGTGATCAACGTTGGCAGCCCGGCTCTGAGGGCCAGCTCAACGCCGATGCCAACGCCGTCGGCAGGCGGGTTCATGACGTCGTCAAACTGATCCTTGTCAAAGTAGGCAGACTGCGCATCCAGACTTCTGACCATGCCCGACATGCAGGCAGACATGACCTTCGCACCGTCCATGGGCAAGACGTAGTCGGTTTGGATCAAGTCGTAGACCACCGAGAGCCTGGTCATCTGGTCGAGCAACTCGGGGGACAGTTTTCTGGCTTGTGCTGCGGCGGGCCCCAGGTGGGCGAGCAACCATGTGGCAAGGCCAAGGCTTTGCAGCCATCGGCCCTTGGTGCCTTCCCTCCTCAACACGCCGATGCCCGGCGTCGTCGCGAGGCCATGCCCACACCCACCAGGCCCAACGCAAGCGAAGCCCATGTGGCCGGCTCTGGCACGGCAGCCATGTTCGCGTCAGAGTTGTACCAGAAGCGCCCGCCCAAGAGCGGTGAGCCCGCAGGCGCCGGGTAGTTGTAGATCTCGAAGCTGGCGGCGAACGAGAGGTAATTGCCATTGCCGTCCAGGCGGATGTCGAACACCTGGAACTGTCCGCTCAGCGTGTTGAAGCCGCCTCCGGAGTTGCTGTAGTCGAGTCCCGGGTGGCCCGGCGCGTTGAAGCCGGCGCGCTGTGCGCCCGTGTAGACGCCCACGGTCAAGGGGATGCCCACCTGCTCAGACATGAAGTCGAGGTCAATCCAGGTGCTGCCCTGGGCATAGACGTCAAAGCTCCGGAAGGTCACCAGCGCCGCGTAGCCATTGGCGCCGTCCACGTAAGAAGGCCGGATGCCGAAGGTGCCATCTGCGGTGGTGTAGGTGGTGGTGCCTTTGCGCTCCCAGGGGACACCCCAGGCATAGGGGTCATCGCCGATGGCGCCATAGCTGTCCAGTTCCAGCTTGGTCACCGCATGTGCGGCCACGCAGACGGCGGTCAACGCCAGCCCCGCCACGCCCTTGAAAACGATCGTTCGCATTCCGGTCTCCCCGACACGTTGATTCAACATTTGACAAGGCACCCATCCGATGGGTGCGCTTCGATTCTGCCAAACGAACGATCCGGCGTGCCACTGGGGGGCACGCCGTGCCGCCCGAGTGAGGGGGAGGGCGACGCTGGGTGTCAGGCTCAGAAAAACGCCTGAATTCCCGTCTGCGCCCGCCCCAAAATCAACGCATGGATGTCGTGCGTGCCCTCGTAGGTGTTCACCACCTCGAGGTTGACCAGGTGGCGCGCCACCCCGTATTCATCGCTGATGCCGTTGCCGCCCATCATGTCGCGGGCCAGGCGGGCGATGTCCAGCGCCTTGCCGCAGTTGTTGCGCTTCATGATGGAGGTGATCTCCACCGCTGCCTTGCCTTCGTCCTTCAGGCGGCCCAGGCGCAGGCTGCCTTGCAGGCCCAACGCGATCTCGGTCTGCATGTCGGCCAGCTTCTTCTGGATGAGCTGGTTGGCGGCCAGCGGGCGGCCGAACTGCTTGCGGTCGAGCACGTACTGCCGTGCGCGGAACCAGCAGTCTTCGGCCGCGCCCATCGCGCCCCACGAGATGCCGTAGCGCGCGCTGTTCAAGCAGGTGAAGGGGCCTTTGAGCCCGCGCACCTCGGGGAAGGCGTTCTCTTCGGGCACGAACACGTCGTCCATCACGATCTCGCCGGTGATGCTGGCACGCAGGCCCACCTTGCCGTGGATGGCGGGGGCGCTGAGGCCCTTCCAGCCCTTTTCCAGCACGAAGCCGCGGATCTGGTCTTTGCCTTCGCCATTGGCGCACTGCGCCCAGACCACGAACACGTCGGCAATCGGCGCGTTGCTGATCCACATCTTGCTGCCGCGCAGCGTGTAGCCACCGTCCACCCGGGTGGCGCGGGTGATCATGCTGCCCGGGTCAGAGCCATGGTCGGGCTCAGTCAGGCCGAAGCAGCCGATGAACTCGCCCGTGGCCAGCCGGGGCAGGTACTTGCGCTTGGTGGCCTCGTTGCCGAAGGCGTTGATCGGCACCATCACCAACGACGACTGCACGCTCATCATCGAGCGGTAGCCTGAGTCCACGCGCTCCACCTCGCGGGCGATCAGGCCGTAGCACACGTAGTTCAGCCCTGCGCCGCCGTATTCGGTGGGGATGGTGGCGCCCAGCAGGCCCAGCTCGCCCATCTCGCGGAAGATGGCCGGGTCGGTCTGCTCGTTGCGGAAGGCCTGCACCACGCGGGGCGCGAGCTTGTCTTGGGCATAGGCCTGGGCGGCGTCGCGCACGGCGCGCTCATCTGACGTGAGCTGGTCGTCCAGCAGCAGCGGGTCGGCCCAGTTGAAGGAGGCTTTGGTGTCGCTCATGGTGTGCAATGCAGGTCTATGTGGGGATCAGGCGGCTTTGTTGGCGTCGTCTTGCAGCTGGCGCCACAGGATCTTGCCGGTGCCGGATTTGGGCAGGGCGGTGACGAACTCGACGATGCGCGGCACTTTGTAGGCGGCCATGCGCTCGCGGGCCCAGGCTTCGAGCTGGCTGGCGGTCAGGGCCTCGTGGCCGGTGCGGCGCACGATCACGGCCTTCACCGTTTCGCCGCGGTAAGCGTCGTGTGCGGCGATCACGCAGGCCTCTTGCACGCCGGGGTGGGCGTACAGCATGGCTTCGATCTCGGCCGGCCACACCTTGAAGCCCGAGGCGTTGATCATGCGCTTGAGACGGTCCACCATGTGGGCATAGCCGTCTTCATCGAGGCGGGCCAGGTCGCCCGTGCGCAGGTAGCGCTTGCCGTCGATGATGACGAAGGCGGCCTCGGTGGCCGATGGGTTGCGCCAGTAGCCCTGCATCACCTGCGGGCCGTGGGTCACGATTTCGCCCACCTCGCCGATGTCCACGGGCTGCAAGGTGCCCGGGTCGATCACGCGCGAATCGGTGTTGAAGATAGGGATGCCCAGGCACTGGCGCTTGGGCCGGTGCGTGGGGTTGATGTGGGTGGCGGCCATCGTTTCTGACAGGCCATAGCCCTCGATGTAATCGAGGCCCGTGAGCTGGTGCAAGCGGGCGGCCACGGCTTCGGGCATGGCCGCGCCGCCACCGCCGATGCTCTTCAAGCTGCTCAGGTCGGCCTGCTCGATCTCGGGGTGGGCCAGCAGGTCCACCACCATGGTGGCGATGAGCTGCGCGCCGGTGATGCGGTAGCGCTGGATGCAGGCCAGGGCCACATCGCGGTCCCAGCGTGGCATCAGCACGGCGGTGGCGCCTTCGGCCAGCACGCCGTTCATGGCGTTCTCCATGCCGGTCACGTGGAAGAAGGGCAGCACGCCCAACTGCACGGAGTCGTTGCCCGTCTGGGCCAACCAGGCCGGGCGGGTCATGGCGTTGAAGCGCACCGAGCGGTGGGTGTGCATGCAGCCCTTGGGGTGGCCGGTGGTGCCGCTGGTGTAGGGCAGCACGGCCAGGTCGTCGGGCCCGGCCTGCAGCGGCGGCAGTTGTTCTGCCGCAGGCCGTCCAGTGGCCTGCGACCAGGCCAGGGCGTCTGCCCAGGTGGAGGCGCCCAGTCGCAGGTCGTCGCTGCCCAGCGCCAACCAATCGGCGGCCACGAAGTCGGGCACGCGCAGGTGGGTGGGCATGGTGAGGTGGTCGCTGTAGCAGGCCACCAGGGCGTGCTGCAGGCGGGTGTCGTCGCCAAACACGTCGCGCGGCGTGGGGCGGGCCATCACGCTGCGCACCTCGGGCCAGGTGTCTTGCGCGCAGACGATGGTGCGGGCCTGCGCGTCGGCCACCAGGTGGCGCAGCTCGGCCTCGCGGTTCATGGGGTTGACGGGCACCACCACGGCATCCAGCCGCAGGATGGCGTAGTAGGCGATGACGAACTGCGGGCTGTTTTGCAGCATCAGCAGCACGCGGTCGCCACGCTGTACGCCGGCCTCTTCGCGCAGCCACAGGGCCAGGGCTTCGGCCTCGCGCTGCAGCGAGGCGTAGCCCACGATGCTGTCGAAGAAGATCAGCGCGGCCTTGTCGGGGTTGCGCTCGGCCGAGCGAGCCAGCGCCGTCCACAGGTGTTCGTCGGGCAGGGGCAGGTCCAGGGGCAGGCCCGGGGGCCAGTGTTGCAGGTGCAGCGTGTGGTGCATGTCCATGGCGTGGGCTCCCGGTCAGGCGGCGACGGGCACGCCGGTGGACAGGCGGATGTAGCGCGCCAGGTGGTGGTCTTCGTCGCCCAGCTGGTGGTCGATCATCACCAGGCGCTTGGCCACGTGCGAGACGGGCAGCTCCCAGGTCATGCCGATGCCGCCGTGCAGCTGGATGGTCTCTTCGGCCACGCGGGTGCCCGATTGGCCCACCGTCACTTTGGCGGCCGACAAGGCCATGTCGCGGGCGATGCGGCTGGCCTGGTCGGGCTCGGCCTGGTGGTTGCCGAAGGCGGCTGCGGCGTTGATGACGGCCGAGCGGGTCTGCTCGATGGCGATGGCCATGTCGACCACGCGGTGCTGCAGCGCCTGGAAGCGCGCCAGCGGCACGCCAAACTGCTGGCGCGTTTGCAGGTAGGCGATGGTGGCGTCGCGGGCGGTTTGCATGGCGCCCAGGCTCTCGGCGCACAGGGCCAGCAGGCCGCGGGCGAAGGCTTCGGTCAACAAGGGCCAGGCGTGGTGTTCGCGGCCCAGCAGGGCGGATGCAGGCAGGTGCACATCGAGGCGCAGGTCGGCGGCGCGCTGGTTGTCGATGGTGGCGTAGCCCTGGCGCTGCAGGCCGGCGGTGTCTGCGGGCACCACGAACAGGCTGATGCCTTGCTCGCGCTTGCCCGCGTCGGCAGGGGCGGTGCGGGCGCTCACCAGCAGCCATTGGGCCTGGGCGCCGAATGGCACCACGGCTTTGTGGCCTTGCACGCGCCAGCCGTCACCCTCACGGCGGGCGGTGGTGGCCACGTGGCCCGCGTCGTGGTGGGCCCCGGCTTCAAAGTGGGCCAGCGTGGCCACGGCTTCGCCCGCCTGGATGGCGGCCAACACGGCGGCATGCGGGTGGGCGGTCTCGAAGGCGCCGGCCGCAGCCAGCACGCCGCCGGCCAGCACGGCCGAGGCCAGCACCGGCTCGTTCACGTTGCCTTTGCCCAGGGCCTCGAAGACGATGGCGATGTCAAAGCCCGAGCCGGCCAGGCCGCCTTGGGCCTCGGTGAACAGGGCGCCCAGGCCACCCAGGTCGCCCAGCTGGCGCAGCAGCGCGGGGCTGTGGCCGGCCTCGCTGCGGTGCAGGGCCATGCGGGTGTCGAAGGTGCAAGCCTGGCTGATCCAGCGGTCCAGCGCATCGGCCAGCATGCGGCGGTCATCGGTGTGTTGGAAGTCCATGTCGTGCCCCTGTCTCAGCAGTCCAGCATCGTCTTGGCGATGATGTTCTTCTGGATCTCGTTGCTGCCGCCGAAGATCGACAGCTTGCGGTTGTTGAAGTAGCTGGCTGCGGCGAAGCGCGATTCAGGCAGGCCGCCGCCGGGCAGCGGGCTGTCATGGGCCGCATCGCCCTCCAGGGCGTGCAGCGCGTCTTCGGGGAAGGGCAGGGCCTGCGGGCCCAAGGCGCGGCGCAGCAGGCTGGTCAGCTCCTGGCGGATTTCGGTGCCCAGGATCTTGAGCATCGAGCTTTCCACGCCGGGGGCACCACCGCCGGCCACCGCCGCGATCACGCGCAGGTTGGTGGTCTTCATGTTCTCCAGCGCGATCTCGACGCGCGCCAGGCGGGCCGCGAACAGCGGGTCGTGCAGCAGTGGGCGGTTGTTGCTCATCACCTTGCTGGCCACGTCCTTCACGCGGGCCAGCGCGGCCACCGAGAACCCCACACCGGCGATGTTGGTGCGCTCGTAGGTGAGCAGGAACTTGGCGCAGGTCCAGCCCTTGTTTTCTGTGCCCACCAGGTTGGCCACGGGCACCTTCACGTCGGTGAAGAAGACCTCGTTGACCTCGTGCTCACCATCGAGCGTGATGATGGGCCGCACCTCGATGCCGGGCGTGGCCATGTCGATCAGCAGGAAGCTGATGCCTTCTTGCTTCTTGGCCTCGCGGTCGGTGCGCACCAGGCAGAAGATCATGTTGGCGTGGTGGCCCAGCGTGGTCCAGGTCTTCTGGCCGTTGACCACGTAGAACTCGCCCGAGGGGTCTTTGATGGCCGTGGTCTTGAGGCCGGCCAGGTCAGACCCGGCGCCGGGCTCGGAGTAGCCCTGGCACCACCAGTCGCTGCCGTTCAAGATGCGCGGCAGCCAGTATTGCTTTTGCGCCTCGCTGCCGTACTTGATGAGCACGGGGCCCAGCATGTTCACGCCAAAGGGCACGGTGCGGGGCGTGTAGGCCAGGGCGCATTCGTGTTCGAAGATGTACTTCTGCACCGCCGTCCAGCCGGGGCCGCCATGGGCCTCGGGCCAGTGGTTGGCCAGCCAGCCCTTTTTGTGCAGCAGGGCGTGCCACAGCTCGTGGTCGGCCTTGCTCAAGTGCAGGCCACGGCGCACCTTGTCGGTCAGCGCGGCGGGCACGTCGTTGTCCAGGAAGGCCTGCACCTCGTCGCGGAAGGCCAGCTCGTCGTCGTTGAAATTCAAGTCCATCTCAGCCCCGCTTCAGAAGATCTCGAACAGGCCAGCGGCACCCATGCCCCCGGCGATGCACATGGTCACCACAGCCCACTTCACATTGGGGTTGGTGGCCTTGCGGCGGCGACCTTCGAGCAGCACATGGCCCACCAGGCGCGCGCCCGTCATGCCAAAGGGGTGGCCGATCGAGATGGCGCCGCCGTTGACGTTCAAGCGCTCATCGGGGATGCCCAGGCGCTGCTGGCAGTACACCGATTGCGAAGCGAAGGCTTCGTTGAGTTCCCACAGGTCGATGTCGTCCACCGTCAGGCCATGGCGGGCCAGCAGCTTCGGCACCGCGAACACCGGGCCGATGCCCATTTCATCGGGCTCGCAGCCTGCCACCACAAAGCCCCGGAAGGCGCCCAGCGGCTGCAGCCCCAGGCGCTCGGCCTCCTTGCGCTCCATCAGCACGCAGGCCGAGGCGCCATCGCTCAGTTGCGAGGCGTTGCCGGCGGTGATGAACTCGTCGGCGCCACGCACCGGGGCCAGCTTGGCCAGCGAGTCGTAGGTGGTGCCCGCGCGGTTGCAGGTGTCGTGGTCCACCGTGGCCAGGTGCCGGGTCACTTCCTTCGTGTCTTTGTTGACCACGGCCATGGTGGTGGTGATGGGCACGATCTCGTCTTTGTAGCGGCCGGCGGCCTGGGCCTCGGCCGTCTTGCGCTGGCTCTCGACCGAGAAGCGGTCTTGCGCTTCGCGGCTGATGCCGTAGCGGCGCGCCACGATGTCGGCCGTCTCGATCATGGTCATGTACAGCGCGGGCTTGTGCTCGGTGATCCACGGGTCCATGCCGCTATGGATGCCGTCCTTGCCGTCTTCACGGGTGCGGATGCCGCTGATGCTTTCCACGCCGCCTGCGATCATGGCCGGGGCGCCGTCCACGATGATGCGGCTGGCGGCCAGGGCCACAGCCTGCAGGCCCGAGGCACAAAAGCGGTTGATGGTGGTGCCAGCGATGCTCAGCGGCAGGCCGCTGCGGATGACGGCCTGGCGGCCGATGTTGCGGCCGGTGGTGCCCTCGGGGTAGCCGCAGCCCATGATGCAGTCTTCGATGAGCGCTGGGTCGATGCCCGCGCGCTGCACGGCGGCCTGCACCGCGAACGAGGCCAACGTGGGCCCGGGGGTGATGTTGAGTTCGCCCCGGTGGCTCTTGGTGAGCGGCGTGCGGGCGGTGGACACGATGACGGCTTCGCGCATGGGTGGTCTCCTCGGTCTCGATGTTCGGTGCTGCCTCGTTCGGGCAGCTGGATGCAAAGTCAGTTCAGGCTGGCAAAGTTGCGGCCTTCGGCCACCAGCTTCACCAGCAAAGGGGCGGGTTGCCAGAACAGCGGGTCTTCTTCGGCCAAGCGCTGGATGTCGGCCAACACCGTGGCCAGGCCCAGCTGGTCGGCGTGGTGCAGCGGCCCGCCCTTGTGGCGCGGGAAGCCGTAGCCGTACAGCAAGGTCACGTCCACATCCAGCGGGCGCAGGGCGATGCCTTCGGCCACCACCTTGGCGGCCTCGTTCACCATGGCGGCGATGTAGCGGCGCTCCAGCTCTTCGGTGCTGAATGCGCGCGGCGTGATGCCCGCACGCTGGCGCTCGGCCTCGACGATGGCCAGCACTTCCGCGTCTTCCTTGCCCTGGCGGCTGCCGGCCTCGTACACGTACCAGCCACGGCCTGTCTTCTGGCCAAACCAGCCGCGCTCGCACAGGCGGTCGGCGATCTGCACGTAGCGCGCCTTCGGGTCGCGCGTGGCCGCGCGGCGCTTGCGCGTGGCCCAGCCGATGTCACCACCGGCCAGGTCGCTCATCTCATAAGGCCCGATGGGGAAGCCAAAGGCCTTGACCATGCGGTCGATCTCGTAGGGCGAGGCGCCGTCTTCCAGCATGTGGTCGGCGGCCGTGCGGTAGATGGCCAGGATGCGGTTGCCGATGAAGCCATCGCACACGCCGGCGCGCACCGGCACCTTCTTGAGGCGCTTGGCCAGCTCGAAGGCCGTGGCCACCACGTCAGGGCTGACCTGCGCGGGCACCACGATCTCCAGCAGCTTCATGATGTTGGCCGGCGAGAAGAAGTGCAGGCCGATCACGTCTTGCGGGCGCGTGGTGCTGGCCGCGATGGCGTCGATGTCCAGGTAGGAGGTGTTGGTGGCCAGCACGGCGCCGGGTTTGCAATGCGCCTGCAGCTGGGCGAACACGGCCTGCTTCACGGCCAGGTCTTCGAACACGGCTTCGATCACCAGGTCGGCATCGGCCAGGGCGGCGTAGTCGGTGGCCAGGCTCAGGCGGCCCAGCTTCTCGGCCTGGCCGTCGGCGCTGAGCTTGCCCTTGGCCACCTGGCCCTCGTACACCTTGGCGATGCGGCCGCGGCCGGCTTGCAGGGCGGTGTCATCGCGCTCGATCAGGGTCACGCGCAGGCCCGCGTCCAGCAGCGACACGGCGATGCCCGCACCCATGGTGCCGCCGCCGATCACGCCCACCTGCTGCACGGGGCGGGGCGTGCCTTGCTTGGCTTCGGGCACCTTGGCGGTTTCGCGCTCGCTGAAGAAGGCGTGGATCAAGCCGGCGCGCTGCGGGCTGGCCAGGCAGGCGGTGAAGCGTTCGCGCTCGGTGCGCAGGCCATCGGCCAGCGGCAGGTCGAGCGCGTCTTGCACGCAGGCCACGATCTGCAGCGGCGAGAACAGGCCACGGGCCTTGCTGGCCTGCGCTTGGGCTGCATCGATGGCGGCCTGTTGCGCGGCGCGGTCGGCCAGGGCTTCGGTTTGCTCGCCGGTGCGGCGCGGCGCACGGCCTTCGGCGAGCAGGTGGCGGGCCCAGGCGATGCCTTCGGCCGTCATGTCGGCGCTGGTGGTGGCGGTGGTGGCCACGTGGTCGATCAGGCCCAGGCGCAGCGCCTCTTGCGCGCTGGCGTGGCGGCCGCTGAGCATCAGGTCGAGTGCGGCGGCGGCGCCGATCAGGCGCGGTGTGCGCTGCGTGCCGCCGGCGCCGGGCAGCAGGCCCAGCTGCACCTCGGGCAGGCCCAGCTTGGCGTTGGGCGCGGCGATGCGGGCGTGGCAGCTCAGTGCGATCTCCAGGCCACCGCCCAGTGCCGGGCCGTGGATGGCGGCCACCACGGGCTTGCTGCAGGCCTCGATGGCGTTGCAGACCTCAGGCAGCCACGGGGCGCGCGGGGGCTGACCGAACTCGCGGATGTCGGCCCCGGCGATGAAGGCCTTGCCTGCGCCCACGATCACCACGGCGTGCACGGCCGCGTCGGCCTCGGCCGCCTGGATGCCGCGCATCAGGCCATCGCGCACGGCCCAGCCCAGCGCGTTGACCGGCGGGTTGTCGATGGTGAGCACGGCGATGGACTCGGCAAAGGTCAGGCGAACGGGCAGCTCAGCGGTCATGGCGGGGGCGGTGTGGGTGGTGAATGTGCGCTTCGGCGATTGTTGTGGGCCGATACGCGTTTGACAATTCGAGCAGGCATTGACAGACTGTCAAGTCATTTTTGACAATCAGGGTGAGCCGTGAACGATTCCTCTGCTAAGCCGGGCTGGGCCGCCTGGCGCAACGTGGCTTTGCTGACGGGCGCCCAGGCCTTGTTCCAGACCGCGTCCATCTTGCTGGTGACCGTGTCGGGCCTGATCGCCCTGGGCCTGGCGCCCGATCGGGCCCTGGCCACCTTGCCGATGAGCGCCATGATCGTCACGGGCGCCGTGGTGATGGTGCCGGCCTCGTTCCTGATGCAGCGCTGGGGCCGCCAGAAGGGCTTCCTGCTGGGCTCGGCCTGTGGCGTGGCGGCAGGGGCTTTGGGCGTGGTGAGCTTGTGGCGCCAGGACTTCGCCTTGTTCGTGGCCGCCAATGGCCTGATCGGCGCCTGGCAGGGCTTTGCGCAATACCAGCGCTTCGCCGCAGCGGAATCGGCGCCCGCCGGGCAACAAAGCCGCGCCATTTCCTGGGTCATGGTCGGTGGCGTCGTGGCGGCCCTGGCCGGCCCGGCGCTGGCGCGTTACACACGGGAGTTGGGCCCGGTGGGCGGCGTCACCTATGGGCCGTCGTTCGTGGCGGTGATGGCGTTGGCCTTGCTTGCTGCAGGCCTGGTGGCGGCATTGCGTGGCGAGATCTTGCAGCAAGCCGAAGTCGGGCCAGCGCCCGGCGGGGCTGTGGCCGCGAGTCGGCCCTTGGCGGCCATCGTGGCCCAGCCCTTGTTCCTGGCCGCGCTCACCTCGTCGTCGGTGGCCTTCTCGGTCATGGTCATGGTGATGACCGCCACCCCCTTGGCCATGGCGGGGTGCAGCCTGCCCTTGAGCGCCTCGGCGCTGGTCATCCAGGCCCACGTGCTGGGCATGTTTCTGCCTTCCTTCGTCACGGGCAGCCTGATCCAGCGCGTGGGCGTTTTGCCCGTCATGGGCTTGGGGATGGCGTTGATGGCGGCCCACGTGGCGGTGGCGCTCAGTGGCGTCGCGTTGTGGCACTTCACCACCGGGCTGGTGCTGGTGGGCGTGGGCTGGAACCTCATGTTCATCGGGGCGTCCACGCTGGTCACGCAAACCTATGCGCCTTCGGAACGTGCCAAGTCACAAGCCGCGCACGACGTGTTGATGTCGGCGTGCGCGGGCGTGGCGTCGCTCTCCGCCGGGGCCCTGCTCCAACACTGGGGATGGCGTGGCCTCAACGAGGCGGCGCTGGCCGTGCTGGCGCTGGCGGCGGTCGTGCTCGCCTGGTTGAGCTGGCGGCAGCGGCAGGCCCAGGCGCTGACCGTGGCGGCGTGAGGCAGGCATGGACAGCCAACTCGACCTCCATGCCTTGACGCTGCTCGTCGAGATCCTCGACGCGGGCAACCTCAGCGAGGCGGCCCGCCGCCTGAAGATGAGCCGCGCCAACGTCAGCTACCACCTCAACGCCTTTGAGAAGGCCGTGGGCCAACAGCTGGTGCGCCGCACCACCCGGCGCATCGAGCCCACCGAAATCGGGCTCAAGCTCTACGACCACGGGCGCCAGATCCGCAACGAGCTGCAAGCTGCACAAGACACCCTGGCCAACCTGGGGCAAGGCGTGCAGGGCCGCGTGCGCTTGAGCGTGCCCAGCGGCTATGGGCAACTGGTGATGGCGCCCTGGCTGATCGACTTCCAGCAGCAGCACCCGGGTGTGGTGCTGGACGTGGTGTTCGAGAACCGTGCCGTGGACTTGCTGCGCGACGAGGTGGACATCGCCGTGCGCGTGATGTCCGACCCGCCCGACCACCTGGTGGCCCGCGACCTGGGCGACGTCCGGTATGTGGCGTGTGCCACGCCTGCGTTTCAGCGCGACCATGGCCTGCCCGCCACGCTGGAGGCGCTGGCGCGGGTGCCGGTGATCACCTCGGGGGTCGTGGGGCGCCAGTTGCGCCTGTCGGCTTACCTGCACGGTGAGCGACACGAGGTGGCCTTGCAGCCCCGGTTGATGAGCGAGAACTTCGCCTTCCTGCGCGAGGCCATCCTGGCCGGCCTGGGCGTGGGCGTGGTGCCCGACTACGTGGTCGCCGACGCCGTGCAGGACGGCCGCATCCTGACCACGCTCCAGGATTGGACGCTGAGCATCTTCGGCACACGCATGTTCATGCTCTACATGCCCAATCGCCACCACACGCGGGCGGCTTCTGCCTTGCTGGCGTTCCTGCTCGACAAGGCGCGCGCTGCGGCCTGACGCGGCGCAGGGCTGTGTTTCGGGGGGGGCGCAGATCGGGGCTGATCATGAAAGAATGCCGGGCTGGCGCGGCGCGCAACACGCGTCTGCGGCCCATCGCCGCATGTTTGACCTGGAACACGATGTCCACCAGCCTCCACACCTTGCTGCTTTCCACCGGGGTCGTCACCTTGGCCGAAATCGGCGACAAGACCCAACTGCTGGCCTTTTTGCTGGCCGCTCGCTTCAAAAAGCCGGTGCCCATCGTCCTGGGCATCTTGGTGGCGACGATCGCCAACCATGGGCTGGCTGGCGCACTGGGCCAGTGGATCACCACCTTGCTGAGCCCGGATGTGCTGCGCTGGGTGCTGGGGGCAGGCTTCATCGCCATGGCCATCTGGACCTTGATCCCCGATGAAATCGAGGAAGACGAAGTCAAGCTGTCGAAGGGCGCCGGGGTGTTCGGCGCCACCTTGGTCACCTTCTTCCTGGCCGAAATGGGCGACAAAACCCAGATCGCCACGGTGGCCTTGGCGGCGCACGAGCCGAACGCCTACATGGTCGTGGCAGGCACGACGCTGGGCATGCTGATCGCCGACGTGCCGGCGGTGTTCGTGGGCAACCGGTTCGCCGAGCGCATCCCGATGAAGCTGGTGCACGGCGTGGCGGCTGCCATTTTCGCGGTGCTGGGGGCGCTGACGCTGCTCAAGGCCGACACCTGGCTGGGGTGAAACGCCCGGGCTTGGGCGGGCGCCCGGCTCGTGGGATCATGGGGGCTTGATCGGCTGGCCCGCGCCCCATGCCCCACACGCACGAACACCCCGAAGACGACTTGCAGGACTGGCTGCACACCCACCTGTTTGACGAAGGCAGCGCCCGGGCCGAAGCCCGCACGCGCTGGGTGACCTGGATCACCTTGGCGATGATGGTGCTGGAGATCGGCGCCGGCTGGTGGTTCAACTCCATGGCGCTGCTGGCCGACGGCTGGCACATGTCGTCCCACGCTGTCGCCATCGGCCTGAGTGCCCTGGCCTATGCCACGGCCCGACGCCTCTCACACGACCCGCGCTTTGCCTTTGGCACCTGGAAGATCGAAATCCTGGCAGGGTTTGCCAGCGCGGTCTTCCTGCTGGGGGTGGCGGCGCTCATGGTCGTGGGGTCGGTCGAGCGCATGTGGTCGCCGCAACCGATCCACTACCAGGAGGCCCTGCTCGTGGCCGTCCTCGGCTTGGTGGTGAACCTGGTGTGCGCGTGGCTGCTGGGTGGGGCCCACGGGCACGATCACGGGCACCACGACCACGACCACGACCACGACCACCAACACGACCTCAACCTCAAGTCGGCCTACATGCATGTGCTGGCCGATGCGGCCACCTCGGTGCTGGCCATCCTGGCGCTCATCGGCGGGTGGCTGTGGGGTTGGGCCTGGCTCGACCCGGTCATGGGCATCGTGGGGGCCGCCATGGTGGCCATCTGGGCCAAAGGGCTGTTGATGCAGACTGGCCAGGTGCTGGTGGACCGCGAGATGGACCACCCGGTGGTCGACGAGATCCGCGCGGCGGTGGCGGCCGTGGCCCCCCCGGCCGAGTTGCGCCTGACCGACCTGCACGTGTGGCGCGTGGGGCGGCAGGCCTATGCCTGTGCCCTGACGGTGGTCACCTCCAGGGCGGAGCTCTCGCCCCGCCAGGTGCGGGCCGCGCTGCGGGTGCACGAAGAGATCCGCCACGCCACCATCGAGGTCCACCATGTGCGGCAGATGTCGCACACCCTGGGACTTACCCCGGGGCACGCTGCAGCGCAACATGCGCACACTGGACACAGCCCGGGCTGCACGCACGGGCACGGCCCGCAGGGCGCCCACACCGGTCACCACCACTGACCGGCGCGGGGCTCGCGCAGGTCACCACGTCCCCTTGCTGCCCGACGTCTGACCATGAGCGCCAAGCCCGCCGATTCGACGCCCTTCCAGCCGCCTCACGTGCCACGTCTGGCGCGATACCAGGACTGGCTGCGAGACACCCGAGGCTTGCGCTTCGACGACTACGAGGCCTTGTGGCAGTGGTCGGTCGACGACGCGCCCGCGTTCTGGCAAAGCGTCTGGGACTTCGAAGGCTACACCTCGCCCACCCCCCATGAGGCCGTGCTGGCCGACCCGCGCATGCCGGGCGCGCGCTGGTTCGTCGGGGCGCAGGTCAACTATGCCCAACGCGCCTTGCGCCACGTCGAGGCGGCCCAGGCAGCGGGCATGCCGGCCATCGTCAGCGACAACGAACTGGGTCAGGTTCGCACCCTGAGTTGGCCCGAACTGCGCCGCCAGGTGGCGTGCGTGGCGCTTCACCTGCAAGAGCTGGGTGTGCAGCCGGGTGACCGCGTCGCGGCCTGGCTGCCCAATGTGCCCGAGACCATCGTGGCCTTCCTGGCCTGCGCGAGCGTGGGCGCCGTCTGGAGCGTGTGTGCCCCCGACATGGGCGCGCCCGCCGTGGCCGACCGCTTTGCCCAGATCACCCCGCGTGTCCTGATCGCGTCCTTGGGCGTGCACTTCGGCGGCAAGCCGCTCGACCGGGCGGCCCTGGTGCGCGACCTGTGCGAGCGCTTGCCCAGCGTCGAACACCTGCTGGTGCTTGACAGTCCCCACGCCGACGGTGATGCCCGCCAGGTGCTGCTGGGGCACCGCCTGCACTCCAAATGGGCCCACGTGGTCGACCGCCACGACGAGGCGGTGGCCGCCTTCCAGCCGCGCTGGCTGCCCTTCGATCACCCGCTTTGGATCGTCTACTCCAGCGGCACCACGGGCCTGCCCAAGGCGCTGGTGCACGGCCACGGTGGCGTCTTGCTCATGGGCTCGGCGCTCAACTTGCACAACGACATCGGTGCCAGCTACCAGCGCAACAGCTGGGGCGAGCGCTTCCATTGGTTCAGCTCGACCGGTTGGGTGATGTGGAACACCCAGGTGGGCGGCCTGGTCAACGGGGCGACCATCTGCATCTTCGATGGCAGCCCGGGCGGCCCCAAGGCGGCGCCTGATTGGTCCGTGTTGTGGCGCTTTGCCGCGCGCCACAAGGTGACGGTGTTCGGCGCCGGGGCGGCCTATTACGCCGCTTGCATGAAGGCCGGGGTGAACCTGGCGCACTGCGGCGACCTCAGCCGCATCCGCGCCCTGGGCTCCACCGGTTCGCCGCTCGCTGAAGACGTGCAGCGCTGGGGCACCGAGCAATTCGCAGCGCTGGGCACGCCAGACATCTGGTGGAACAACCTCAGCGGCGGCACCGATTTCGTGGGGGCCTTCGTCATCGGTTTGCGCGGCCGCCCCACGCCGCCGGGGGGGCTGGCCTGTCGCGCACTGGGTTGCGCCGTTTACGCGTGGAACGAAGCCGGTGAGCCCGTCACCGACCAGGTGGGCGAGCTGGTGTGCACCCACCCGCTGCCGTCCATGCCGCTGTACTTCTGGGGCGACCAGGGCGACGAGCGCTACCTCAGCAGCTACTTCGACGTCTACCCAGGCGTCTGGCGCCACGGCGATTGGATCATGGTCAAGGGCGACGGCACGTGTGTCATCTACGGCCGCAGCGACGCCACCCTCAACCGCCACGGCTTGCGCCTGGGCAGCAGCGAGATCTACGCCGCCGTGGAGGGCCTGGAAGAGGTGCTCGACAGCCTGGTCATCGACCTCGAATACCTGGGCCAAGACAGCCGCATGATCTTGTTCGTGGTGTTGCGAGAGGGCCTGACGCTCGATGACGCCTTGCAGGCCCGAGTGCGCCAGGCCATCGCCAGCCAGGTGTCGCCGCGCTTCGTGCCCGACGTCCTGCTGCAAGCGCCAGAAGTGCCGCGCACGCTGTCGGGCAAGAAGCAGGAAGTGCCCATCAAGAAGGCCTTCCTGGGGCAGCCTTTGGCCCGGGTCGTCAACCCGGACGCCATGGCCAACCCCGGCTGCCTCGCCTGGTACGCTGAACAGGCCGAACGCCACCGCACCTGAGTGGCCCTTGCGCCGCCGGGTGGGCCGCGCTTGCGGCTATGCTCCCGCCTTCGAGAACCAAAACAGACTGTTTCAGGGAGAAGGCAATGGGCAGACACCCATGGCGCCAAGGCGCGAGCGTGTCCGGCTGGGTGGCCGGAGCCGCCATCTTGTGGATGGCCGGGTGCAGCAACAAGCCCGGGCCCATGCCCGGCCAGATCGACGTGGCCACGCTGGCCCCGGTCTTGGGCGGCAAGGTGGTCAAGGCCGGCGACGAAGAAGAAGTGCTCGTGGGGCAGAACGACGAACAGCGCTTCCTGGCGGTGCGGGCGCTGGTGCGCCTGGCGCCGGACCGCGTGGCCCTGGTGTTGCGCGGCCAACGCGTCTACGACAACGACGGCCAATGGCAGCGGGCCGATGGGCACGCGGAAGGCGGCGAGCTCGACGTGGTCTACCTGCAATGGGACGGGCGACGTTGGCAGCGGCAGCAGCACCACGCGGCTGCGCTGATGCTGGGCTCGTTTGGCGAGTTCGGCAAGATCGAGACGCTGCAGCCGGCGCCTGACCAACAGGCGGTGATCGTGCACTCAGGCGGCACCTGGCAGGGCCACTCGGTCGACGTGGCCACCATGGTGCTGCTGGATGGGCGCAAACCCGAAGCGGTGCTCGACCTGATGTTCGCCAGTGACAACGGCGGTGCCTGCACGGGCAACATGTGGTGCTGGTCGGCCACTTCGAGCTGGCGGCTGGTGCCTGGCAAGTCGCCCAAGGAATGGGCGAGCTTCGTGGTGAGCCAGAAGCTCGACGAGCACTACGAGCCAGGCGATGGCACCGAGGCGGACGACGAGGGCGACGCGCCCATGGACGGCGAAGACGTGGCCAACGCCGAAGAAGCCGCCAGCGCCGCAGCCGCAGCCGCAGCCGCCGCTGCATCTGCATCTGCATCTGCTGCGTCGGCGCCCGCCCCGCAGCCCGCACCCAAACCCGTACCGCCGGCCAAACCCGCTGCGCCGCCGGATCGACACAAGGCCATCGAGCTGGTCTACCGCTGGAATGGCCACCACTATGTGCTCAAGTCCGGGCACAACATCGTGCCCGGCGTGTGAGCGTCAACGGCCCACGGTGGCGGGCGCGTAGCGCTTGAGCAGACCGTGGGTGGGCAGCCAGATCAGGGCGGGCAAGGCGGCCAGCATCAAGGCGAAATAAGCGGGCGCAGGCATCCAGGTCTGCGGCCCCTGGTCGTTGAGCCCGAACACGTAGTTCACGTTGACGGGCAGCCCGGGGTTGCTGGCGGGTGCCGGCGGCATGGGGAGGAAGGCGTACGAGACACCCATGGCCGTCCAGGCCACGGCCCACCACACCTTCAGGCCACGGTGGTGGTAGCCCAGCCGCGCCACCAGCCACACCAGCACCAGCGGCAGCCAGAAGTGGAAGAACGACAGGAAGCGGGCAAACAGCGGGATCTTGGTCTCGAACATGTAGCCCGTCATCCCGGTGATGGGCCAGCCCACCCAGGTGCCGACGAAGTCGATCATCCACAGCAGTTGGGGCAGCAAGATGCCCACGGCACAGGCCGACGCCAGCAGGCTGGATTCGAGCCACATGGCCGCACACGTCATGAGCAAGGCGATGTCACAGAAATACAGGAAGTTGGTGGGCCCGTAGGCCTGCCAGTAATGCGGCACCAGCACGGCCACGAAGGCCGTGTAAGCCAGCTTGGTCCACAGCGGCAGGCGCTTGGCCGAGTCGGCGGAGTTGTCGAGCGAAGAAGCGATGGTCATCAGGGCACCCACCAGAAGCGGACCACGTGGAAAAACATCGGGGCGGCGAACACCACGGAATCGAGCCGGTCCAGCATGCCGCCGTGGCCTTCAATCATCGTGCCCCAATCCTTGACGCCGCGATCACGCTTGATCGCCGACATCACCAAGCCCCCCAGGAAGCCCATCAGGCAGATCGCCAGGGCGATCACAGCCGATTGCCAGGGGGAGAAGGGCGTGATGACGTGCATCACCGCGCCCAGCAAGGTGGCGCTCGCCACCCCGCCAACCAGCCCCTCCACGGTCTTGGAGGGAGAGAGTTCGGGGGCCACCTTGCGGCGCCCCAGCAGCTTGCCCCAGACGTACTGCAACACGTCGCTGCCTTGCACCACCGCGATCAGGTAGGCGATGAGCAGCAGGTTGCGGCCGTCGTAGCCGGGGATCTGCAGCGTGAGCAGCGCGGGCACATGGGACACGCAAAACACGCAGATCATCAGCCCCCACTGCATCTTGGCCGTGCGCTCCAGGAAGCGCGTGGTGTCGCCCCGCAGGCTCGCCAGGATGGGCAGCACCAGGAAGACGTGCACCGGGATGAAGATCGAGTACAGGCCGTACCAATCGATCCAGATGAGGAAGTACTGCATGGGCAAGGCCACGTAGAACATCAGCACCAGGGCGATGTGGTCGCCGGCCCGCGTGTAGGCCAGGGTGATGTACTCGCGCAGCGCTGCGAACGACATGAAGGCAAACAGCAGCACCACGGCCGTCTTGCCCAACAGGAAGGACGCACCGATCAACAAGACCATCACCCACCAGCTGTGGATGCGGCTGTTGAGGTTGTCGATCACGCTGTGTGGCTGGTGGTGGGCCACGCGCCATTTCAGCAAGGCGCCCACCACCGAAGCGAACACCAGCACGGCCAGCGTGCCGCCGAACATCCAGCGCGTGGCCTGGTCATGGAGCACGGGGGTGTTGAACATCATGTCTGGCTTTCTTCGGGGCGCAAGGCCAGCACGGCCTCGCGGGCGCGCTGCAAGAAGGCGTCCTTGTCTTCGCCTGGCGTGATGGCCAGCGGGGTGCCCAGGCTGACGGTGCACACCATGGGCACAGGGATGAGCTCACCTTTGGGGATGACGCGGCGGATGTTGTCGATCCACACGGGCACGAACTCGACTTCGGGGTGCAATTGGCTGAGCCGGTGCAAGCCGCTTTTGAAGGGCAGCAAGACGGCGTCGGTGGTGTTGCGGGTGCCTTCAGGGAACAGGATCAGCGATTCGCCGCGGGCCAGTGCCTGGCCCATGAGGTCGATGGGCGAGGGGCCACCAGGCTGGGGGTGGCGGTCGATGAGCAGGGCGCGGAACACGCGGGCCGCCGCAAAGCGACGCAAGGGGCTGGCCAGCCAATAGTCTTGCCCGGCCACAGGGCGGGTGGCGCGGCGCAGGTGTGGCGGCAGGCAGGCCCAGATCATCACAAAGTCGCCGTGGCTGCCGTGGTTGGCGAAATAGACCCGCTGGCCAGGGCGCAGGCTGGCGCCGCGCCACAAAGGCCGAACGCCAGTCCAGGCGCGGGAGGCGCTCAACAGCACCTGGCTCACCAGCCAGGCCAAGGCGTTCAAGGGAGGGGCCAACCAGGCGGACATCGTTCAACAGCAGTAAAGGGGGGCGAGGCCACGCAACAGCAGGCCCAACACCTCGCACACGGCGGCCATGACCAGGCACCGGTGCAGGCGCAGGGCGCCGCGCAAACGATCGGCTGCAGTACGGCGGCTCGCCCGCACAGGCACATGCAAGGCGGTGTGCAACGCCTGGTCCAAGGCCTGGGCATCGGGCAGCGGCCCCTGGTCGCCTCGGGCCATGTCGCGCATCAATTGGGCGTCCAGCGCCACCCGCATGGCCAGCCAGGTGCCTGCCAGCCAGGTGAGCAAGGCGCCCAGCAGCCAAGCCAGGGCCACCAGGGCGGGTGACGCAGGCTGGCCCCAGGTGGGGGCCAGCAAGCTGGCCGCGAGTTGCAAGGCCGCACAAGCGCTGAGCAAGCCCCACCACAGGCCGCCCGTCGACAAAGTGGCGGCGCACACGGCCCAGGCGGCGCGCTCGGCGGGCGCCCAGCCTTCCGGGCGGTCGTCGTCAGGCAGGCGATGCAGCGTCATGGCGTGGGCCCCAAGGCGGTTTGAACCGCATGCAACAGGGCCGGGGGCAACACCACTTGAGGCCGTTGCTGGCGCACCTGTTGCAGGGCCGCGTCGAGGTGAGGCACATGGCCATGGCGGCACAGCCACACCAGCAGCACGGCCACGCTGCGCGAGAAGCCCAGGGCGCACCCCACCAACACGGGTCCGGGCGTGGCGCGGTGCAGGCGTTCGAGCTGGTCGGCCGCGGCCTGCAGGGAGGCGCTGGCCGGCGCCACCAGGTCGAGCATGGGGTGGGCGTGCACCCCGGGGTGGGCCACGTGCAGCTCGGCGCTCAGGTCGAGGATGGCCTGGGCGCGGCGGTGGTCGGGCTCCCAGGGCAGGGGCAGCCGGCCCAGCCACACGTTGCCGTGGATGGGCACGCTGGCCGGCAGGCGCCGCGTCCAGGCGCGTGCGTTGAGCCAGGCGGTCAGGCGATGGGGCCACAGCAGCCAGCGCGCGGCCAGAGAGGGGCGGCCATGGGTGCGCTTCTGGAAGGCGTGCGTGCCCAGCCCCAGGTAAGCCAGGGCCACCAAGGCGAAGGCCAGCGCAGGCCAGGCGAGCAACCAGGCTGCGCGGTGTTGCGCCCCGCCCAGCCCGGCGGCCAGGCCACAGGCTGCGGCTGCCAGACCCCAGGCCAGGGCCAGACTGGGGCGGACAGGTTCCTGGCGCCAGGCTTGCCAGGGGCGCTGGCCTTGCCAGGGCCACAGCCACAGGCAGAGGGCGCCGGCCGCCAGGCCGGTGGGCACGTCGATGGCATGGTGTTGGTAGGTGGTCAACACCGACACGCCGATCAGGGCGCTCCAGGCGTGCAGCGCCGGCAGCCAGCGTGCGGGCAACAGGCGGCGGTAGAAATCCCACAGCACCAGCAACAACACGATGTGCAGCGACGGCGCCTGGTTGTAGGGCAGGTCGAAGCCGCTCAGGGCGTCGAACAGGGCCTGGGCCCAGCCGTCGGCGGCGGGGCGCGGGGTGGCAAAGCGCAGTGGCCACAGCAGGAAGCTGGCCACGCACACGCATTGCGCGGTCAACAGCCGGGCAGCCTGGGTGAACAGCGTTGCCCGCGAGGGGGCCAGGAGCAGCGACAGCCCGTAGAACAGGTCGATGGACCAGTAAGGCAAGATGGTCCAGGGCAGGAAGGGCACGCCTGCTTCCCAGTCGAACACGACGCTGGGCACGGCGGGCAAGCTGGCCGCATGGTGGTTGGCCAGGCCGTAGCTCCAGAAGAAGAACGGCCCCAGCACCAACAAGGCAGCCAGACCTGCGGGCCAGAGGGGCGCCCAGGTGGGGCGCCAGGTCAGGAGGCGCAGGCTCACGGCTGGCGCACCCGCACCGCCACCGACACGGTGAAGATGCCCCATTCGTCCACACGCTGGGTCAGCTTGCGAAAGCCCGCGGCGGCCACCAGCTGGTCCATCTCCTGTTGGGTGCGTCGGCGCATCACCCAGGCCTGGCCTTGCCGGTGGCTGGTCAGGGTGCGGGCGATCATTTCCAGTTGGGGGTGCCAGGGCTGGCCGGTGTAGACCAGGCAGGCGCCATCGGGCATGGCCTCCGCCAGACCCGCCAGCGAGCGCGACACCAGGACGTTGTCGTCGAAGAGCTCATACAAGCCCGACACCACGGCCACCGTGGGGGCCGGTTGGGTCTGGGCCAGGCTGTCGCGGTCGAAGGCGTCGGCTTGAACAAAGCGCACCAGGTGGCCCAGGCCACGCGAAGCGATGAGCTGCTGCCCCTGTTGCACGTTGAGCGCGCTGTAGTCGCGCAGCAGCACCGAGGCCGGTGCCTCGGGGGCTCGGGCGATGGCGTCGAGCACATAGCGGCCATGGCCGGCGGCGATGTCGAGCAGGTGCACGGGCAGACCGGCGCGGGCCACCTGGGCCATGGCCAGGGGCAACAGCTCTTCGAGGTGGCCCTTGCGCACCCGGATGCCGCGCCAGCCGATGGCTTGCAGGAAGACCCGGTCGACCAACCTGCCCAAGGGGGCGAGGGGCCCGCGCCCGGTGGGGGTGTTGCGGTAGACGTGGTCGAGCGTGCTGCCCGAATCGAAGCCGGTCTGCCAGCCCACGCGGATGCCTTCGGACAGCAGCCCACCCAGGCGCACACCCCAGCGCGACACGGCCCAATACAGGCCACGAGGGCTGGCCAGGCTCAGGGGTTGCGCCAGAGCTTGGGCCTCGTCGAAGGTGGCGCCTCGGCGGTGGGCTTCGCGCAGATCGACCTCGGCGGCGGGCTCGGCGAAGCGCGCCAGGATGAAGGCCCGCAGCGGCGCCAGCGCCAGGTGGCGGTCGCGCTCGCCCAAGGTGTCGTGGAAGAAGCCGGGCAACAGGTGGCGCTCTTTGGTGGGCGAGCCCAGGCGCTGGAAGAAGGCGTCTTGAGGGGCGGCCTTCACGACCCAGTCGGCCCCGGAGATCAGCAGTTGCGTGGGCACGGTGATGGCTTGCGCGTCTTGCACCACGCGTTCGGCGGCTTCGTACAGGCCCAGCAGGATGTGCGAAGCGATGGGGCGGCTGATCAGCGGGTCCAGCTGGTAGCTGGCGATGCGTGCTTCGTCGTGGGTCAGGAACTTGGGCTTGACGTAGCTGTTGACGAAGAACGGCCCCACCAGCTTTTGCCACAGCGCGATGCCGGTGCGGGCCAAGGGCACGTAGAGCTTGACTTCGAAGGCGGGCGACGCGAGGCTCATGCCGCGCAGCCGTGGCGCGTGGTCGTGCACCCAGGTGGAGACCAGCACGGCGCCCACGCTTTGCGCCACCACGAAGAGCTGATCGGCGGGCAACTGGTGGGCGTCGCGCAGGTGGTCGGTGAAGGTCTGGACGTCGCGCACCGAGGTGCCGAAGCTGGGGCTGTGGCCGCGCGGGCCGGGTGAGACACCATGGCCGCGCGCGTCCCAGGCGTAGAAGTCGAAATCGGGCAGGCGCAGCTCGTCGACCAGGTGGGCCATGCGCCCGCCGTGTTCGTGGCCCCGGTGGAACATCACGATGGCGCCCCGCCGCTGGGCGCCGGTGGCGGGCCAATGGCGGTAGGCCAGGGCCACGCCATCGTGGGTGAAGAAGTGCCTCAGTTGGCAGGCGCGTGGCGCCTGGGCCGGGTGGGGCGCAGCGGTCGAATCCGTCAGCACAGCACTCATGGGGGCTCCTGGTGGTCAGCGGGCAGGCAAGCCAGCTCGCACGCGGTTGACGACGGACACGCCCGTGAGCGCAGCCACGGCGGGCAGCACCCAGGCCAGGCCATGCCAGGCAGCGGGCAGGCCCTCGGGCCCCGCCAGCAGGGCCACGGCCAGCCCCAGGGCACCGAAAACGGCGGCGCGATCGCTCTTGCCCATGGGGCCGTCGTAGCGGCGGCCTGCGCCCACGGTTTGGCCCAAGGCCCCAGCCATTTCAGACAGGGCCGCGGCCAGCACGATCACACCGATCCACAACGGTGAAAACGGCGCCACCTTGGCCAGGGGCAGGTAGAGCGCGGCGTCGGCCAGGACATCGGTCAGCTCATTGAGGTAAGCGCCCAGCACCGATTGCTGGCCATGTTCGCGCGCGAGCATGCCGTCGATGGCGTTGAGCGCCATGCGCAGCAGCAGCCACAGGGGCACCAGCGCGAAGGCAGCCGGCGGCAGCGGGGCGAGGTAAAGCGTGAGGCCCAAGGCCACCGACACCAGGCAAGCCAGCGTGGTGACCTGGTTGGCGGTGACGCCCAGGCGCGCCAGCTGGCGAACGCCGGGGCGCAACAGGCCTTGAAAGCGCGGCTTCAGCGCGTAAATCGAAACACTCATGCTCCCTGTGGCGCTGCACCCCTTTTGGCTGGGGTGTCATGGCCTTGTGTCGTAGGCCTCAAGCATAGCCGCTCGCGAGGCGCCCGGCATCGCCTGATGGGGGGATGGTCTACTCAGCGCGCAGAGGTTTGAAACCAAGTGTTGAGCTGGGCCATGGGCACGGCTTCTTGCGCGTAGCTGAACGTGCCGTGTTCTCGCACTTCCTGAGCTGCCCGCATGAAGCCGCCCCAGGCCGCGCGGGCCAGCGATCCGCCCACGCTCACGCGCTTCACGCCCACATCGGCCAGCTGCTGCACGGAGCGGTTCACGCCGGCCATGCCCATCAGCACGTTGACGGGGCGGTCCACGGCGCGCACCACGGTGGCGATGTCGTCCAGGGTTTTCAGGCCGGGCGCGAACAGCGCGTCGGCGCCGGCATCCTGGTAAGCCTGCAGGCGGCGGATGGTGTCGCTCAGGTCGGGGCGGCCCACGAAGAAGTTCTCGGCGCGGGCCGTGACCATGAAGGGGAAAGGCAGGGTGCGGGCGGCGGCCACGGCGGCACGCACCAGGTCTTGCGCGTGGGCGATCTCCCGCAAAGGCTGCTCCGCGCGGCCGGTGCTGTCTTCGATGGAGCCACCCACCGCCCCGGCTTGCGCGGCCAGGGCGATGGTGGCGGCCACCGCCTCAGGCGTGTCGCCATGGCCGCCTTCGAGGTCGGCGCTGACGGGCAGGTCGCACGCGCCGCACAGGGCGTGCAGGTGGGCCATCGCCTCGTCTCGGCGCACGTGGTTGTCGGGGCGGCCCATCGAAAAGGCCAGGCCCGCGCTGGTGGAGGCCAGGGCTTCGAAGCCCAGCATCTGCAGCAGCTTCGCGCTGCCCGCGTCCCAGGGGTTGGGGATCACGAAGGTGCCGGGGCGGTCGTGCAGGGCGCGCAGGCGTTGCGCGCGGTCGGCCTGGGTGTCGGACATGGTCCTCTGCTTTCTGTGGTGCTGGGGTTCAGGGGGCGGGGCGTGGCCGCTGCAGGAAGGCTTCGATGCGTGGCCACGCTTCGCCACTGTGCACGGCTTGGGCGAATTGGTTGGCCTCGGTGTGCAGCGCTTCGTCGATGGGCTGGTTGAGGCCGCGCGCTACGGCGTGCAAGGTGGCCTGGACCGCCGAGGGCGTGTGGCGGGCGATCCGGTCGGCCAGCGCCAGGCTGCTGGCCACCAGGGTGTCTGCGGGCACCACTTCGTTGACGAGGCCCCAGGCCTGCGCGGTCGGGGCGTCGATGGCCTCACCCGTGAGCAACAGGCCCAGGCCCCGTTTGCGGCCCACGAGCCGGGGCAGCCGCTGGCTGCCGCCAAAAGGCGGTGGGAAGCCGAGGCTGATTTCGGGCTTGGCGAAGCGCGCGTGCGGTGCGGCCAGCGCCAGGTGGCAGGCCTCGACGACTTCGCAGCCGCCTCCGAAGGCCAGCCCGTTGACGGCAGCGATGACGGGCTTGGCGAAGTTCTCGATGCGGCGCGTGAGGGCCTGGCCCGGTGCCACGAAGCGCAGCAGCGCCTGGTCGGCGGATTGGGCCACATGGGGGGCGAAACCGGCGATGTCGGCGCCCGCGCTGAAGGCCTTGTGGCCAGCGCCGGTGAGCACCACACAACGCACATGGGGGTCCAGCGCGATGGCGTCCAGCGCCGCCATCAGGGCCGAGATCAGGTCGTTGTCGAGCGCGTTGAGCTTGTCGGGGCGGTGCAAGGTGAGCAACACGTGCTCGCCCTGAGGCGTGGTCATCAGCGGGGTGGTCATGGTGGGCCTGAGCGTGAAGAAGTGATGGCAACATGGTGCGCTGTTCCCACTTGAAGCGCTCGGAAATCGGTTCCGGGTGCCCATGCCTGGCCGTCATGTCTGCTGCACGTCATCCGCTGTTGAGAAGCGTCAACCTGGAGACCCTCGTTGGCTTCGACGCCGTGGCGCGTCTGGGCGGCGTCACGCTGGCGGCCGACGCGTTGTGCCTCAGCCAGTCTGCGGTGAGCAAGCAGCTCAAGGCGCTGGAAGAGGCACTGGGGGTGGCCTTGTTCGAGCGTGGTGCCCGAGGGGTCAGCCTGACGCCTGCTGGCGCCGCTTTGCACACGCGGCTGGCGGGCGCTTTGGCTGAGCTGGAACAGGCGCTGGCCCAGACGGCCGTGCAGGCCCGGCGTGCGCTGGCCATCACCTGCCCGCCGGCGCTGGCCTCGTTGTGGCTCTTGCCCCGGCTGGCCCAGTGGCCCGATCAGGCCACCTGCCCCGAGTTGCGCCTCGACGCCTCGGCGGGCAACCTGAGCCTGTTGCAGTCGGGCATGGACCTGGCCATCCGGCTGGGGCCAGCGCGTGGGGTGGGCGTGCCGGGCCAGGGTGGCGATGGAGAGTGCTGGATGACCGAGCGGCTGCAGCTGGTGGCCGCGCCCGAAGTGGCCGCACGCATCCAGAGCCCTGCACACTGGGGCGAGGTCACGCGGCTGGATTTCGAGCACCCGGTGGCCCACCCTTTGGGCATGGCCTGGTCGGCCTGGGCAGACCTGGTGCCTGGCCACCCGCAGGTCCGCACGATGCGCTTCAGCCAATACGAGCAGGTGGTGCAGGCGGCCCAGCAAGGCCTGGGGGTGGCGATCGGCCGCCGGCCATTGGTGGATGCGGCGCTTGCCAGTGGCAGCCTGGTGGTGGTGTGCCCGGCGTGGCAGCGCGAGGGCGGGGCCTACCGCCTGTTGATGGCGCCTGGCGAGGTGCGTGCGCCGGTGCAGGCTTTCGTCTACTGGTTGCGGCAGCAAGTGGCCGCCAGCTGACCCCGGCCGGGCGTCAGGGCGCCGTGGGGGCGCGGCGCAGCACGCGCATCGGCTGAGGCGTCACGCCCTGTTCGGCCAGAGCGCGTGCACGCAGTTGCCCGCAGCCGCCGTCCACGTCCTGGCCGGCCGAGTGGCGGAGCTTGGTCAGGATGCCGCGTCGGTGCAGCCGCCGGGCGATGTCGGCCGCCTTGTCCCAGCTGGGGCGCTGGAAGTCCAGGCCGTCGACGCTGTTGAACGGGATCATGTTCATCAGCGCGTACTTGCCGTGCAACAGCCGCACGATGCCGTCGAGTTCTTCGTCGCTGTCGTTGATGCCGTCCAGCAGCGTCCATTGGTATTGGATGGGGTAGCCGGTGGCCCGGGCATAGCGCTCGGCGTGGTCCACCAGGTCTTCGATGGCCATGCGGGGCGCGCGCGGCAGCAGCTTGTCGCGCAAGTCGCCGCGCGTGGTGTGGAGCGACACCGCCAGGGCCGGGCGCACATCGCCTTCTTGCAGGCTGTGCAGGCGCTCGAAGGCGCGTGGGTCGCCCACGGTCGAGAACACGAGGTTCTTGTGGCCGATGTTGCCCACGGTGCCCAGCAGCTCGATGGCTTCGAGCACGTTGTCGAGGTTGTGCGAGGGCTCACCCATGCCCATGAACACGACCTTGTTGACCGCCCGGCGCTGGCGGGCCAGCACCACCTGGGCCACGATCTCGGCGCTGCCCACCTGGCGGATCAGGCCGCTTTGGCCGGTCATGCAGAACACGCAGCCCACGGCGCAGCCCACCTGGCTGGACACGCACAAGCCGCCGCGCGGCAGCAGCACGCTTTCCACCGTTTGGCCGTCGCGCAGTTGCACCAGCAAGCGCTCGGAGCTGTCTTCGCCTGGGTGGGCCGATTGCAGCGTGGCCAGGCCGGCCAGCTCGGCCACTAGCGCGGGCATGGCCTCACGCACGGGCAAGGGCAGCACGTCTTCGGGCTTGCGCTTGCCGCTGTCTTGCGGCTTGGCTTGTGACCACAGGCGCAGCACGCGTTGCTCGTGCACGCGTTTGGCGCCGAGGTCTTGCAGGCGCTGTCGGAGGTCGGCGATGCGCATGGGCTCAGTCCTGGGCGAGGCCGGGCTCGTCGTCCGGCTCGCCCGCGTCGGCGGGGCCTGCAGGCAAGCTGGCCTGTTGGCGCCAGCCGCGTGGCGACAGGCCCGTCCAGCGGCGGAAGGCGCGCGTGAAGGCGCTCACTTCCGAGAAGCCCAGCAAGAAGGCGATCTCGCCCACCGACAACTCGGGCTGGCTGAGGTGGTGCAAGGCCAGCTGGTGGCGAGTCTGGTTGAGCACGTCGCGGTAGCTGGTGCCCGCTTCCATGAGCCGGCGCTGCAGGCTGCGCAAGCTGATGGCCAGGCGCTCGGCCACGTCTTCCTGGCGGGGCTCGCCGCTGGGCAGCAGGCTTTTGAGCAGCGTGGCGATCTGCATGGGCAGTTGGGCGCGCGGGTCTTGCGCCGCCCACTGGGCGCGGTAGCGCTCCAGCGTGTCTTCGCTGGCTTGCGCCACGGCGAGGTTGGCGAAGCCCAGTGCCCGGTCGAGCTGGGCGTTGTCGGCCACGATGGCGTTGTCGGCGCAGCCATAAATGGGCACGCAGCGCAGCACCCGTTCCAGGCGAGCGTGTTCACGTGGCCGGGCGCGCTGCATGCGGATCTCCAGCGGCATGAACTCGCGGCCGTAGAGCATGCGAGAACCCCGCACGATGGTGAGCAGCGCGTAGTCGAAGATGCTCCAGCGGGTGGCGTCGTCCACGCTCCCCAGCAAGGCCGAGTCGCCCATGAGCGTGAGGGTGCTGGCGCCCGGGCCGCGCTCGAAGCGGATGTCGGCGGCGTCGGTCACGATGTGGGCGAACCGGGCGAGACGCAGGTACATGTCGCCCAGGTTGGCCGAGGCCATCAAGGCGTAGCCCAGGGCGTTGAAGCTCATGGGCATGAACGACAGCGCCACTTCCATGCCCAGCAATTCGTCCTGGCTGGTGGCCATCACCCGTTGCCAGAAGGCCAGGCCCAGGTGCGCCGGGGCGCGGGCCATGGGGTCGCTGCCCGGGTCCAGGTTCAGGCCCACGTCGGCCAGGATGGCGTCGGCGTCCACACCCCGCTGACGCGCAGTGTCGCGCGCTGCGCGCAACCAGGTGTGCAGCGCAGAGGCGTAGGACGGGGGGAGCGAGACTGAATGCATCTCGTGAAATGCCGGGCGATGGATGCGCCGGGGTGGTCAGTTGAGCCCGGATTGTCCGGTCAATTGGGGTGGCGCAAACAGGCAAGTATCCCTCACCCCGGCTGGGCATGATCCGGGCGAGTGGTCAAACTGCGCGCGCTGCGCGGTACCGCGGGGGCTGGCTCAGTGCGAACCCCAGGCGTTGACCCGTCTTTGTTGCACCCTCCGGAATCCCCGCATGACATCGCTCACCCGCATCGGCCTGCGCACCTTGAGCCGCCTGGCCAGTTCGCCCAAGCTGGACCAAGCCAAGCTGCGCAAGCCCACCGAAACCGTGCTGCACCACGGCACCCGCATCGGTTTCAAGACCGTGATCGCCGCCAGCCGGGCCTTCAAGTCGGTGCAACAGCTCGGTCAGCCGGCCCGCCTGGGCAAGGCGCCTGCCACCGACCTCTTCGACCTCAACCCCAGCGACGACCAGCGCGCCCTGCAAGAGGCGGCCCTGAGTTTCGCCATGGAACAGCTGCGCCCCGCCGCCAGCGCTGCCGACGCCGCTTACGCCGCGCCGGCTGAGCTGCTCAAGCAGTGCACCGAGTTGGGCTTTGCCGCCTTCGGCATCCCCGAGGCGCTGGGGGGGATGGGCACCGAGCGCTCGGCCGTGACCAACGTCCTGATCGCCGAGGCCATGGCCCAAGGCGACATGGGCCTGGCCTTCGCCGCCCTGGCGCCGTCTGCCGTGAGCACCGCGCTGGTCCTGTGGGGCAACGCCGACCAGCAGTCGCGCTACCTGCCTGACTTCGCCGGCGAGACCCCGCCCGCAGCGGCCCTGGCCGTGATGGAGCCTGCCCCCCTGTTCAGCCCGTTCAACCTGCAGTCGCGGGCGCGCCGCGTGGGCAACGATTTCGTGATCGACGGCGTCAAGGCCATGGTGCCGCTGGCGGGCCAGGCCGAGCTGTTCATCGTGGCCGCCGAGCTGGAAGGCAAGGGCCCGGCCTTGTTCATCGTCGAGTCGTCCACGCCGGGCTTGAGCATCTCCGAAGACGTGAGCATGGGCTTGCGCGCGGCGGGGTGTGCCCGCCTGCACCTCGACGGCGTCAAGGTGAGCGCGGGGCAACTGCTGGGTGAAGGCGCTTCGCACATTTACGAAGACTGCATCCAGCTGTCGCGCCTGGCCTGGTGTGCCCTGGGCACGGGCTGCGCGCAAGGCGTGCTGGACTACCTCGTGCCCTATGTGAACGACCGCGTGGCCTTTGGCGAGCCCATCAGCCACCGGCAGTCGGTGGCGTTCGCCATCTCCAACATCGCGATCGAGCTGCACGGCATGCGCCTGCTGACCTGGCGCGCGGCCAGCCTGGCCGAAGCCGATCTGCCGTTCGACGAGGCCACCGCGCTGGCCCGCCGCCTGTGTGCCGACAAGGGCATGCAGATCGGCAGCGACGGCGTGCAGCTCTTGGGCGGCCACGGCTTCGTGAAGGAGCACCCGGTGGAGCGTTGGTACCGCGACCTGCGCGCAGTCGGCCTGATGGAAGGCGGCCTGTTGATCTGACCCCTCTGCGCGCTTCGCGCCCCCCAGGGGGCCACACCGACGGCCTGGCAGAGCAGGTTCCGTGGTGTGCGCTGGACCCGCTCACAGATACCCATTGATGCCGACATGATCAACCTCGATACCCCCCGCAAATTCAAGCCCCTGGTGCGCCAGGCCCAGGAAGTGGCCAGCGAAGTGCTGCGCCCCATCTCCCGCAAGTACGACCGCGCGGAGCACGAGCGCCCGGTCGAGCTCGACATGCTGGCCGCCGTCATCGATGGCATGAACGAAGGCAACAGCGACGTGGGTGGCACCGGTGCCACCGGTGTGCGCCGCGACGACAACGTCGACCCCAACGTCAACCGCAACGGCACCAACATCTCCACCTGCCTGTCCATCATGGAGCTGTGCTGGGGTGATGTGGGCATGTTGCTGGGCATGCCCCGCCAGGGCCTGGGCAACTCGGCCATCGCCTCGGTGGCCAACGACGAGCAGCTCAAGCGCTTCAAAGGCCGCTGGGCGGCCATGGCCATCACCGAGCCGGGCTGCGGCTCCGATTCGGCCGCCATCCGCACCACGGCCCGCCTGGACGGCGACCACTACGTGCTCAATGGCGAGAAGATCTACGTGACCTCAGGCGACCGCGCCGACCTGGTGGTGGTGTGGGCCACGCTCGACAAGAGCCTGGGCCGTTCGGCCATCAAGTCCTTCGTGGTCGAGAAGGGCACGCCGGGCTTCGAGCTGGTGCGCCTGGAGCACAAGCTGGGCATCCGGGCCTCGGACACCGCCCACTTCATGATCACCGACTGCCGCGTGCCGAAGGAAAACCTGTTGGGCGACCCGTCCATCAACCCGGAGAAGAGCTTCGCCGGCGTGATGCAGACCTTCGACAACACGCGCCCGCTGGTGGCCTCGATGGCCGTGGGTCTCACCCGCGCCTGCATCGAGGAGATGGAGCGCATCTTGAAGACCGCCGGCCTGGCGCCCGACTACCACCAGCCGGCCCACCGCCAGTCTGCCGCCGCCGCGGAGTTCATCCGCATGAAGGCCGACTACGAGGCCGCCCGCCTGCTGACGCTGCAGGCCGCCTGGATGGCCGACAACGCCCGCCCCAACTCGCTGGAAGCCTCGCTGGCCAAGGCCAAGGCCGGCCGCACCTGCGTGGACGTGGCCCTGAAGTGCGTGGAGCTGGCCGGGGCCATGGGCTACACCGAAACCGCCTTGCTGGAGAAGTGGTCGCGCGACGCCAAGATCCTCGACATCTTCGAAGGCACGCAACAGATCCAGCTGTTGATCATTGCCCGGCGCCTGCTGGGCAAGTCGTCGGCCGAGCTCAAGTGAGGCCAGTCGCCTGAGCCCGACCTTGTGGACCCGCCTGTGCCTTGCATGACCAAGGGGCAGGCGGGACTCACTTGTCACTTGGCTAAGATGGGGGCAGACCACGCACCGCTGCCTCGCGCCTTCGCCATGAAACCTGCCCCCATGAACCTGCCCCACGTGCCTTTGCAAGGCTGGGGTGTGCGGCTGTTGCCTTATGCGCCCGACTTGTACGAGCCCGTGCGCCAGGCACTCGACTGCGATGCCGAAGGCTGGCAGCTGTTTGCCCTGAGCGGGCAAGGCGAGCATTTCGCGCAAGACTGGTGGCCCATGATCGAGCGGCAAACGGCGGCCGGGCAATGGCAGGCTTACGCCATTGAAGACCAGGCCTCGGGCCGGGTGGTGGGCACCACCAGCTTCCTCAACCACGTGCCGGGCCGCCAGAAGGTGGAGATCGGCGGCACTTTCCTGCACCCCTCGGTGCGCGCTGGCGTGGTGAACCCGGCGTCCAAGCTGTTGCTGCTGCAACATGCGTTTGACCATGGGGCGCGGCGCGTGGAGCTGTTGACCGACCTGCGCAACCTGCGCAGCCAGGCGGCGATCGCCAAGCTGGGCGCGGTGCGCGAGGGCGTGGCCCGCCGCGACCGCACCACCTGGACGGGCCACATCCGCGACAGCGCGGTCTACGCCATCACCGACCTCGACTGGCCCGGGGTGCGCCAACGCCTGTTGCAGCGCCTCCCGGCCTGAGGGGGCGGGGCGGCGCGGCGCCGTCAGGGCTTGGCTTCTTCGGCCACGGCTTCGACCTGGATGCGCAGCGTCACGGCCATCTTGAAGCCCCAGTCCTTGCCGGCAGCGATGCCGAAGTCGTCTCGGTTGAGCGTGGCCTGTGCGTCGGCGCCGCAGAAGTCTCGCTTGAACATCGGGTGGGGCATGCACTTGAAGCTGTTGACCTTGAGCGTCAGCGGCTTGGTCACGCCGTGCAGCGTCAACTGGCCGGTGACTTTGGTGGGCGCGCCCTTGACCCAGCCGTCCAGCTTGCCTTGGTAGCGTGCGGACGGGAACTGGGCCGTGTCGAACAGCTCGGCGCTGCGGGCTTTCTCGTTCATGGCCTCCAGGCCGAAGTCCACGCTGGCCATGTCGATGGCGATGTCCACCGTGCCTTGACGGGCTGCCTTGTCGAGCACCACGGTGCCGCTGTTGCTGTTGAACTTGCCGCGCCACACCGACATGCCGCCGAAGTGGTCGGCGTCGAAGCTGGGGAAGGTGTGGGTGGGGTCGATCTGGTAGGTGACCGGCGCGGCCTGGGCCGAGCCCAGGGCCAGGGTCAAGCCCGCCAGCGCGGCCAGACAGGCCGGTGCGCTCAGGTGGCGCGTGCGGAACAAGGTCATGGGGGAAATCCTTTCGGGTTGAACGGCGCCTGCGCGCACTTTCTGGTAGTTTCAGGCCGCCGCCTCTGCGAGGCCGGCCCGCAAGCGTAGTCGAACACACGAAGGAAGGAAACATGGGGCATTCAGGCAAGCATGAGCCAGGCGAGGGCCTGCCGGACCACCAGGTGGCCGCCGCCGTCGTCAAGCCGATCAAGGCGGTGAGCGAGGCGGTGGAAGAAACCGCCCACCTGCTGCAGACCAGTGGCGAGCTCAAGACCGGTGTGGGCCTGGCCAGTGGGGCCCTGGCGTTCACCTTGGGGGTGTTGTGCCTGTTGGGGGT
>JBEEJT010000142.1:0-9208 GCA_041169085.1 Pseudomonadota bacterium | reverse complement strand
GCCAGCGTGACGAAGACGCCGAAGTGCATCTCCAGCATGCCCTTGGCCAGGTGGATGTGCAGCGTGACGAAGGAGACCAGGGCAAAGGTCAGCAAGGTGCGGCTGAGGAACGAGCCGCGCGCACTCATGTAGCCCAGTGCGGTGAGGCCCAGCAAGGCCAATGTGCCGACGATGGCGGCCTTGGCCTGCAGGAACTGCCCACCCAGGATCAAGCTGAGCAAGGCGCTGACCCCGATGGCGATCAGCAAGGTGTTGTCGCCCAGCACGCCCAAAGACGGCTTGTCATCGGGCACATAGGTGTAAGCCATGTGTGAATGCTCCCAAGGTTCAGGACAACCGTGGGCCGTGCCCGAGCCCCGGTATGCATGTCTCGCAAAAGCGTATCGGAATACGCGCCGATGTGAGCCATCGTAGGGAGCACGGGGGCCGCAAAATGCAGCGATGACGGGCGGAAATGATGCAGATTTGCCGCTGTCACCCTCAGGGTGTCAGGGAAGTCACGAGCCCTTCGGGGCCTGGCGGCTCAGGGGTTTCCCGAGGGGTGTGCCCACCCTGCAAGCGCGGTGTCACAATAGACGACAATTCATACAATGCTTCTTGTCAGAATGCCCAACTGCCCGACCTGGGTGGCCAGGCAAGGCATGATGCAGTCGGCTGCGGCCCCGGCCACAGTTGCCCCGAATCCCTGTTGACCCCCCTCCAGAGATCGCCATGAGCACCTCCTACCAAGTCACCGACGGCGTGGCCGTCATCACCCTCGACAACCCGCCGGTGAACGGCTTGGGCCAAGGCACCCGAGCCGGCATCAAGGCCGGCATCGAACAGGCCCAGGCCGACGCGGCCGTGCAGGCCGTGGTCATCATCGGCTCGGGCAAGGTCTTCTGCGGTGGCGCCGACATCCGCGAGTTCGGCTCGCCCAAGGCTTACGCCGAGCCCGACCTGCACGTGACGCTCGACACCGTGGAAAAGAGCAGCAAGCCCGTGGTGGCCGCCATCCACGGCGTGGCCATGGGCGGTGGCCTGGAGCTGGCGCTGGCCTGCAACTACCGTGTGGTGACGGCGGGCACGCAGATCGCGCTGCCCGAAGTGAACATTGGCATCGTGCCGGGCGCCGGTGGCACCCAGCGCCTGCCGCGCGCCCTGGGCGTCGAGACGGCTCTGCAGATGATCACGACCGGTGCGTCGGTGATGTCGGAAAAGCTGGCCAAGGCCCCGGGCCAGAAGCTGTTCGACCAATTGATCGACGGTGACCTGTTGGCCGGTGCCATCGCCTTCGCCAAGGGCGTGGCTGCCGTGCGCCCGTTGCCGTCGGTGCGCCAGTTGAGCGTGGCCGCCCCGGCCGACGCCGACGCCTTCAACAAGGCCCGCGCCGAGCTGGCCAAGACCCGCCGCAACCTCGAAGCCCCGCAGCGTTGCGTGGACTGCGTGGAAGCCGCCACCAAGCTCGATCTGGATGCCGGCATCGCTTACGAGAAGGACGTGTTTGGCAAGCTGGTGACCAGCGACCAGGCCCGCGCCCTGCGCCATGCCTTCTTCGGTGAGCGCTCGGCCTCCAAGATCCCCGATGTGCCGGCCGACACCCCGCTGCGCAAGATCGACAAGGTGGCCGTGATCGGCGCCGGCACCATGGGCGGCGGCATCACCATGTGCTTCCTCAACGCCGGTGTGCCCGTCACGCTGCTGGAGATGAAGCAAGAGGCCATCGACCGTGGCGTGGGCATCATCCGCAAGAACTACGAAGCCCAGGTGGCCAAGGGCAAGCTCTCGCAAGAGAAGTATGACCAGCGCATGGGCCTGCTGAGCACCACGCTGAGCTACGACGACATTGCCCAGGCCGACATGGTCATCGAAGCCGTGTTCGAAGACTTGGGCGTCAAGGGCCAGGTGTTCACCAAGCTGGACGCCGTGATGAAGCCCGGCGCCATCCTGGCCTCGAACACCTCGACGCTGGACGTCGACAAGATCGCCGAGATCACGAAGCGCCCCGCAGACGTGGTGGGCCTGCACTTCTTCAGCCCGGCCAACGTGATGCGCCTGCTGGAAGTGGTGCGCTCCAAGCACACCGCCAAGGACGTGATGGCCACCGTGATGGCCGTGGCCAAGAAGATCAAGAAGGTCGCCGTGGTGTCGGGCGTGTGCGATGGCTTCATCGGCAACCGCATGTTCGAACAGTACGTGCGCCAAAGCTTCCTGTTGCTGGAAGAGGGCGCCACCGTGCAACAGGTGGACAAGGCCGCCGAAGCCTTTGGCTGGGCCATGGGCCCCTTCCGTGTGGGTGACCTGGCCGGCAACGACATCGGCTTTGCCATCCGCAAGCGCCGCCGCCAGGAGCAACCTGACGTGCAGTACAGCCCCGTGGGCGACGCCATTTGCGAGCTGGGCCGCTTCGGCCAGAAGGTGGGCAAGGGCTGGTACGACTACGAAGTGGGCAAGCGCGAGCCGGTGCCGTCGGCCGAAGTGCAGGCCTGCATCGACAAGGTGCGTGCCGACAAGGGCCTGACCCCGCGCGCCATCAGCGATGAAGAGATCGTGGACCGCCTGATGCTGGCCCTGGCCAACGAGGGGGCGCACATCCTGGCCGAAGGCATTGCCTCGAAGGCCTCGGACATCGACATGGTCTACCTGACCGGCTACGGCTTCCCCGTGTACCGCGGTGGCCCCATGCTGTTCGCCGACATGATGGGCCTGGACCAGGTCGTGGCCAAGATGGCGAAGTTCGCAGCCAACCCGCTGGACGACGCCACCTTCTGGCAGCCGGCCCCCAACCTGGCCAAGTTGGCCGCTGAAGGCAAGACCTTCACCAACCAGGCCTGACCGTCACTGCTTGCCAGTCGCCACATGCCGCACGGCCTGACGTCGTGACCCCAGGGTCTGCAGGGTGTTGCCACCTTGCAGACCCTTTTTTGTGGCCCGAATTTCCTTGATTCATTTGCTGAGGTGTCCAGACCATGTCTCACCGTGCCACCATCGATTTCCTGCTCTACGACTGGCTCCAGGCTGAACGCCTGTGTGAGCGCCCCTACCACGCCGAACACAGCCGCGAGACCTACACCGCCGTGATCGACCTGGCCGAGCAGGTGGCCACCGAGCAGTTCGCGCCCATCAACCGGCTGACCGACATCCACGAGCCCGAGTTCGATGGCACCACGGTGCACCTGCCCAAAGAAACGGCCGTGGCCATGAAGGCCTACAACGACACGGGCCTGCTGGCGGCCAGCAAGGACGCCGAGCTGGGCGGCATGCAGCTGCCCACCGTGGTCGAGATCGCGGCCATGAGCTTCTTCTACAAGAGCAGCGTGTCGCTGGCGGCCTACCCCATGCTGACGCGCGGCAACGCCAACACCATCCTGGCGCACGGCACGCCGCTGCAGATCGAGGTGTTCGCCAAGGGCGGCATCGAAGGCCGCACCTTCGGCACCATGTGCCTGAGCGAGCCGCAGGCAGGCTCCAGCCTCTCGGACATCGCCACCCGCGCCACGCCCGACGAGGCCGGTGATGGCAGTGGCGTGGACTGGCAGGCCGACCCGCTGGGCCAGCGTTATCGCCTGCGCGGCAACAAGATGTGGATCTCGGGCGGCGAGCACGAGATGGGCGAGAACATCGTGCACCTGGTGCTGGCCAAGATCCCGGGGCCCGATGGCAAGCCGGTACCGGGCGTCAAGGGCATCTCGTTGTTCATCGTGCCGCGCAAGCTGGTGAAGGCCGACGGCACGATCACCAACCAGCGCAACGACGTGGCCCTGGCCGGCTTGAACCACAAGTGCGGCTACCGTGGCACCGTCAACACGCTGCTGAACTTTGGCGAAGGCAAGTTCCCCGTCAACGGCCAGGCCGGCGCGGTGGGCTACCTGATCGGCAAGCAGGGCGAGGGCCTCAAATGCATGTTCACGCTGATGAACGAGGCCCGCATCAGCGTGGGCCTGGGCGCGACCATGCTGGGCTATGCTGGCTTTGAGGCCTCGCTGGAATACGCCAAGCAGCGCCCGCAAGGTCGACGCATGGGGGCCGGGGGTAAGGACCACGCCGCGCCGCAGATTGCCATCATCGAGCACACCGATGTGAAGCGCATGCTGATGATGCAAAAGGCGATTGCCGAAGGTGGCTTCGCCTTGGGCCTGCTGTGCGCCCAGCTGGTGGACGATGAGAAGACCGGCACGCCCGAGCAGGCCGAGCGTGCCAACCTGCTGCTGGAGCTGCTGACCCCGATTGCCAAGAGCTGGCCGAGCGAGTGGGCGCAAGAGGCCAACTCGCTGGCCATCCAGATCCTGGGTGGCTATGGGTACACGCGCGACTTCCCTGTCGAGCAGCACTGGCGCGACAACCGCCTCAACATGATCCACGAAGGCACGCACGGCATCCAGGGCCTGGACCTGCTGGGCCGCAAGGTGGTGATGAACGGCGGCAAGGCGCTGGCCGTGCTGGCCGAGCGCATCAGCGAAACCGTGACCCGCGCGGGCCAGGTCGAGGGACTGGCCGAGCACGCCAATGCCCTGGCCGGTGCCTTGCAAAAGGTGGGCGCCAGCACCAAGGCCGCGTGGGCCACGGGCGTGCCTGAAGAAGCGCTGGCCAATGCCACGCCTTACCTGCAGGCTTTTGGCCACACCGTGCTGGCCTGGATCTGGCTGGAGCTGGGTTTGGCGGCCAAAACCGCACAGCAAGCCGGCCAATGGGACATCGGGCCCCTGGGCACGGGCTTCCTGCAAGGCAAACTCGCCTGCACGGATTACTTCTTCCGCTACGAACTGCCCAAGATCGACGCCTGGCTGGGCGTGGTGTCGCGCCGCGATGCCACCTGTGCCCAGGCCCAGGCCGACTGGTTCTGACCGAATCTCATTGCACCGAACAAGGACAAGAACATGCTGCGACACATCGTGATGTGGACACTCAAGAACCCCGCCGACGCCCCCAAGGTCAAGGCGCTGCTGGACAGCTGCAAGGGCCTGGTGCCCGGCATGCACGAGTTCGACGTGGGCATCAAGACCGAAGGCCTGGAGGCCAACTGCGACGTGGTGCTGGTGTCGACCTTTGTGGATCAAGACGCCTTGAAAGCCTACATACCGCACCCGCACCACCAGGGCGTGGTCGCCCAGATCCGCGAGATGGCCGCCACCCGCCACGTGGTCGACTACCTGGTTTGAACTTTCACTTGCCGCAAGGAGCGCCCCATGACCGCTGCCCGCCACATCCGTCAACTCTTTGACCTGACCGGGCGCACGGCGCTGGTCACCGGGGGCTCACGCGGCCTGGGCCTGCAGATGGCCCATGCGCTGGGCGAGGCCGGTGCGCGCGTGCTCATCAGTTCGCGCAAGGCCGAAGACCTGGCCGAGTCCGTGGCCGAGTTGAAGGCCGCAGGCATCGACGCCAGCTTCATCGCCGCCGACGCCGGCAAGCCCGACGACATCCAGCGCCTGGCCAATGAGGCCATGGCCCAGTTGGGCCAGATCGACATCCTGGTCAACAACGCCGGGGCCACCTGGGGCGCCGCTGCGGCCGATCACCCGATCGAAGCCTGGGACAAGGTGATGAACCTCAACGTGCGCGGCTACTTCCTGCTGGCGCAAGCCGTGGGCAAGCTCAGCATGATCCCGCGCCAGCAGGGCCGCATCATCAACGTGGCGTCCATCGCCGGGCTGGGGGGCAACCACCCCTTCATGCAGACCATCTCGTACAACACCAGCAAGGGTGCGGTGGTGAACTTCACCCGCGCGCTGGCTTGCGAGTGGGGCCACCTGGGCATCCGCGTGAATGCGCTGGCGCCGGGCTTCTTCCCCAGCAAGATGACGGCGGGCACGCTGGCGGCCGTGGGCGAAGACCGCCTGGCCCAAGGCTCGCCGCTGCAGCGCCTGGGTGACGACGAAGACCTCAAGGGCGCCACCGTCTTGCTGGCGTCTGACGCGGGCAAGCACATCACCGGGCAGATCCTGCCGGTGGACGGCGGGGTGAGCGCGCTGATCGGGGGCTGAGTTGAGCATCCCATTTGCCTTCCACATCCCCTTTGTCGAGCTCATCGGCTGCACGCTGGAGCGCTTTGACGAAGGCGAGGCCGAGATCGCGCTGGACCTGGACGTCGACCGGCACACCAACTCGTTTGGCGTGGCCCACGGCGGTTTGCAGATGACGCTGCTCGACGTGGCCATGGCCCACGCCGCGCGCAGCCTCAACAAGCAGCAGACCGATGGCGGGCCGGGTCTGGTGACCATCGAGATGAAGACCAGCTTCATGCGGCCAGGCACCGGTCGCTTGCGCGTGGTGGGGCAGGTGATGCACACCACCGCCACGCTCGCCTTCACCGAAGGGCGGGTGTTCGATGGCCGAGGCCAGCTGTGTGCCCACGCCACCGGCACCTTCAAGTACCTGCGGGCCTTGCCCGTCAACGACCGCGAGGTGCGCCCGGCGCCTGCGGTGAACGTCACCCCATTGCAAGGCCCGGGTTCTGACTGAACCCTGGCCGCCCCCTGGGGCTTGGCCCCTCCTTCCACCAGCTTGAAAGCGGAGACCCACCGATGAGCACCGTCGTGAACCAGCAGATCCTGTTGGACAACCGCCCGCAAGGCGAAGCCACCGTCAGCAACTTCAAGCTCGTCAGCGTGCCTGTGCCCGACGCGGCCAGCCTGCAGAGTGGGCAAGTGCTGGTCAAGCACCACTACCTGTCGCTCGACCCTTACATGCGCGGCCGCATGAACGACAGCCGCAGCTACGCCGAACCCCAGCCCTTGGGCCAGGTGATGATCGGCGGCACCGTGGGTGAGGTGGTGGCCAGCGCGCACCCCAAGTTCGCGGTGGGCGACCACGTGGTGGGCATGGGCGGCTGGCAGGCTTACAGCGTGGTCGACGCCAACCAGCGGGGCAGCCTGTCCAAGGTGGACACCACCCACATCCCCTTGTCGGCCTACCTGGGCTCGGTGGGCATGCCTGGTGTGACCGCCTGGTATGGCCTGGTCAAGATCATCGCCCCCAAGGCTGGCGAGACGGTGGTGGTGAGCGCCGCCAGTGGTGCGGTGGGCTCGGTGGTGGGCCAGCTGGCCAAGGCCCGTGGTTGTCGCGTGGTGGGCGTGGCCGGTGGGGCAGACAAGTGCGCCTACGTGGTCAACGAATTGGGCTTTGACGCCTGCATCGACTACAAGGCCCACAACGAGCCCAAGTCGTTCTACAAGGCGCTCAAGGACGCCACGCCGGACGGCATCGACGGTTATTTTGAAAACGTCGGTGGCATGATCCTGGACGCCGTGATGCTGCGCATGAACGCCTTTGGCCGCATCGCCATGTGCGGCATGATCGCAGGCTACAACGGCGAGCCCACGCCTTTGGCCAACCCGGCGCTGATCCTGGTCAACCGCCTCAAGGTGGAGGGCTTCATCGTCAGCGAACACCCTGAAGTGTGGCCCGAGGCCATGCAGGAGCTGGGGCGCATGGTGGCCACGGGCCAGATGAAGTTCCGCGAATCCATCGCCGACGGCCTGGCCGCCGCGCCTGACGCCTTCCTCGGCTTGCTCAAGGGCCGCAACTTCGGCAAGCAACTCGTCAAGTTGATCTGAGATCTTTCACAGGAGAACCTCCGATGTCGCATGTGGAACTCAAACCCGGCACCACCCTGGTTGTCACCGGGGCGGGCAGTGGCTTTGGTCTGGAATTCGCCCGCCTGGGCGCCCAGCGTGGGCTCAACCTGGTGCTGGCCGACGTGCAGACCGACGCTTTGGACGCGGCCGTGGCCGAGTGCAAAGCCACGCTGATCGCGGGCGGGCAGGGCGGCAAGGTCTATGGCCTGCGCTGTGACGTGTCGCGCAAGGAAGAGGTCAAGGCCTTGGCCAGCCTGTGCATGGAGCGCTTCGGCGCGCCCCACGTGGTCATCAACAACGCGGGCGTGGCCCACGGTGGCCTGATCTGGGAGCACACCACCCGCGATTGGGAATGGGTGTTGGGCGTCAACCTCATGGGCGTGGTGCACGGCATCCGCTATTTCACCCCGCTGATGCTGGCGGCGGCAGAGCAGGACCCGGCCTGGCAAGGGCACATCGTCAACGTGGCCTCCATGGCCGGGTTGCTCAACTCGCCCAACATGGGCGCCTACAACGTGAGCAAGCACGCCGTGGTGTCGCTCACCGAGACGCTCCACCAGGACTTGTCGCTGGTGACCGAGCAAGTCCACGCTTCGGTGCTGTGCCCTTACTTCGTGCCCACGGGCATCCACCTGTCGCACCGCAACCGTCCCGAGCAGCTCAAGAGCAACGCCAGGCCCACGGCCAGCCAGATGATCGCGCAGGCCATGAGCACCAAGGCCGTGACCTCGGGCAAGGTCAGCGCCGCCGACACGGCCAAGCTGGTGTTCGACGGCATCGAGGCCAACCGCTTCTACCTGTACACCCACCCGCAGGCGCTGGGCATGGTGCAAACGCGGCTGGAAGACGTGGTGCAGGCCCGCAACCCGACCGACCCGTTTGCCGGCAAGCCGGAGATTGGTCAGCAGTTGCGCGCGGCCTTGCGGGACGCCAAGGCCAAGCCCAGTTGATGCAGGGCTGATCAGCGCCCGTCTTGTTCGCGGTGGCGTGCCAGCACCACGCCCCGTGAGGCGAAGCGCTGGAACAGCTGTTCCACGCAATACACCGAGCGGTGCTGGCCGCCTGTGCAGCCGATGGCCACGGTCACGTAGCTGCGCTGGTCGCCTTCGAGCGCCGGCAGCCAGCGCAGCAGGAACGCCTCGATCTGCACGATCAACTCGGCCGATTCCGGCTGGCTGTGCAGGTAGTCGATCACCGGTTGGTCGCGGCCCGTCAGCGGCTTGAGTTCCTTCAGGTAGAAGGGGTTGGGCAGCATGCGGGCGTCGAAAACGAAGTCGGCGTCCAGCGGCACACCATGTTTGTAGGCGAACGATTCGAACACCAAGGTGAGCCGGGCCGGTGAGGCCTGCACCACGTTGCGGATCCAGGCGCGCAACTGTGCCGGGCGCAGCAGGCTGGTGTCGATCACCGTCGATTGCTCGCGCAATGGGCCGAGCAACTCGCGCTCCAGGTTGATGGTCTCCACCAGGGCTTGTTCGCTGGACAAGCCGTCCCCGTGGTCAGACGCGCGACGCAAGGGGTGTTGGCCATCCGGCAGCGGCGCGCGGCGCAGCTGCGAGAGCGGGTGTGGCCGGCGGGATTCGGAGAAGCGCCGCACCAGGGCGTCGGTGCTGGCGTCGAGGAACACGGAGCGCAATTGGTGGCCACCGCTG
>JBEEJT010000141.1:0-13462 GCA_041169085.1 Pseudomonadota bacterium | reverse complement strand
CTGGCCTCGATGGCTTTGCCACCTGTGAAGAATTGCGCGATCTCCCGGGGTTTGAATCCATCCCCGTGCTGATGCTGACCGGTCTGGACGACGACGCATCGATCACCCGCGCCTACGAAGTCGGCGCCACCGACTTCTTCGTCAAGAGCACGCAATGGAGCTTGCTGGCAGGCCGCCTGCGCTACCTGTTGCGCGCCTCCCGCACCCGCCATGAACTCGAGCGCAGCAAGGCCAAGCTTGCACGCGCCCAGGACCTGGCACGCATGGGCAGCTTCGACTGGCGCCGCGGCGTGGGCGACTTGAGCTTTTCGTTCGAAGGTTTGCGCGTGTTCGGGCTCGGGCCGCAAGACACGCTGGGCTTGCGCGAGATCATCCGCATGTTGCCGAGCGAAGAACAGCGAGGCTTCCAGCGCATCCTGCGCGAAGTGCTCGACCACGGCACCGTGCTGTGCAACGACATCCAGGTCACCTTGCTGGATGGACGCGAGCGCATCTTGCACGTCGAGGCCGAGCCTGAGTTCAACGAGCAAGCCCTGCTCATCGGCTACACGGGCATCGTGCAGGACGTCACCGACCGCCGCCTCGCCGAAGACCAGATCAAGCACCTGGCCAACTTCGACACGCTGACCGGCCTGCCCAACCGCCGCCAGGTGTTCTGGCGCAGCGAACGGGCACTGGAACACGCCAAACGCCTTGGCCACGCCGTGGCCTTGCTGCAAGTGGGCCTGGACCGCTTCAAGATCATCAATGAAAACCTCGGCCACCACGCCGGAGACGAGTTGCTGATCGAGGTGGCCCGGCGGTTGCGCAGTTGCGTGCGCCACACAGACCAGGTCATCGAAGGCGGGCTGGACCAGATTGGCCAGGTCGCCCAGCGCAGCCACCGCACCCTTGAAGCCGTGGGCCGCCTGGGCGCCGACGAATTCGTGGTGCTGCTGCCCGAAGTCCACGCCGAAGCCGAAGCCATGGCCAAGGCGCACGACATCCTCGACGCGCTGCGCGACCCGATGATGGCCGCAGGTCAGGAATGCTTCATCACCGCCAGCGTGGGCGTGGCCCTGTTCCCTGCCCACGGGCAGAACGTGGCCGACTTGCTGCGCAACGCCGACGTGGCGATGGACCTGGCCAAGAGCCAGGGCCGCAACACGGCCCAGGTCTACGACCCGCAACTGGCCAGCAAAGGCCGCGTGCGCCTGGACCTGGACACGGCCTTGCACAAGGCCCTGGAGCGCCGAGAACTGGTGCTGTACTACCAGCCCAAGATCGACGTGCGCACCAGCCGCATGGTGGGCGCTGAAGCGCTGATGCGCTGGCAGCGCGGCGGCCAGCTCGTGCCCCCTGGCGACTTCATCCCGCTGGCCGAGGCCACGGGCCTGATCAACGAAATGAGCTTGTGGGCGCTCGAAGAAGCCGCGGCGCAGACCAAGCGCTGGAAACAGGCCTTCGGCTTCGACGCATCGATCGCCGTCAACCTGCCGAGTCGCTTGTTTGAGCAGCGTGACCTGGTCGACAAGATCCAGGCGATCCTCCAGCAGCAAGGCGTGGAGCCGCGCAGCCTGGAACTCGAAATCACCGAGACCGGCCTGATGAAGGACTTGCAAGGCGTGGTGCCTTCACTGCACCGCCTCAACCAGCTGGGCACCGAAATCTCGATCGACGACTTCGGCACGGGTTACTCGTCTTTGTCCTACCTCACTTCGCTGCCCATCAGCGAGCTCAAGATCGACCGCTCTTTCGTGCAAGACCTGGGCAACACACCCCAAAGCGGCGCGGTGGTCTCGGCCATCATCGCTTTGGCGCGTGCGCTTGGCCTGCGTGTGATCGCCGAAGGCGTGGAGAACGTCACGCAGATGGAAGTGCTCTACAACTTGGGCTGCCACATCTGTCAGGGATACTTGTTTGCCCGCCCCATGCCCGCTGCGCAAGTCGAACAATGGGTGAAAGACACCCTGAGCAGCCGTGCCCTGCCTTGCATCGATGTCGAGGCCGGGCACAGCCAGAGTCCACTGAGCAGCGTGCGAACGGGGCACTGACCCGAGTGCGCCATGGCCGAAGTCACCACCCCCGCCCAACTGGCCAAGGCCGCCCTGAGGCGGCTGGCTGAACGGCAGCTTGAGCCCACGCCAGAGAATTACCGCAAGGCCTATGAGGCCGAGTCTGGCGCGCCCATGCCTGCCGAAACCGAGGCCAAGCCTGCCGGACGCTCCGACGGCGAGGAAGGCCAGCGGTGGTCACAGCTCATTGGGCGCATCGTCAAAGGCGCCGATCGCGGCGGCAAGAACTGGACGGCCGGCCGCAAGAAGGACAGCCTGCAGCGCGTGCTCGACGGCAGCAAAGGCTCAGGCGACCGCCTGCACCAGCGCCTGAGCCAGCTGGTGCAAAGCTGGGACACCGACAAGCTCGACGCGCCAGCGGCCGAAGACCTCAACCCGGAAGCGCCCCCGGAAGCCACCCCTGCCCCCGATGTGGCTGCAGCTTCGGCCTCGGCTGCTGCCGCGGCGGCGGCGGCGGCGGCGGCCCCCGATTGGACCGCCCTGCATGGCCTGCACCACCACGGCCTCGACAGCCTGCACGCGCAAGTGAAGGCGGCCATGCCCGCAGACAGCGCTCCGGCCCAGGAAGCCGATGCGGCGCTCCAGTTGGCAGTCGGCGCCTTGAAGCAAGTGGGCAGCGATGCCGACATGGCCTCGCTGCGCGCAGCGTTCGACGATGCTTGCCACCAGACTCGCCGCATCATCGACCACCGCCACAGCCTGGTCGACCAACTCACCCAGCTGTGCCAAACCCTGACCGACAGCCTCACCGATCTGGCTGAAGACGACAGTTGGGCCCAAGGCCAGTGCGAGGCCATGCGCCACCACTTGCACGACGGGCTGCAGCTGCGCGGCGTGCGCCAGGTGCAGCAGTTGCTCGACGACACACGACAGCGCCACCAGGCCTTGAAGGTCGAGCGTGAAGCCGCACGCCAGGCGCTCAAGCAACTCATCCAGCAAATGCTCCAGGACATCGGCCACCTGGGGCAGACCACCGACCGCTTCCAGGCCAACCTGGGCCAATACGCCGACACCATCAGCCACGCCGACTCGCTGGAAAGCCTCGCTGGCGTGGTGCGCGACATGGTCAGTGAAAGCCGCGCCGTGCACACCGCCGTCGCCGAAACCCAGGAGCGCTTGCACACCGAGCACGCCCGTGCCACCGCCCTGACCGACCGGGTGCGGCAACTTGAAGACGAGATCCGCCAGCTGTCACAAGAGGTGTCGACCGACCCGCTCACCCGGATCGCCAACCGGCGCGGCATGATGCAGGCCTTCGATGTCGAGCAGTCGCGTGCGCAACGCGACAGTGCGCCGCTGTCCATCGGCATCCTCGACGTGGACAACTTCAAGAAGCTCAACGACACGCTGGGTCACCAAACGGGTGACGAGGCCCTGAAGTTCCTGGCGCGCAAGGTCAGCGAATGGCTGCGCCCACAAGACGTGGTGGCCCGCTACGGCGGCGAAGAGTTCGTGGTGCTGTTGCCGGCCACCGAAGCCGACGAAGCCCAACAGGTGTTGACGCGGCTGCAGCGCACGCTCAGCGCCGAGTTATTCACCCACGAGTCCAAGCAGGTGTTCATCACCTTCTCGGCGGGCGTGACGCTCTACCGGCCGGGCGAAGCCATCGAAGTGGCGCTGGAGCGCGCCGACGTGGGCCTCTACGAGGCCAAGCGCACCGGCAAGAACCGCACCTGTCTGGGCTGACGCCGGCTTGCAGGGGCCGACCGGCGCTCAGCGCCGCGCAAAGCCCAGTTGCACGCTGCCCGCATCGGACGCCAAACCACTGAGCGTGCTCGCCACCGAACCGCCGCGTTGCGCGTCGACCGCAGCCAGGCGCGTCAGGGCTTCAGGGATGCGCCCCGGCAAGTCGTCGGCGATCAGGCCAGGGCCCGCTTGCCAGGCCAGGTCACCATGCAACCACACGGCCGCGCAGGCTGCCGTCCAGGTGGGCATGCCTTGCGCCAGCAGGCCAACAATCATGCCGCCCAACACATCGCCAGCGCCTGCCGTGGCCAGGGCCGAGCCCGCATGGCGGTTGATGGCGGCCCGCCCGTCGGGGGCGGCCACCACCGTGTCCGCACCTTTGAGCACCACGACGGCACCACTGCGTGCCGCCGCAGCGCGGGCGCGGTCCAGCTTGCTGCCCCCCATGGCCATGTCCGACAGTGGAAAGAGCCGCCGGAACTCGCCCTCGTGCGGCGTGATCACCACGGGGCGCGCATGGGCCGCGATGGCGGCAAACAGCAATTCGGGGTCGTCCTGGAAGGCGGTCAAGGCGTCGGCGTCGAGCACCACAGGGCGGCCACTGGCCAACATCACGCTGACCAGGCCGCGCACGCCGGCGGGCGTCAGGCCTCCCACCGCCCCGGGGCCGATCAAAGCGGCGGACAGGCGGTCGTCGTCGAGCAGGCGGCGCACGCCGTCGCCCCATTCGTCGGCGCCCGCACCAGGCAGCGGGGCCACCATGACCGACAGCAGCGTGCTGGCATAGACGCTCCAGGCAGAGTGGGGTGTGCACACCGTGGTCAAGCCCGCGCCGATGCGCGCGCAGCCCATGGCCGCCAGCCGCGCAGCGCCCGTCATCACGGGGCCGCCCCAGACCAGGGCATGGCCTCGGTGGTATTTGTGTCCGGCTTCGTCCATGCTGGGCCAGGTGTCCAGCCACAAGTCTGGCTGGTTCTCCCAGCAGCGAGGGTTCAGGTCGTGCAGCACCTTGGGCGCGATCCCGATGTCGGCCACCACGACCTCGCCGCACAAGGCGCGCGAGGGCATCAACAGGTGGGCCGGCTTGGGGCGGAAGAAGGTGACGGTGAGCGCACACGGCACGGCGCCATCGGCCAGGCCGCTGTCGCCCCACACGCCGCTGGGCACATCGACCGCCACCACCTTGGCCCCCACCTGCTGGGCGCGCTGCAAGGCGCGGGCGGCGTCACCGTCCAGTGGCCGGTTCAAACCCGCGCCGAACAAGGCGTCCACCACCAAGGTGTCGCTGCGTGGCCGTTCGTTGCCCAAGAGGCGCACGGCGGGCTCGTCGACCTCACCCAAGGCGCGCTGCTGCTCCGCCCAGGCCTGCACCCATTGCTTTTGGGCCAGCGCGGCGTCGCCACGCCAACCTTCAGGCATGGCCGGCGCCGCCACCCGCACGGGCCAACCGGCTTGCAGCAACAAGGTCGCCACAACGAAACCATCGCCGCCGTTGTTGCCCGGCCCGCACAGCACCAAGGTGTCACGCGGGGCCCAGCGCTCGCGGATGGCCTGGGCCACGGCCGCACCAGCTGCTTGCATGAGGGTGAAACCAGGCGTGCCGCCCTCAATGGTCAGGGCGTCGGCTCGGCCCATCTGGGCCACGGTCAGGATGTCACAAGGCATGGCGTTGAAGAGGCTGCAATCAGCCTGAGCACTTTTGCACAGCGTCGCACAAAACCTGAAGGTCGATCCCCTGATGCATCGCACAAAGCCCGTCATTCTTGAGATACTGGCTCCGTCGACGCAGATGAGTTCTCCATCCGAAGACAGGGCAGCCGGGTAACGGCGCCAACTGGTGCAAAGGCCTGCCGCGATCAGGCCAGACAAGGTGGACTTGTCGCACCACGCCACCGGTGAGGTGGCACCCCGAAAGGGGAAGGGACCGGGGTCCGCCCGACCGGTACCAGGCGGCTCGATTGGAGCCCCCGTACACAGCCCGTCGCTCCTAGGCCGACGGGCTGTTTTTTTTCGCCCCTCAAATTCGACAAAGCCGTGACAAACCCTTGTCGGAAGTGGACAGAACCCCAGGAATTCGGTAATCGGCAACCCCAATTGTCGCCAACTTGACATTTCATACGATTGGGGGATCTTCCCCACTTTGGCGTCAGGGTCAAACCGACGCCCGGCAGTCATGACTTCTGTGGATTTCCTCCAGTCCCTGTTGCGACTGCAGTTTGGCGCCAGCGCGAGCTTCCACTTCCTGTTCGTGCCGCTGTCGATCGGCCTGATCTGGCAGGTGTGCCTGCTGCGAACGGCCCACGCCCGCGCCCCGCATGAACGGCACCTGCTGGCCGCCGCGCAGCACTGGCAGCGCTACTTCACCTTGACCTGGGCCGTGGGCATTGCCACGGGTTACCCGCTGCGCGCGCAGCTGGCCGCCAACTGGGCCGGCTACATCGGCGAGGCCACACCGGTGCTCAGCACGATCTTTTCGGTCGAGGGCGGCATCGCCCCCGGCATGTTCGCGCTGGTGGGTCTGCTGTTTTTCTTTGGCGCGCGGCTGCCGGCATGGCTGGGGGCCGTGGCCGCCTGGGCGCTGCTGGGCCACATGCTGCTGCAGGCGCTGACCATCCTGGCGGTCAACGCGTGGATGCAGGCCCCGATCGCCAACATCGAACTGATGTCGCTGCTGACCACGCCCACCACGCTGCACAAGTGGTCGCACACCATCTGCGCGGCCCTGGTGTCGGGCGCCTTCTTCGTGATGGCTTTGAGCGCCATGCACCTGCGCCGCAGCCGCCAGCGTGATGCGGCGCAAGCCTCCATCCGCTTTGGCGCATTGACGGCCATCGGCGCCCTGAGCCTGACACTGCTGAGCGGCCACGAAAGTGCCTCGCTGGTGGCCGAGACCCAGCCCCGCAAGTTCGCCGCCTTCGAGGCCCACTGGAAGGCCGAGGAAGGCTGGGCCCCCATGGTCCTGTTCGGGGTGCCGGATGTGGCCCAGGGCGTCAACCGCCACGAGATCGCCATCCCCAAGCTGATGGGCATGTTGATGGCGGGCAAGGATGGCAACCCGCCTGGCCTGCTGGACCTGGAAGCGCGAGACCGCGACCGCTTCCTGCAGATGTCGCGCGACGAGACCCACCAGCCGGGCGTGGCCCGCAACTCGCAGGGGCTGGACACCCACCTGCCCTGGCAGGGCTCGCCTGAAGAGCGCGGCTTGCGCTTGCTGCGCAACGCCGTGGCCGCGCAGCATGGCGAAGCCTGGCTGGGCTGGAGCGAGACCCAGCGCGCAGAGGCCGTGGCCCGCGCTGCGCGCCCCAACGTGACCGTGGTGTTCTGGGCTTTCCGGGCCATGGTGTTCAGCGGCGGCCTGTGCATGCTGCTGGCCGCCCTCGCCTTCTGGCACCGTGATGCCCTGAGCCAGGGCCGCGCGCCGCGCCTGATGCGCGCCATCCAGTGGGGCCTGCCCCTGCCGTGGGTGGCGATCATTGCGGGCTGGGCCGTGGCCGAAGTCGGTCGCCAACCATGGACCATCACTGGCTTGCTGACCACTTACCACGCCAGCCTGCACCCGACGCTGGACCAAGGTCTGCTGGACGTGCTGGTGCACCTGCTGGCCGGCGCACTGCTGTCGCTGGTCTACGTCAGCGTGGCGACGGCCTTGTGGCGCATCGGGCCCCGCGTGGGCATCCTGGGCACGGTGCAGCGCTGGTGGCAGCAGCGTGGCGGCCGCAGAGATCGCCTGGCGACGCCGCTGCCCGTGGCGAGCGCAGCCGTGGGTGGCGTCAACGAGGCCGACGCCAGCAACCCATCCGCATCGGCCTGAGCCTGCAGCTGGCAGCTTGGCCTCCATCCCTCAAAAGCCGACCTGGGCAGACAGGTACAGGCTGCGTTGTCGGGGTTGATCGGCAATGTTGCCCAGTTGCAGCCACGCCGCCGTGAGGCTGAGGTTGCGGTGGGCGAACCAGGCCACGAACACGTCCCAGGCCGCCTCTTCCTTGAACACACTCAGGCGGTCTGGCTTGGCACGCCACTCGCTGCCCAAGGCCAGGTTGTCGCGCAGCAGCACGGCCAGGGCCAGCTCGGGCATCAGCTGGCGGCTGTCGCCCTGATCTCCGCCAAAGCCCAGCAGGCCGAACTGGTTGCCCCGCGTGGCACGCAGCGTGACGTTGGCCAGCACATTGCGCCCGGCCGCAGCCCCCAGCCAGACCTTGGTGGCCGCCAGGTAGGCATCGGTGTCGTCGGCCCGCTTGGCGCCCAGCAAGGTGGGCACCAGCGAGAAATCCTGGTTGCGCTTGTGCTGCAGGCCCACGCTGAGCTGGGGCCACCACAAGTCCTGGTCGTAAACGGCATCGCCCAGCAGGCGCACCTTGGCACCGAACACATTCATCTGCGCAGACTGCCCCGGCACGGTGCGGCCAAAGGCAAAGTCCCAACGCGCTGCGGACAGCTCGACGCGGTTGTGCACGCCCACCGCCACGCCCTGGATGTTCAAGTTGAATTCACCCTGGGTGCGGATGTGGGTGGCAAAGGCCGTGGCCCCCACCTGGTCGCTGCTGCCGTGGCCTCCAATGACGGCCCATGTGGTGAGCCCGCCCCCCGCCGCGCCCTCGATCTGCGACACGCCCGAGGTGCCCAGCAGCCTGTCGCCGGCCCAGCTCGGCGCACTGGCGGCCCACAACAACACCGATGCCAAGGCGGCCAAAGAGGCGTTCAAAGGGTGCATGCCAGGGGGTCTCCAAGCGGGCGCTGAGGTGTACCAAGGCGGCGCAGGAGCGCCATCGTGGGCATCATCGCGTGAACAGGCCGCTGACATCGCCGGAAATGCCGTGCTCGAAGGCCTGTTGCCGTGCAATCGTGCACACGGGAAGCTGACACAGTGGGCGTGTTTGGCTCAGAGTGTCGCCCATGCCCCATCACCACATCCCCACACGGCCCGGTCTGCACCGTGGCGCGTTGATGCTGGCCTTGTGCCTCCATCTGGGTGGCTGCACCAGCACCCCGGCCCCCAAGCCCCTGTACCAGCAGCTGGGCGGCGTGGCGGGCATCGAGGGCATCAGCCGGGCCATGCTGCAGCGCATGTCCACCGACCCGCGCACCCGCCGCTCGTTCGACGGCATCAACCTGCGCACGCTGTCTGGCAGCCTGGCGGCACACCTGTGCAAAGTGGCCGACGGACCTTGCGTCTACGAAGGCGAAACCATGCGCAATGCCCATGCGGACCTGAACCTGGGCGGCGCCGAGTTTGAAACCGTGGTCCAGATCCTGCGCGATGAACTGGACCGCGCCCGGGTGCCGGAAGGCGCCAAAAACGAGCTGCTGCGTCGGCTCGCGCCCAGCCGGCGTGACATCGTCACGGCGGACCGCTGAGGAGCCACCGATGCGGGCCCATGCCAAGTCCTCCGCCCCCTGGCTGCCCAGCCTGGGCATCGCCCTGGCCGTCGGCTCGCCAGCCGTGGCCGCCCCCGTCTCGCTGTCCGTGCTGGATGCCAGTGGCCTGCCCCTGAGCGAGGCGGTCGTGGCCATCGAAGTGGCCGGCGCCCGCACGAGCGCCGCCCCGGGCACCCAGGCCGAGATGGGCCAGCGATCGCGGGCCTTCGCGCCGGGGCTGCTGGTGGTGCAAACCGGCACGGCGGTGAACTTCCCGAACTTCGACACCGTGCGCCACCACATCTACTCGTTTTCGCCCGCCAAGCCGTTCGAGATCAAGCTGTATGCGGGCACACCGGCCTCGCCGGTGGTGTTCGACAAAGCTGGCACGGCCATCCTGGGCTGCAACATCCATGACCGCATGGCCGGCTACATCCACGTGGTCAACACGCCCTACTTTGCAGTCACCGACAAGATCGGCCATGCCACGCTGGACGTGCCCCCCGGCGAACACACCCTGCAGCTCTGGCATGCCCGCCTGGGCGACAAGCAGCCGCCGCAACGCTTGGCCATCAAGGTGTCGGCCACCAGCGGCGCCACACAGACCTTGCGCTTGGGGGCCCCTGCTCAGCCATGACGCACGAGGCCAGCTCGATGGAAGGGATCCCGCTGCGGCGCCGGCTGGGCTTTCGCATCTTTGCCGTGTTCCTGGGCCTGCTCTTGCTGGTGCAGGTGTTCACGTTCGGCCTGGTCCAGCGCAGCATCGACCACAACGCTCGGGCCTTGCTGGCCTCTTCGCTGAACCTGGGTGAGCAGGTGCTGCGGCGGCTCTTGATGCAAAGCGCCACGCACCTCACCGAAGCCACCCGCCTGCTGGCAGCCGACTACGGCTTCCGCGCCGCGCTGTCCAGCGGAGACACCGCCACGCTGGTGTCGGCCCTGGAAAACCACGGCGAGCGCGTGGGCGCGAGCTTCTCCATCATGACGACCGCCCAGGGCGACATCCAGGCCAGCACCCTGGTGCCCACGGCCGCGCTGACCGCCCTGGCCAAGCGGGCCATCCACCAGACCGAGGCCAGCGAAGACCCGAACACCACAGGCATGGTCGTGGCCTACGGCTCGCAGGCGCTGCAACTGGTGGCTGTGCCCATCCGCGCGCCGGTGACCATCGGCTGGGTGGTGATGGGCTTTCGGTTTGACGAACGGCTGTCCAAGGACGTCAAGCAGCTCACCGACATGGGCCTGGTCATCCTCACGGCCAGCCCGCTAGGCCAGTGGCAGGCGGCGCTGTCTTCGCTGGATGGCGAGGCGCTGAGTGCCCTGCTCCAGCAATGGCGACCGCCGGCAGCCGAAGCCACACCCTCGGCCAGCCCAGCCACGCCAGCACCGCGCGACAAGCTGCTGTCCTTCGAACTCCCCGACGGGCCCTATGTGGCCCAACAGCTGGCCCTGGGGCACGCCGGCGAGCCCATTCACGCGTTGATGCTGCGCTCGGTGGACGAGGCCGTGGCCCCATTCCAGCAGTTGCAGTGGGCCATCCTGGCGCTCAATGGCGTTGGCGTGCTGGCCTTTGCCTTGGGCAGCGCTCTCACCACCAAGCGCATCACGCAGCCCGTGAGCACGCTCACCGGCCTGGCCGAGCGGCTGTCGCGGGGTGACTTCGAGGCGCCCATTCCCCCGCAAGGCCACGATGAAATCGGCGCCCTGGCCGGCGCCTTCGAGACCATGCGCCAGGCCGTGCGCGATCGCGAAGACGAAATCCGCCGCAGCGGCCTGACCGATGCCCTGACCCGCCTGCCCAACCGTGCCGGCTTCAGCGTGGCGGTGCGCGAGGCCGTGGCCCACGCCATCGGCCACCAGCATGGCTGCGCCGTGGTGATGCTCAACCTGGATCGCTTCCGCCACGTCAACAACGTGCTGGGCACCGACGCCGGCGACCAGCTGCTGCAACGTGTGGCCGAGCTGCTGTGCCGTCAATTGAATGCGGGCGACCACACCGTGGCGCGCCTCGGGGGCGATGAGTTCGCCATCCTGCTGGCGCATGGCGGCATCGACGAGGCCCTGGCGACCTCGCGCCGCATCCAGCAAGGGCTGGAGGCCACGATCGACCTCAATGGCAGCACCGTGGACCTGGGCGCCGGCATCGGCATCGCCGTCTGCCCTGAGCACGCCATCGACGACGCCACGCTGATGCGCCGCGCCGAGCTGGCCATGCACCACGCCAAGCAGGCGCAAACCGGCCACACGGTGTTCCGGCCTGAAATGGACGTCAAATCGGATGCGGCGCTGTCGCTGCTGGGCGAGCTGCGCCAGGCCGTCGAGCAGCGGGAGTTCCGCCTGTTCCTGCAACCCAAGGTGAGCTTGCGCACCGGGCAGTTGGTGGGGGCCGAAGCCCTGATCCGCTGGGCCCATCCGGAGCGCGGCATGGTGCCGCCCGGCCTGTTCATCCCGTTTGCGGAGCAATCCGGCTTCATCCGCCAGATCACCGCCTGGCTGCTGGGCGAATCGATGCGCGTGTGGCGGGCCTGCACCGACCAGGGGCTGACGCTGCAGATGTCGATCAACCTGTCCGCACGCGACCTGATCGACACCGAGCTGCCCGCACGCGTGGGCAAGCTGCTGCAGCAGCATGGGGTGCCCGCCAGCGCGATGTGCCTGGAGATCACCGAAAGCGCGATCATGGACGACCCCAACCGTGCCCAGCAAACACTGGGGCTGCTCTACGACATGGGCCTGCAGATGTCGATCGACGACTTCGGCACCGGTTACTCGTCGCTGGCCTACCTCAAGCGCCTGCCGGTGCACGAACTGAAGATCGATCGATCATTCGTGATGAACATGCACCGCGATGCGCAGGACGCCAAGATCGTGCGCTCGGTGGTGGACCTGGCGCACAACCTGGGACTGAAGGTCACGGCAGAGGGCCTGGAAGAAGCAGCCGCCTGGCCCCTGCTGGGCCAGCTGGGCTGCGACATCGCCCAAGGCTACTGGATCGCCAAACCCATGCCCGCCGACCAACTGCCGGCGTGGGCTGCGGCGTGGGCGGCGCCGGTGACCCCCTTGGCGCACGGCGAGCTGGCTGAGAGCACTTGATGCGGTGCGTCAGTCAGCGCCCTCTTGCCCCTTGCGTCGGGGCAGACGACAGTTGATCGAGGCCAAAGCGCCTGCTCAAGAGCCCATCCAGCAGGCGATCCGGCAAGCTGCGCTTGAGCCATGGCAGCAGCCGGCTCTTTTCACCGATGCGCAACACGCTCGGACAGGCCGGTGACAGCAGCGCATCGACCGCGCGCCGCGCGAACTCGGCGGCAGGCATGGCCTGCCGCTGCCCCTCTTGCGCGCGGGTCATGATGCCTGCCTTGACCGGCAGGTAGGGCGAGTCAGGCGCCAGGCTGACGCGGGCGCCAGCGGCATCACCGAATGCAGATTGAATGCCGCCGGGCTGCACGGTCACCACGTTCACGCCAAAGGGGCGCAGCTCCATGCGCAGCGCATCCGACAGCGCGTTCACCGCGGCCTTGCTGGCGCAATAGGGCGCGGCAAACGGCGTGGGCGCGACGCCCGAGATGCTGCTGATGTTGACGATCGTGCCCTGCCGCCGCGCGATCATCTCGGGCGCCACCGCTCGCGTGAGCGCCACCAGCGCGAACAGGTTGACCTCGAATTGCTCGCGCCAGGCCTGCAGCGGCACATCGACCAGCGGCCCCATGGCCCCGTAGCCTGCGTTGTTGATCAGCATGCGCACCCGCCGCTGCTGGGTGCGCAAGGTCGCCAGCACGGCATCGACCTGGCTGGGATCGCACACGTCCAGGGGCAAGGTGAGCATGCCCATGGCCCGGAGGTCGTCGATGGACGCCTGTCGCCTGGCGGTGGCGCACACCTGCACGCCCCGGCGGTGGAACTCCATGGCCAGGGCCTTGCCGATGCCGGCGCCGCAGCCGGTGATCAGCACGATGTCTTGGGGGTGGAACATGGTGGTTGTGCGCTTCAAGATCAAAGTCAAGGTCATGGATCAGGTTGGCGATCAGGCAAGCGGCTGCGCCACCAACAAGGCCGAACAGGCCGACAGCATGGCGCTGGCCTGCGCGCTCGGGCCGTCATGCATCACCACCTTGTCGGGCCTGACGACGGCCACCCAGCCAACAGGCACCGCAGCCGGGATCAGCCCTCCGGCGATGTCCTCCCACAGGCTGAGTGAGGACGGCCGCGCCATGTGCCCGCGCGGGTTGATCTGCACGAACTGCCCCCCGCGTGCCCGCCAGGCTTGAGCTTGCGCAGGCGTCAGCGCCTCGGTGGGGTCAACCCCGAAGCCCACCATGGCGAGCCCCAGGCCCAGCGCGTCGTCGCTGAGCACCACCCCGCCACCCGTT
>JBEEJT010000140.1:0-3382 GCA_041169085.1 Pseudomonadota bacterium | reverse complement strand
GTGTGTTCGTCACCCACCACCTCCAGCTTGATCCAGGCTGTGCCCAGCAGCTCGCGCGCCATGTGGGCCAGGGTGATGGCCTCTTTGGCGCTGCGGCAGCCGGCGGTGTTGGGCAGCAGGTGGGCGCCACGGGCCTGGGCCGTGTCGCGGATGATCTTCACGAAGCCGTTGTCGCCGCCCACGGCCAAGGTGCGCTTCAAGCCCAGCGTGAGCACCTGGCTGCCCGAGGCCTCGATGGCCTGTTGCAGCACGGCGGGCGAGGGGTAGCCGGCGGTGCCCAACAGGAAGCGGCTGCTCAGCGTGGTGTCGCCGATCTGCCAGGTGTCAGGCGATGCGGTGGGCGTTGCGGTTGCGGGTGCGATGGCGGACATGGCGATCAGCCTCCGGTGATGGGCGAGAAGCACAGCACGCTGTCGCCGTCTCGCAGGGCATGGGTGGCGCGCGCGCTGCGGGCCACGAAGTCGCCGTTGACGGCGGTGGCCACTTGGTCGGCTTGCACGTCGCGGCCGGCCAGCAGGGCGGTCACGGCGTCGGCCAGGGTGCTGCCGGCGGGCAGCTTCACGTCGCCCTGGTCGGTGCGGATGGTGATGTCGGTGGACATGGTGAACAGCGGTATCGGAGGCACTCAGCGGCTGCCGAGCAGCAAGGGGGCTGGCGCGGATGCGGTGGCCATTGTCGCAGGCGCGGCCCAGGCGCCGGGCAAGCCGGCCCAGCCCATGGCCTGCAGGCCTTGCTGCGCCAGCGCGGGGCCCAGCAGCCAGCCGTGGCGGTACAGGCCATTGAGGCGCAGCAGCCCGGGCTGCGCCACGCACACGGGCCGGTGGTCTGGCGTGGCGGGGCGCAGGCTACGGTCGAGCTTCAGGATGCGGGCTTCGGCCAGGCCAGGCACCACGCTGTGGGCGGCGGCCATCAGCTCGACTGCGCTGCGCAGCGACACGGGCGAGCGGTCTTCAGATTCGAGTTCGCTGGCCCCCACCAGCACGCGGCCATCGCCTCGCGGCACGATGTACACGCGGTGGCGCGGGTGCAGCAGGCGCACGGGGCGGTGCAGCGTCACCTCAGGCGCGTCCAGCCACACCACCTCGCCGCGCACGCCGCGCACGTCCAGCGCGGGCCGGGCACCCACGCCGCGCGTGTCGATCACGGTGTCGAAGTGGTGCGTCTGGCCATCGGCGGTGGTCAGCTGGCCGGCCTCGGCCTGGGTCACCCTGGTGCCCCAATGCCATTGCACCCCTGCGCCCACTGCCTGGTCATGCAGCGCCATCAGCGTGGCCTGGGTGTCGATCTGGCCTTCGCCCGGCAGCCACCAGCCATGCAGCGTGCCCTGGCTGCTGTGCAGGTCGGGCTCAAGTTGCTGCAGACGACCGGCCTGCAGCGGGTAGGCGTGCACCGCACCGTCGCCGGCCTTCAGGTCGATACCAGCCAGCGTATCGTCGGGCAGGCCGGCTTGCGAGCGGTGGGCTTCGCTTTGAAAGGTCGCGTCTTGTGCGGCGGCCTGCAGGCGCACCAGCACCCGGTTGGCCGAGCCCACATCCGAGCCATGGGCCACCAGCAGGCTGCCCCGGCGCTGCACCAGCGCAGGCTGGCCCAGCTCGGCCGCCACGGCCTGCCAGCACGCCAGCCCGACCCATCCGCGCGCGGCCACGTCGGGCTCGGCGTTGTCGAGTTCGGCCAGCGGGCTCAGCATGCCTGCGGCCGTGAAGCCGGCAGCGCCCTGGCCGTCCCATTGCGGGGCGGCTCCAGGGGCGGGATCGAACACTTGCACCTTCAGCCCTTGGCGGCTGAGGTGCCAGGCCAGCAGCCGGCCCAGCAGGCCGGCGCCTGCGATGCCGATGTGAGCGGTGGCCATGCGCGGCGTCCTTTCAGCTTGCGCCCGCTCAGGCGGACTTGATGGGGATGTAGATCTCGCCGCCCACTTGCTTGAACTCTTGCGACTTCTCGGCCATGCCCTTCTCTGCGAACTCACGCACCTCCTGCGTGATCTTCATCGAGCAGAACTTGGGGCCGCACATCGAGCAGAAGTGCGCCACCTTGGCCGCGTCCTTGGGCAGCGTCTCGTCGTGGAAGTCGCGCGCCGTTTCCGGGTCCAGGCCCAGGTTGAACTGGTCTTGCCAGCGGAAGTCGAAGCGGGCTTCAGAGAGCGCGTCGTCACGGGCGCGGGCGCCGGGGTGGCCCTTGGCGATGTCGGCGGCGTGCGCGGCAATCTTGTAGGCGATCAGGCCTTGCTTGACGTCGTCGCGGTTGGGCAGGCCCAGGTGCTCCTTCGGGGTCACGTAGCACAGCATGGCCGTGCCCATCCAGCCGATCATGGCCGCACCGATGGCCGAGGCGATGTGGTCGTAGCCCGGGGCCACGTCGATCGTCAAGGGGCCCAAGGTGTAGAAGGGCGCTTCATGGCAGTGCTTGAGCTGCTCGTCCATGTTGGCCTGGATCATGTGCATCGGCACGTGGCCCGGGCCTTCGATGATGGTCTGCACGTCGTGCTTCCAGGCGATCTGGGTCAGTTCGCCCAGGGTCTGCAGCTCGGCGAACTGGGCGTCGTCGTTGGCGTCGCTCAAACAACCGGGGCGCAGGCCATCGCCCAGCGAGAAGGTCACGTCGTACGCCTTCATGATCTCGCAGATCTCTTCGAAACGCGTGTACAGGAAGTTCTCCTGGTGGTGGGCGATGCACCACTTGGCCAGGATCGAGCCGCCGCGCGACACGATGCCCGTGCGGCGCTTGGCCGTCATCGGGATGTGGTGCAGGCGCAGGCCGGCGTGGATGGTGAAGTAGTCCACGCCCTGTTCGGCTTGCTCGATCAGCGTGTCACGGAAGATGGCCCAGGTCAGGTCTTCGGCCACGCCGCCCACCTTCTCCAGCGCCTGGTAGATGGGCACGGTGCCGATCGGCACGGGGCTGTTGCGCACGATCCAGTCGCGCGTGGTGTGGATGTGCTTGCCGGTGGACAGGTCCATCACGGTGTCGCCGCCCCAACGGATCGACCACACCAGCTTTTCAACTTCCTCTTCAATCGACGACGTGACGGCGCTGTTGCCGATGTTCGCGTTGATCTTCACCAGGAAGTTGCGGCCGCTGATCATCGGCTCGAGCTCGGTGTGGTTGATGTTGGCGGGGATCACGGCGCGGCCACGGGCCACTTCGTCGCGCACGAACTCGGGCGTGATCTCGCGGGGGATCATGGCGCCCATGGGGTTGCCGCGCAGGCGGGCTTCGCGTTCGGCGTCCATGCCGTACTTCGCACGCCAGTCTTCGGCCTGGTCGATGCGGCGCTGGTTTTCGCGCAGGGCCACGAACTCCATCTCAGGGGTGATGATGCCCTGGCGGGCATAGTGCATCTGCGTGACGTTGTGCCCAGCCTTGGCGCGCCGCGGCTGGCGCT
>JBEEJT010000139.1:0-13571 GCA_041169085.1 Pseudomonadota bacterium | reverse complement strand
CTCGAAGGCATCGTTCGGGGGGCCGACCCGCTGGTGTCGGTCAACACCATCACCGACAAATCGCAGATCGTCATCGGCAAAGACAAGCTGCTCTTCCAGGTCAAGAGCAGCGAACCGGGCTACCTGTATGTGTACCTGGCGGGCACCGACCAGTCGCACATGTATTTGCTTTTCCCCAACGCGCTCGACAAGGCCAACCGCATCGAGGCCAACAAGCTGGTGGCCTTGCCCCGCAAGGGCTGGCAGATCACGGCGGGCGGGCCGGCGGGCGTCAACCACATCGTGACCATCGTGTCACCGGTGCAGCGTGACTTGTCCAAGCTGGGCCTGAACACCAAGGACGCCATCCCCGAGTTCGACATGGCCCAGGCCAAGGCCATGTGGGAGACCCACCAGGGCCCGGGCAGCCCCTATGTGGGCGCAGCGCTGTGCGAAGGCAAGGTGCCGTGCGACGAGCGCTATGGCGCGTCGCTGGTGCACGTGGAAGAAATCAACCGCTAAAGGCCCGGCGTCCGCGGGCGCTTCAGGGTGCGTCAGGGCACTTCAGGGCGGGCCAAAAGGCGCCCACATCGCGCTGCCACAGGTGCTCAACCAGCGAGCGGGCTGGGTGCCCGTGGGGGCCACGGCCAGGCCATGGGTGGGTTCCACGTGCAGCCAGGTCAGTGGCACTTGTTCACTGTTGGCGGGCACGATGTAGACCGGGCTGACCCCGCAGCCGGTGGTGCCGATGACGCGTGAACCGAACTCCGGGTTCAGCGGGTCGACCGGGCCGACCGATACGCCATTCATGTACATGGACAGCGACAGCCAGCGGCCATCGGGTGACCACTGCGGGCTGCCAAACCCGAAGTCGAGTATCGAGTCCTCTTCGTCCAAGGGCCGGTGGGTCACGCGGTGGGGCTCGGAGCCGTCAGCGGCCGCCACCCACACGTGCGTGTCCCACGACAAGCCATGGCGCTCGGTCCAGGTGAAGGCGATGCGTTGGCCGTCCGGGCTCACCACCAGGCTGGAATGGCCGGCCACATATTCGCCCTGGTCGCCCCACACGCTGTTGTAAGGCAAGGTGGGGAAGTCACCCACCACGGTGTCGTCGTGCTCGGTGGGTGAAGCCACCACGACCTGGTTGCCCACCATGTAAAGGTAGTGGCCATCGGGCAACCAATCGGCCGGCGCGGCGGCGATGACGACGGCGTCGTCCAGCATCGACCCCTGCTTGACGATGCCCCCCGTCTGCGCGTCGAACACGTTCAGGTGCTCGTCGTAGTTGTTGTCTTCGCAGCTGCTCAGGATGTAGCGGCCATCGGGCGACAGCAGCGGGTGCGAGCCGGTGGTCAACTTGCAGGCCAAGGTCAGGCTGCGGATGTAGCGGTAATGGGCGTCGTAGATGCGGATCGGCGTGCGGCTGAGCCAGTCTTCGTCGCTCCACTGCACCAGGCGCTGCCCGCCTGAGGCCACGGCCCAATAGACGTTCTTGCCAGATTGGTCCGAGGGCGGCAGGGTGAACACGCTGCCATCGCGCAACGAGAGCCCCCAGACCGGGTCGCCCGGGTCGCGCACCAGCAAGGCGCCGGGCAGCTCGCCCTGGGCCGACACGCCCCAAGTGGTGCCGGGCGTGGTGCCGGGCGGTGTGGCAGATGGGTTGCCTGAGTTGACGGTGGGTGGTGCGCTGCCGCCACCCCCACCACAGGCACTCAACACGGCCGCGACGATGAAGGGCGCCGCGAACTGGCGCCCTGCCTTGTGCCACCTCATGGGTGTTCACCTCTCCCTGAATGCCTGATCGGCGGTTTTGTAGTGGCGCCAGTGTGCACCACTGACCCGCCACAACAGGAGAGGCGTTTACAGCTGCTGACGAATTGCCGCCAATCTAAGTTCAGCTACGCCTCAGCCAGCACAGATCACCGCCGCCACGCACCATTGCCACAAGCACGGTTGCCCCCTTCTTGATGGTCAAACGCTTTCGGCGAGCTGATTGACTGTCCGGTCTGAGCAGGCATCCCTAGAAAATCCAGGCACTCAACTTGTCAGCGGGCTCGAATCCTTTGAATGTTTCGTCAAAGCCCACCTTTTTGAGCGGCCTCGCAGACGACAGTGAATGCACCCCCACAATCCGCCCTCCCACTCGCACTTCCCCCCAGGTAGCCTTACCGGTCATTGGGTCCACAAAAATCTTGCGCAGGTGCTTGCGTGGCACGGGCCCTCGACGGTCTTCCAGCAGGTCTTCCAGATGCTCGGGGTATTGGTTGACGCCTTGCGGGCCCGGCACGTTGTGGTAGCTGTTGAGCGCCCGCCGAAACTGGCGCCCGATGGCCAGCAGTTCGGCCTCTTGCTGGCGGCGCAGTGAGGTGGCGTAAACGTCTGCCGCCACCATCCACCCCAGCCCCATGAAGGCCACGGACATCAAAACCCACAGGTAAGTGAATCCGGCTTGACGGCGCGAGACGGCCCGCCGCATGCAGTCAGTAACTCGCATAGGCCTTCCCCGTGTGCGACACCCCGGGGGCGCCACTGTGCACATCGCCCACGCCGCCTTCTTCGCCTTTGGGCAACTCGATCAGCCAGGTGTCCGGGCGTTCCGTGATCGGATCAATGGGCAATTCGCGCAGGTAACGCTCGTCGACCAGTTCCTGCAGGTCTTTAGGGTAGCGCCCCTTGTCGGCATGAAAGCGGTCCAACGTGGCGCGCACCACCTTGAGGTTTTCCTGCAAAGCAACATCCCGCGCCTTGTCCAACGACCCAAAGTAGCGCGGCAAGGCAAGTGTCAGCAACAAGGCGACGATGCTCATCACCACCATCAGTTCGATGAGGGTGAAGCCTGGGCTTGGGGTGCGCTTCATGGCCGGGTTCACCACTGCCGGTAAGGCACACCGTTCAGGCCCTTGCCTTCGGCCTGCGAATACACATCGAACACGTCGTCACCGGGTTTGGGTTCGGCTGCGGTGGACGCGTAGCTGCGCAGCCCCCAGCCGCCCGGCGTGCCACTCACAGGTGCGCCCGAGGCAAATGGGTCGGCGGGCAGCGCGCGCAAGAAGTAGATCTGCCGCCCCGTGGGTGACTTCATGTCCTTCACCCCTTCAACCAGCACAGCCAGGCTGGGCGGATAGCCACTTCCTCCCACAGGCACCTGGATATGCCCCTGGTCCGCAGCGAGCTTGTAAGCGTCTAAAGCTTCGCGAATCTGGATCAGAGCGGTACGCAGATCCTGCTCGCGCGCACGCTGCACACCCAGTTGCGCCAAGGGCAACGTGACCATGGCGAGTACTGCCATGATGGCCAAGGTCATCATGAGCTCGATCAGCGTGAACCCCCTGGCCTTCATGGCACCACCTTGACCCAATGCTCCACCGGCACCAAAACCGGCCGCACCGACGTGGGCTGCGGCGCAGCCGTGATCACCTGGATGGTCGTGCCCTCAGGCACGGCCTTCAGAGGGCGCAAGGACAGGCTCAGCAGCTCACCTCGCCCCGCAGGCGCCAGGCCGGCGCCTTCGGCCCTGGCCGCCTTGACCAGGATGCGGCCGCGCTGTGCGTTGACCTCCGAGCTGAAGGCACTGCCCCCTCCACGCTTGAAGAAGCCACCCTCTTGAACGCCGTCCACCGCCCAAACCGAGGCATCGAACTCGATCAGCACCGGCGCCGACTGCACGGCCATGGTGGCATCCACCATCAGCGACAGCGCATAGGGCTCGCCCAGCTTGGCCTGTTGCGCACCCCGCCAGGCGAACTGCACCATGCCGTCGTCGATCGCGACAGGCGCAGCGTCTGACGAGGGCGCGGTCAAGGGGCCCATCGGCCCAGCCGCAGCAGGGGCCACTGGCGCCAGCGACGCCGTGGTGGCACCCACCGGGGTCAAACGCAGCGTTTCCGCCCCGACGTTGGCCTCCGTGCCCGATTCGAACTCCATCACGTCCAGATCGGGTCGATGCAGCGAACGCACCACCCGGGGCGTGATGGACAGCAGGATTTCGTTGCGGCTGGTGTCGTCCTTCTGGCTGCCAAACAAGCGCCCCAAGACCGGCAGCTCACCCAGACCTGGCACGCGGTTGGCGGTGGCGCGGTCTTCGTCGCTGATGAGGCCCGCCAGGATCTGGGTTTCACCGTCCTTCAGTCTCAGCACGGTCGTGGCGCCACGCGTGCCGATCTGATAGGTCAGCGCACCGGACTTGGTGGTGACTTCCCGCACCAGGTTGGAGACTTCCAGGTTCACCTTGATGGCCACTTCGTCATCCAAGTAGATGTTGGGCTCGACGTCCAGCTTCAGGCCCACATCGATGTAGCTCACCGATTCCGAAGCAAAGCCCGTGGCGGTTGAGGTGGACGTGATCACCGGCACCTTGTCGCCAATCAGGATCTTGGCCTTGTCCTTGTTGCGCACCCGGATGCGCGGGTTGGCCAGGATGTTGCTCTTCTGGTCTTCCTTACGCGCATTGATGAGCAGGTTGCCAAGGCTGGCCTGGGTGGTGCTGGATCCGATGTCCTGAAGTGCCGACAAAGTCAGCGGCGTGCCCGAGCTTTGCAGCGGCGACAAGGTCAGCTGGCTGGGCCATTGCACGCCCAGCTCCAGCAACCTGGATCGCTTGACCTCCATCACCTCGACTTCCAGCATCACTTCAGGGTCGGTCATGTCCTGCAGCGCCACGATGCGCTCGGCCATGCGCACGGCTTGTGGCGTGTCACGGATGATGACCAGGCCCACGCGCTCATCGAAGATCAGGTCTTTGGTCTTGACGATGGTCTTGATCGAGTTGACAACCTGCTTGACGTCGGCGTTCACCACGTAGAAGGCTCGGGTCACCAGGGTCTGGTATTCCTTGAGCTTGGTCGGCGTGGCTGGATACACCAGGACCGAGTTGCCGTTGAGCACCTTGAGCTCGAGTTGATGGCTGCTGAGCACCAAGCGCACGGCGTCTTCCATCGCTGCGTTCTTGGCCAGAATGGTGGTGCGCAAATCGGTCTTGACCTCCTTGTCGAAGTAGAAGTTCAAGCCCGACAACTTGGCCACCAGGTCGAACACCGATTTCAAAGGCGCGTCCTTGAATTCCAGCGTGATGGGCTGACGGAACGCGGGCAGCAGCCTTGTTTCGACGGGTGCCTGCTGGCTTTGCATCTGCTCCAACTTGTCCTTGAGGCCCAGCGCCCGGGCATGGGCAGGCTGAACGCTCAACACCTCACGCAGCAAGGTGCCGGCCTGCATCCAGGCCACCGCGCCGCCGCGCTGCATCAAGCGTTCTGCGTCGTCGAGGCTGGACTGGCGCATGCGCTCCTTGCGCACATCTTCGGCGCCTTGGCGGGCGGCTGCGTGACGTGGATCCAGCCGCATGGCCGCTCCGAACTGGGCTTCCGCCAGGTCAAGGTCACCTGCCTGCAGCGCCCGCCGGCCTTGCGTGACGGCCTCCTGGGTCAAGCGGGTACGTTCCGAAGCCAGGGTGATGCGGTACTGCACGTTGCCCGGGTCACGCGCCACCGCCTCTTCCAGCCGTGCCATGCCCGCCGGGCCCTGGCCCTGAGCGATGAGGGACTGACCGTCGTCGTATGCACGCTGCGCGGCGCATCCGAACAGACCGGCCAGCGCCACCGCCATGGCCAGCACCCGGGTGCACCGCAACAGGCCTTTGCGCGAACTTGCGTTCCACCTCGTCATCTCTGCATCTCTTGGTTGCCGCCCCGGGTGTCCAACTGCTGGACCACATTGAGGGGCAGGTACTTGAATGTCACGGCCTGCGATTCGATGTGCAGGACGCGGTAATGGGTGGCCACGGCGTCGCCCTCGGCCACGATGAGGTTGTGCTCGCCCCAGGCCAGAAAGACCTTGTCCTGCCCGGCCTGGCTGGCTCGCCCGAGAAAGCGGAAGGGCAAGGGCGGTGCGGTGGGCTCGGGCGACGAGGCGGCTGACGCGGCCGCCATCACCACAGCCGGCGTGGGCCTGGATGCGGCGACCACGGGCGGTCGGGCCGCTGTGGCGGCAGGCGCAGAGGCCGCTGCAACAGCAACGCGCCCAAACGCCGACCAGGCGGCCGCGGCAGGCTTCCAGGCCCCACGTGGTTGCAGCGGCATGACGTCTGAGGACGCCGTCGCGGCGAGCACCGACTGTGTGGGCATGGCCGGTGCTGCACCAGGCGCATGAACGCCCGGGCTGGCCGTCAAAGCCTGGGTGCGCGAGCTCACCGCCACGTCATCTGAGGCAGGAGGCGCAAACCAGGCCAGCGCCGCCGCAGCCACCAGGCACCCATACAGGGCCAGGCGTTTGTGCATGTTGGGTGTCATCGCGCGCCCCCACTGCTCGACGCGCCCAGGTCTTGCGTGAACAACACCCAGTCGATCTGGGCGGACACCAGGCCCGAAGCTTCCTTCTGCAGCACCAGGTGTTGCACACCCAAGGCCGGCTGCGCCTCGAGCATGCCGTTGACCAGGTCGCGCACGGCCACGGCTTCGCCACTGAAGTGCAGGCGGGCATCCTGGCGGCCGAAGTGGCCATCGGCATCCCAGGCCTGGGCGTAGGCCCCACCGCCTACGTCCAGTGCGCGCCGATGTGCCTCTTCCAAGATGTCGAGCATCACGTTGGAGGCATCAGCGTGGGGCACCAGCACGCGCTCGAACGCTTGCAGCGCAGGTGGTGTGGTCACTGCGCCTGCGGCGGGCTGGCCACCCGCCCGTGGCACCACCTGCGCAGCCGAGCGCACCTGACGGTGGTGCGACAGCTGTGTCCACGCCCAGGGCCACAGCAAGGCATTCAGCGCCAGGCCGCCCCCCAGGGCCAAGGCCCACCACGAGCGCCGCCTGGCACCGAGGCGCCAGGTGCGTTCAAGCGACCACCGAAGTTGACTCAAGGCTGCCATGTCGCCTCCACGGTGAAGCGCCAGGCGGTGGCCCCTGCGCCAGTTGGCGAGGGCACACGGTCATGCTGCGTGAGCCTGGCCGTCGCCAGCACCGACTGTCGGGACAGGTGCTCCACATAGCGGAACATGTCTGCGGGCTCTTGCGCATCGGCGGTGAGTCGCAAAGTCTGCCGCGGGGCCACTGCGGCCAGCTCGAGGCGCGTCAAGACCACGGCCAAGTCACGAGGCGGTTGCACCGCCTGCATCACGTCTCCGGCGGGCAAGTTGAGCACTGCGACCGCTCGATTGACAGCTTGCAGGCGCTTCGCCTCGGCCGCCGCAGCAGGTGCCGCATCAGGTGCCGCCGTTGGGCCACTGGCCGGCCCGATCAAGCCAGGGACGGTCGCCACGTTCGCCTGCGGGAAGGAGGCCAATGGCCCACCACCCCACAGGCCCACCGCCAAGGCCGCCAAAGCGCCAGCCACCCAGGCCAGAGCCGCCATCCAGGCCGCGCGCCAACCCGGCAGAGGCGGCGACCAGGCGTCGAGGTCGCTGCGGGGCCACGCCGTGGCAGCCAGGGTCGCATGCGGCCAAGCCTCACAGCCAGGCAGGTGCACCGGGTGCATGTCGCTCGTGCTCAAGCCATGCAAGCGGGTGGCGGCGGCCCACGCCGGGCTGCGCAACTGCAACCGGCGCAGCGCTTGGTGCACGGGCTCGCCCCACATGTTGTCTTGCGCCTGCCCTGTTGGCGCAGGCAGCGCCACCACATCGCGCACGCGGCTGTCGTGCCGATACAGCAGCACGGTCGCTTCATCACGCAGCACCAGCACCCCGGGCTGTGCCTGCCCAGCGGCTGCGCACAACAAGGCCTCACCCCAAGGCAGCACCGTGCGCAGGGTCCACCCCAGGGAGGTCGTCCAGGCCGACAGGGCCGCCAAGACAGCCGCGTCGATGGCGACCACCAGGCGAGCCTGCCCATGCGGCGCGTCTTGCGCCACCACCACATCGTCCTCGCTCACCGGCCAGCCAGCTTCACGCAGGCCTGCGCGCCAATGCCGCACCTGCCCGGTCCAGGTGCTGTCCTGCAAGGACCAAGGTTGCACCGCCGCCGCCAGCCAGACTTCAGAGATGGCCACGTTCAATTGCACCGGTCCCTGGCCATGGCGGGCTGCCCATTGCGCGGACAGGTCGCGCAGTGCGGTGCCCATTCGCGCAGCCAGCGCCCCCACGGCCACCGGGCCACCGACCAGCGGCGCAGACAGGCTGTGCTGCTCGCCGTTGGCGCCGGCCCAGGTCAGCACCAGCGCTGCGGACCTCACGCACAACGTGGCGTGTCGCACCTTGCGCTCAACCTGTGACACGGAGCACCTCTTCCAGCGTCGTGTCGCCCAGGGCGGCCATGGCCAAAGCCTGCTGGCGGATGGGGGTCCAGCCTGACGCGGCCGCCAAGGCCTTCATCTGGGCAATGGGCTTGTGGGTGGCGATGCATTCACGCAGGGCATCGTCCATCACCAGCACCTCGGCCACCGCCTTGCGCCCTTTGTAGCCGGCGCCCCGGCAGTGGGTGCAGCCCTGCCCTGCGGCCAAGGTCCAACCCGCCACCGATTCGGGGCTCAGGCCAAGGTCGGTCAGTGTGGCTTCAGCGGGGGCCACCGCCACACGGCAATGCGGGCAGTTCACACGCAGCAAGCGCTGCGCCACCACGCCATTGAGGGCCGAGGCCAGGCTGTAGCCATCCACCCCCATGTGCAGGAAGCGACCCAGCACGTCGAACACGCTGTTGGCGTGCACCGAGGTGAACACCAGGTGGCCGGTCAAGGCCGACTGCACGGCAATCTGGGCGGTTTCGGCATCGCGGATCTCACCCACCATGATCTTGTCCGGGTCGTGGCGCAAGATGGAGCGCAGGCCTCGGGCAAAGGTCAGGCCCTTCTTCTCGTTGACGGGAATTTGAAGAACGCGAGGCAGGCGGTATTCCACCGGGTCTTCAATGGTGACGATCTTGTCGCGCCCCGTGTGGATCTCGGTGATGGCGGCGTACAAGGTGGTGGTCTTGCCCGAACCCGTGGGGCCGGTGACCAGCAACATGCCGTGGGGCTGAGACGCCAAGCGCCTCACCTGGCGGATCACGTCGGGCGCCAGCCCCAGGCTCTCGAGCGTCAGGGCACGGGCTTCGTCAGTGAGCTGCTGCCGATCGAGCAAGCGCAGCACCGCGTCTTCCCCGAAGATGTTGGGCATCACCGAGACGCGAAAGTCCACATCCCGCCCCTGAATGCGCACCCGAAAGCGCCCGTCTTGGGGCACGCGGCGCTCGGCGATGTCCAGGTCGGCCATCACCTTGATGCGCGAGATCACCTGCTCGGCCGTGTCCTGGCCTTGCACCTGGGTGATGGGCACCAACACGCCGTCCATGCGGTACTGCACATGCAGGCACCCCGCGTCGCACTCCAGGTGGATGTCGCTGGCCTTCAACTGCAAGGCATCGTAGAGCGTGGAGTTCACCAGCCGGATGACCTCGCTGTCTTCGCTTTGAATGGCCGCCAGCGAGATGGTGGCCGCCACGTCGTCGTCTTGGGTGGCGTTGCCGGGGCCGGCAAAGCCATCCATCGCCCGCTGCTGGCGTTCTTGCTGGGCCAGGCACACCTGCAAGTCGTCCGCATGCACGACGGCCACCGCTGGCGCCAGGCCATGCTGCATGGCCTGGCGCATGGCCCAGGCTTCGGAATCGCCATCGAACGGGTTGCTCAGCAGCAACCAGGGTTGTCCGGCCACATCGGTGCCCAGCAGCACCCCACGGGCCTGACAGGCCGTGAAGGGCACGACATCAAACCTGGGCGACAACCCTTGCGCCTGCGCCAGGCCACAGGCGGTACACGCAAAGCGTTGCGCCAGCGCCTGCGTGACCTGCGCCCCAGACCACCCCGTGGCGACTTCCAGCGCGCTCGACCATGAACCGCCCTGCAAGGCCAGGGCCTCGGTGGCCTGGCGCAGGTGCGTGTCGGTCAGCACCACCGCGCTCATTGCAGGCTACCTGCCAGATCGAAGATGGGCATGTAAAGCAACACGACCACCATGCCAATGACCAGCCCCATGACCGTCATCAGCACGGGCTCCAGCAGCCGAGAGGCCCAGTCCAGCCAGCGCGCAAAGTCTTCATCCTGAAAGCGGGCCAGGCGCTCCAGCATGTCGGCCATCTGGCCCGAGCGTTCACCCACGCGGATCAGGGAGTCGGCCACCGGGGTCGACAAGCCGGCACGCAACATCGCCTCCGACAGCGGCTGCCCCATGTCGATGTCACGCCTGGCCTGCAGCAGACGGCGCTGTTGGTCGCCCGACAGCAGGTCGGACACCATGCCCAAGGCCTTGGGCATGGCGATGCCCGACGCCAGCAACATGCTCACAGCCCGAAAGAAGCGGGCCATGCGGAATTCGGCCACGCGAGGCGCCAGGCCAGGCCAGGCCGCCAAGCGCGCCGCCCACCAGGCACGCCCCTGCGGCCGCCACACCGACCCGACGGCCAAGCCCAAGGCACCGAGCACCATCACACCCGCCAGCACCGCGTGGTCGTGCAAGGTGCGCCCCAGTCGCAGCAACTGCAGTGACAACCAAGGCAGCTCACGGCCGGCCGAGTCATACACCGACGCGAAGCGGGGCACCACGTAGCCCAGCAAGAACAGCGTGACGAAGCCGCCCACCACCAACAGCATCAGCGGGTAAATGGCGGCCGACACCAACTTCTTGCGAATGGCTTCGAGTTGCGTTTGGTACGCAACATAGCGGGCCAGGGTTTGGGGCAAATCGCCGGTCTGCTCAGACGCGCGAATGGCCGCCAGGTAAAGCTCAGGACAGGCCCAGGCTGTGCTGCAGAGCGCCTCAGAAAACGGCTTGCCCTGATGCAAGGCCGTCAACATGCCTTGCAAAACAGCGCGCTCGGCCGGTTGGCGGGCTTTGGCCATCAAGGTGGTCATGGCCTCGGTGAGGTGCAAGCCGGCGTCCAGCAAGGCCAGCAGTTCCTGGCTGAACATGAGCAGCGGAAAGCCCGCCACGGCGGAAGATCCACTGCGCGGACGCGCATGCCCCGCCCCATGGCGAATGGCCAGCACCTGCCAGCCCAGTTGGGCCGCTTGGCGCACGGCATCGGGAGCACTGGGCCCAGGCAGCTGCACGTCTCGCACCTGGCCCAAGGTGTCGCGCACCCTCAGTTGCAGCGCCGTGCTGCCCGTGGCCTGCGGCTCAGCGGAAGGAGACATCGGCGGCCTCACCCTCCCCACCCGCCTGGCCGTCTTTGCCCAGCGACAGCAGGTCGAACTCGCCATTGGCGGCCTGCACGCGGTAAACGTAAGCGTGGCCCCAGGGATCGGGTGGCACCGCCTTCTGCAAGTAGGGCCCGTTCCAGCGGGTTTCGTCGGCTGGGCGCGTCACCAAGGCGGCCAAACCTTGCTCGGTGCTGGGGTAGTGCCCGACATCCAGGCGGTAGGCGTCGAGTGCTTTGCTCAAGCCGTCGATCTGCGCCTTCGCCACATTGCGCTCTGACTTGCCAATTTGCGAAAAATAGCGGGGCCCGACATAGGCAGCCAACAAGCCAATGATCACCATGACGACCAGCAATTCCAGCAATGTGAAACCGCGTCGGACATGCCAAGCCAAGGCAGGCCACTTGCACGACTGCATGAAAAATCCCTGATGTTGGTCGCGCAAGACTCGCGCGCTTGTATATCCTCGAATCTTATCTGCTCAATCTGATGATTGGGCCTACATGCCCCCCTCCACCCATAAGGTGGGGTGTTGCGGCACGTACAGTTGCAGGAATCTCACTGTGTGACTGAGATACTGAAGTTGGTGTCGGCTCATGCAGCCAGCCGCTGAACAAGGAATGCCATGACAACTCTTGAAGTCAAGCTCGATTTGCCCGACCGGCTCGCCCGTGAAGCCTTGGCGGCTGGGCTGCTCACGCCCAAAGCCCTGCGTGAGATGGTGAAGGACGCCATGCAGCGTCGGGCCGCCCAGGCCCTGATGGCCGGCGCGCAGCGCGCCAGCACTGCAGGCAGCAAGCCGCTGTCGATGAAGGAGATTCAGGCCGAGGTCAACGCTGTGCGTCGTGAGCGCAAGAGCAAGGCCAGCAAAGCCTCATGACCCGCCGCCCTCGCTGGGTGGTTGACACCAATGTGCTCGTCTCCGCGTTCTTGTGGCAGGGCACGCCGGGACGCGTGATTGAGCTGGCCGGGGACAAGGAGGTGCAGCTTTTTACCAGCCGAGCTCTGCTCGATGAACTGGCTGCCACCCTGACCAAGAAGAAGCTGGCCAAGTACGTCGCCGCCACAGGCCTCACCGTTGAACAGATGCTGGCCCACTATCGGCGCATTGCCACCATGGTGACGGCCCGGCAGCTCGACACCCAAGTCTCGCGTGACGCCGATGACGATGCCGTCCTGGCATGCGCCCTCGCCGCCAAGGCCTCTCTCATCGTCTCAGGCGATGAAGACTTGCTCGTCCTCAAAGCCTTCAACGGCATCCCCATCACCACTGCCGCCCAAGCCATCAAGCCATTTGCTTCCACACCCAAGGCTTGAAACTACAACGCCCGCTGCTGCGGGCGTTGTTTCATCACTTGCAGTAATCCCAAGCTACTGACTGGACGGGGCACGCGAGTTAATGGAGGTCCAGTAGGGCAGCAACTCAGCTGCGCGCTCCTCGTCGTCCATCTCATCTGCCCCCAGAGTTTTATCGAATTTCCCAGAGAGGATCTTCCTTGCGTTGGCAAGCCGAGCGGTCACCTTCCATTCATCAATAAATCTCGTCGTCTCTCTTTCGTACTCCAGCCCACCGTTCAGGTACGCATCGCCGATGCTGCGAAGGGAAATCATAACCAGATTTATCTCCGACAAAATGGCTAGGGCCTCTTCCCCAGACAGACAAATCTGCTGATTGTTTGGCTGCATCACCGCCTCCTAACGATACTGGAGTTTTGCAATGTCACGTCACCTTTCACTGTCAACTCCTCTGTTCCGTAGCGAGGATTCTTCACCCACTCCAAACGTGAAGACTCGACATCTGTTTCGACGTAATCGCGACCGCGCCCTTGTTTAATCTGATACTTACTTTCTGCCTCAACCTGATTCAGTGGCTTCTGATTCGCTGACTCCACATAAACGCGATTGTTGTCACGCGCTCGAATCACACCCTCCTCCTCGATTGCATTTGAGCCCTTGCGGTTGGTGTAGTGCCTAACCCTGGTGGTCTCGTCACACTTGGCCAACCCCAGGGGGTCGATGAAGCTCAGCGGATTGCCACTGACATATCCGTACAGACTGATGCCGCCGCTCAATCCAATCGGGTCAGCTTGGATGTAGCGCCCAGTGTTCGGATCATAGTCGCGATTTCGATTGTAGTGTAGGCCACTTTCAGCATCGTGATACTGGCCAGGGAAGCGCAGGTTGAACGTGAACTTCTTGCCGTCGCCGTCCGAATCCTCCTGCGCGGCGGTTTGACCGAAGGGCTCTTGGTTGTCCCACCGCCAAACTGCCTTTTGGTTTGAGTCGGCGATCAGGCGGGGCGTACCCAGGTGATCGGTGTGGATGAAGTGAAGTGTAGAACCTGATGGCGAATTTACAGTGATGCTCACCGGCGTACTGTCGGCAACCCTGCCTACTTTGTCGTAGGCCTTTGCCACAATAATATATGACCCCGGGGGGACATTTACCCAATCATAAACATAAGTATAATTCTGGCTTGAAGCCAATTCCCCGACACCAATCAA